>UQAX01000001.1 GCA_900539145.1 uncultured Blautia sp.
CAATGAAACCAAGGGACACAGCGATTTTTTCATTTCTCAACTGTCAAAGATAGGAGTATACCATAAGAAAATTGAATAGTCATTATTTTTCTGTTATCTGTCAGAATATTTTTTTCATCTTTGCCTTACCGTTCTTCTTGCCATCGTAGTAAATTAGTAATAAATTTCTAAAATAGATTTATTTCCTTTCCAAAAAGCTTTATAATTAGGATAGAAAAAAAGAAAGGAGTTTTAAATTATGAATACGTCAGAAGTTATTCGTGCACGAAGAAGCATTCGAAAGTATAAAGAAAATTTTGTTATTCCTCAAAAAGACATTGAAACCATGTTGGAGGCTGCCATGATGGCGCCCAGTGCCTGTAACACAAGGCCATGGGAATTTGTTGTTGTGGAAAATCCAACAATAAAAGAACAGATTATTGAAATCAGCCCTCATACTTCCATGTTACACACTGCCAGTCTTGCCATTGTAGTATGTGGAAGACCTGACTTGCAGGAAAATATTTGCAATGCTTTTTGGCCGCAGGATTGCGGAGCTGCCATTGAAAATCTGCTCCTTCAGGCAACGGATTTAGGATACGGCACTTGCTGGTGCGGATTTTATCCTGTAATGGATAGAGTAGAAAAATTACAGAAGCTGCTTCAGGTTACAAGTATCCCTCTGGCTGTGGTTGCTGTGGGGAAACCGGAGCAAAATCCGGATGCACGAGGATTTTTTGAGCCTTCCAAGGTTACCTATTTAAAATAAACGAGACGATAAAGGCAGGTATTTCACATGCACCATTTTTTTCTCACGGGAACTTCCGGTATAGGGAAATCCACCCTTCTTATGGAAGTTTTACAGGAAGCAGAGTTTTCGATATCCGGTTTTTTTGCTCAAAGACAGCTTCTTCCCGATGGTACTACCGGAGGCTTTCGTCTCCTCCCTTGGAGCAGCAAACATCCTCTTACTGCCACATATCAGGCAGAAGCATCCGATTTGTTCATAAAAAAATCGGATACAGGCTGGCAAAAAGATTTACATGTTTTTCAGACAACTGCAATTACACTGTTAAATGAAAAGACACCGTTAAAATGTCTGGACGAAATTGGGGGAACAGAGCTTCTCGTTCCCGAATTTTTAAATGCCCTCTACGCTTTACTAGAAAGCGATGTCTACTGTGTAGGTGTCATAAAAAGCCCTCAAAATCTGACTTCAATGATGACAAGAGTCGAAATGAAAAAGCAGGAAGCTATAAAGCTTCAAAAGCTGCACAAGGATATGACACAGCAGTTTCACAGCGTCATTGTAGAATTGACAGCGTTTAATCGGGAAGAAGTAAAGCTTGCCTTAAAAAACTTTTTAGAAACTGAGGTTTACACATGAAAAAGAAAAAACAAAAGCATTGGCTTTTATGGTTCACTCTGTTATTCTTTGTTTGCTTTTTTTCTTCTTTTCTTCTGGGACGATATCCAATTTCCCCTGTGGAATTGGTAAAAATTTTATTTTCCAAAATTCTTCCGATTTCCCCCACATGGGATTCTCAATTGGAGACTGTTCTTTTTCAGATACGACTTCCCAGAGTATTTATGGCAACACTAATAGGTGGAGGATTGTCCTGTGCCGGTGCTGTATACCAAGGCATTTTTCAAAATCCTTTGGTTTCTCCTGACGTACTTGGAGTTTCTTCCGGAACAGGATTTGGTGCTGCTTTAGGACTTTTATTAGGATTTAGCTATCAGGCAGTTTCAGCCAGCGCTCTTTTCTTTGGACTTCTGGCTGTTTTTGTTGTTTATCTAATTAGCCGAAAGGTAAAAAGCAATCCCTCTCTTGCTCTGGTGTTGGCAGGTATCTTAATCAGCTCCCTGTTTTCCTCTTCTATTTCTTTGGTAAAACTGGTAGCCGATACAGATAATGTTCTGCCTGTCATTACTTACTGGCTGATGGGAAGCCTTGCATCTATTCGTCCCGACGATGTTCTTTTTGCAGCGCCTTTGATTATTTTGGGACTTATTCCCCTCTATCTTTTCCGCTGGCAGATGAATATTGCCACCTTAGGTGATGAGGAAGCAAGATGTATGGGCGTTTCTATTCAAAAAGTGAGGTTTCTTGTTATCTTCTGTGCTACGCTCATTACCGCAGCAGCAGTATCCGTAAGCGGCATGATTGGCTGGATTGGACTGATTATTCCTCATATCGGAAGAATTTTGGTAGGAAACGATTATCGGAAACTTTTGCCTGCTTCTTTCCTGTTAGGAGGAAGCTTCCTTGTAGTAACCGATAATTGTGCCAGACTTTTATCTACCAATGAAATTCCTATCGGAATTTTAACTGCCTTTGTAGGTGTGCCTATCTTTTTGTATCTGATTTTGAAGAAAGAAAGTAATTTTTAAGAGGTGATGATTTGAATTTATCCGTACATTCTCTGTGTTTTTCCTACCAAACAGCTCCCTTATTAAGAGACCTTGATTTTTCTCTTGATACAGGAAGCTTTGTGTGTGTATTGGGAAAAAACGGTGCCGGAAAAAGCACCTTGTTTCAATGTATTTTAAATCTGCAAAAAAATTATACGGGAATAATTTCTCTTGACGGACAGAATATAAAAGCTTTAAAGGAAAAAGAGCTGGCAAAATCCATTGCCTATATTCCCCAGCTGCATAAGCAGAGCTTTCCTTTTTCCGTATTTGATACGGTTCTCATGGGAACTGCTGCCAGTCTTTCTCCCTTTTCCACACCAAAGGATACACAAAAAGAAGCTGCCATGGAGGCGCTTCGCCTTATGGGTATGGAAAAATACGCTTCCCGCTCTTTTTCACATTTAAGCGGCGGGGAACAGCAGATGGTTTTGATTGCCAGAGCACTTGCTCAAAAAGCGCCTATCCTCATTATGGATGAGCCATGCTCAAATTTGGACTATGGAAATCAAATCCGTCTTTTAAAAAAATTAAAACAGCTTTCTGCACTTGGATATCTTGTTCTGCTTTCCACTCATAATCCAGAACATGCTTTTCTTTTTGCAGACAAAGTGCTTGTTTTACATAATGGAACTGCAATGGCGTCGGGAAAACCGCAGGAGGTGCTCACAGCCTCTCTATTAGAAGAAATATACAATATTCCCATACAGCTTTATACTTCTTCTGATGTTCCGCAGCCTGTGTGTATTCCGAAAATCTGATTTTAAAATTTATACTTATGGAGGAATTTATGAAAAAGAAACTATTTACTATTTTATTGTCTGTATCACTGCTTTTTAGCCTTACCGGCTGCGCAAAAGAAGAACCGGCAAAAGAGCCGGTAAAAGAAGCGCAGACACAGGAAAACACTGAAACAGAAGAAACACGTACCTTTACCGACTCTGTCGGAAGAACCGTAACCATTCCAAAGGAATTGAAAAAAATTGCGCCCTCCGGTCCTGTGGCTCAGTTGGTCTTATATACCGCAGCGCCGGATTTGCTCTGTGGACTTGCCAGAGAATTTCCCGAAACAGCAGAAGGATATATTGACGACAGTTATTATTCCCTCCCTGTTTTCGGTCAGTTTTACGGAAAAAATGCCAATCTGAATATGGAAGCTCTTGTGGCAGCTTCTCCTGAGCTTGTCATTGATATCGGAGAACCAAAGAAAAATATAGGAGAAGAGCTTGACTCTTTGAGTGAACAGCTTGGTATTCCTGTTGTCTTTATTGAAGCCACTCTGCCTACCATGGAAAGCGCTTATACAAAGCTGGGTGAATTACTGGGCAATACAAAAGAATGTGAAGAGCTTGCAGAATATTGCAAAGAACTTTTAGAAGATACCTCCAAAAAGGCAGCATCCATACCGGAGAATGAAAAAAAGACCATTTATCTGGCTTCCGGAAATGAAGGATTAAATACCAATGCTTCCGGCTCTATTCACGGAGATATTGTGGAACAAATCGGCGCTGTGAATGCTGCAAGAGTTGACGCAGCCTCTACCGGCGGCGGAAGTGAAGTTTCCTTAGAACAGATTTTCCTTTGGAACCCTGACATTGTTTTGGCAGACACAAAGGAACTTTATGAAAAGCTTTTAAATGACCCTGCATGGCAGGATTTAGAAGCTGTAAAGAATAAACAGGTTTATCAAATTCCCGATATTCCATACAGCTATATCAACAATCCTCCTTCTGTCAATCGTTTTATCGGTATTCCGTGGCTTGGAAGCATTGTCTATCCGGAAGTCTATACTGAAGACATACGAAAAGAAGTAACTGAATTTTATCAGCTCTTTTACCATATCGAATTGACAGAAGAACAGCTTGACGAAATTCTTTAAATTCCGTTTTTCTCACAGATATCTGCCAGACAGCAGCTCTCACAATGAGGTGTTGTTCTGGCAGTACATATTTCCCGACCATGGTATACAAGGCGGTGGCAGAAATCGCTTCCTTCTTCGGGAGGAATGATTTTCCATAATTCCATTTCTACCTTTTTCGGCTCTTTGATATTTCCTACCAATCCGATACGGTTTACAAGGCGAATGCAATGCGTATCGGTTACAATGGCGGGTTTTCCGAACACATCCCCCATAATCAGGTTTGCGCTCTTTCTTCCCACTCCCGGAAGCTTTAAAAGAGCCTGAAAATCATCCGGTACTTTCCCTTGATATTCCTCTTTTAAAATCTTCATACAGGCACAAATATCTCTTGCTTTACTTTTTCCCAAACCACAGGGACGTACAATTTTCTCTACTTCTTCTACGGGTGCTTCTGCCAAAGCATTCACATCGGGATATTTTGCATATAAATCCTCAACAACTACATTTACTCTGGCATCGGTACACTGTGCAGCCAAGCGCACACTGACCAGCAATTTCCACGCATCGTCATAATCCAGTGTACAGCCTGCATCCGGATATTCCTTTCGCAAACGTTCAATGACTTCTAACGCTTTTTCCTGCTTTGTCATGTTCTTTCTCCTTAGTTTTTCTTGCCGTCCAAATGGTTAATCATACTAGCTAAATATCCTGCGCCAAAACCATTGTCAATATTTACCACGCTGATGCCGCTGGCACAGGAGTTCAACATAGACAGCAGCGCTGATAAACCGCCAAAATTGGCTCCGTATCCCACACTGGTAGGCACTGCGATTACCGGACAGTCTGCCATGCCTCCGATAACACTTGCCAGTGCGCCTTCCATACCGGCAATGGCTACAATGACTCTCGCACTCATGATTTCATCTACATGGTCCATCAGGCGGTGCATGCCCGCTACCCCTACGTCATAGAGGCGTATTACCTCATTTCCGTATATTTCTGCGGTAAGCGCAGCCTCCTCAGCCACAGGCATATCGCTGGTTCCTCCTGTGGCAATGACGATTTTTCCTGCTCCGTCCGGCGTTGGAATTTTTCCAATTCTTCCGGTACGTGACATCTCGTCATATTTTAAATCTAAATACTGCTTCACATAATCAGCTGCTTCCTGACTCATTCTGGTAATCAGCACTGTTTTTTCTTGTTCTGTGAGCATTGCCTGTGCAATTTTTAAAATCTGCTCTTTTGTCTTTCCTGCGCCGTAAATCACCTCTGCCATTCCCTGACGAATACCTCTGTGCGTATCCAGCTTTGCAAATCCCATATCCTTGTAAGGCTCTGTTTTAATCTGAAGCAGGGCATCCTCCGGTTTCACGCCTCCGTTGGCTACCTGTTCCAGCAGCGTCTGCAACTGTTTCTTATCCATTTTCTTCGGTCCTTTCTGCGGTGTCATAATTCTCCAGAAAATGATGTTTTACTCCATTTTCTTTATATGCAATCACGGTACTTAAATTTACATTTTCTACACTTTTAAAAATATTTCCTTCGATAAAAGGATTGATTTCCTTTAGTTCTTTAATCAGTCCTTTGATTTCCATACGCTTAGAGCCTGTGCTTCCGTCTTCTCTGCAAGTGGTACAGGTATCTGTAAAACGACAGGCACATTGAATAAAATGTAAATCGTTGTAATCACGCCAATGCTTAATATCATCTTCACGGATAAGGTACATAGGACGAATAAGCTCCATACCCTCAAAATTTGTGCTGTGAAGCTTTGGCATCATGGTCTGGATTTGTGCTCCGTAAAGCATTCCCATAAGAATGGTTTCAATTACATCATCATAGTGGTGTCCCAAGGCAATCTTATTGCAGCCCAGCTCCTTTGCTTTGCTGTATAAATAGCCCCTGCGCATACGGGCACATAAGTAACATGGGGATTTCTCGATTTCATACACGGTTTCAAAAATATTGGTTTCAAAAATTGTAATAGGAATATTTAAAAGCCGTGCATTTTCTTCAATTACCCTTCGGTTCGTTTCATTATATCCCGGGTCCATTACTAGAAAAACCACATCAAAGTTCACCTTGCGATGCTTTTGCAGCTCCTGAAACAGCTTTGCCATAAGCATGGAGTCTTTTCCGCCGGAAATACACACGGCAATTTTATCTCCCTCTTTTACAAGCTCGTATTCATTGATAGCTTTTGTAAAGTGACTGAAAATTGTTTTATGAAATTTCTTTCTGATGCTTTTCTCAATTTCCGGATATCGCTCCTCTGTGGAAAAGCTGTCTAAAAGCCATGCCCCATATCCACCTGCAAGATGTGCGACATCATACCCCTTTTCTTCCAATTCCTCTGCTGCCTCATAGCTTAAAATCCCTTTGGCGCAGTATAAAATTATCTTTTTATCTTTTGGAAGAAGCTCCGGCTTCTCCCGAAGCCTTGACAGAGGAATATTCACTGCATTGGGAATAAAACCGTGGGCAAAAGCTGCTTCTTCCCGAATATCTACCAGCAGATATTCCTCTTTGTTTAAGTTTTTTAAATCCTGTATCTTTATTTCTAATGTGCTGTTCATCTTATAATCTCCACTCTATAAACTGGTAAAAGTAAAATTCACACCAGTTTATATTGTACTGGAAGAGAAAAAACTTGTCAACGAAAGATGAACTACTCTAAAGCTCCTTTTATTTCCTTCTTTCTCTTTAAAATCCGCTCATTTCGACTGCCAAAGGCTTCTGCTCTTCCTTTTAGCAGCACAACTCGTCCCTCCGGTGTTCTGGTATACACCAGATGATATTTGCCTAAATGAGATGCCATAACCTTCTGAAAGAAGAGAGCATCCTGCTTTGTCTTAGAGAAAACAGAGGGCACACAATAATATTTCGTCATAGCTCCCAATGCCTGGGGCGCATACAAAAGGTAACGCTGATTATCCACCGCTGCCAAAAATTCTTCCATACACTGGGCAAACAGCTCTTTCTCTCTTGTTGTTCCGCCCTTTAAAAACACCTGATAATCCACACCGTTTTCTGCATACACACTAACTTTACAGGAAGACGTAATATTTTGGGACTCTGCAAGAGCCGCTTTCATTCCCTCTGCCATTTCTCGCAAACGCTTTAAAGGACTGGAAAAATGCACAAGCCGCCACACGCCCCAGAGAAAAATTCCGGCTGCTGCCACGGTAAAAATAAAATCTGTAATGCCCTGCTGCCCATAGCTTCTGCGAAAAGCGCCCCGTATCATGCCCTGACTCATTCGAATTGCAACACTTAACGCAATCATACCCAAAGCATTGAAAAAAGAAGCGCTGGGATTTAAAGTCTTTTTCTTCATTTTACAGGTTTCTACGGCTTCCATATTTCCCTGAATATGAACTGCCTGCTGCCACTGGACTTTTAATTCTTCCCGCATACACGCCCGCAGCTTCATGTCTTCATTAATTTCCATAAGATGTCGGTAAGTGTAAGGAGGAGTAATGGTATTTAAACGTTCCATACCGTTTTCAATTACCATTCCGTCATAACTCACTCCTAAAAATCCCATCATCCTTCTTTGCAGTGTGCGGAAATCTTCTGTCACTTCACAGGACTCCTTCCTGTCGGTCATACAAACTAAATGCCAGATATTACTGGTTTTGTCAGGATTATCCTTACTTGCACGAATAGCCCTTCCTCGCATCTGATTGCCCAATACATAAGAACCCACGGAGCTTGCCATAATCAGAGCATTGATACAGGGAGAGTCCCAGCCTTCTCCCAACAGTGATTTTGTTCCGATTAAAATTTCGATTTCTCCTTTTTCAAAGAGCATAGTAATCATCTGTGTGCACAAATGGGTATTTTCTGTAAGCAAAATCTCACTGTAACCCAAACATTCTCCGTTTTCGTTTAACAATGCCTTTGAAGGAAGTTTTTCTATACCAAAAGAACAGGAAATGCGTTTCAGAGCAGCCAGCGCTGTATCCGGAACATAAATCAGACTTCCGCATAAAACCCCTAATTTCCAATCCGGATTTTCCCTTCTCAGCATCTCAAAAATAGGCAGAACACCCAAACTGTCTGGCTGGAAATTGGGCTTTCCTAATTTTCTTGCATATTCCTTTTTAATATAATCTGTCAAAATCAAAAGCCGTAACTGATTACCCAGAGAAGAATATTCCAGTCTGCAAATTTCCGAAATACTTTTTAATTTTCCCGCACTGTTCATCAAAGTTTTTTCCAGCTTTTGATTTACGAAAAAAGCAACCTTCTTTCTCTCTATCAATCCATGGGCTTTTAATTGCCGAATAAGCTCCTCTCGATATTCCTCCTGACACGTAAACTCAGATATATCATCATATAAAAAGCCCTGTAATAAAATTCCCATCCACTTTTCAGACATAGGCGGAAGCTCTTTGACATTTAAAATTTTCAGCCATCTGCGGGCATAAGGAATATTCTGCTCCTGACAATAAATCAGCAAAGAAGATAAATATGCAGGATTTTCCAGTAATTTTTCCAAATATCCCTGTACGTCTTCCAACCCTTTGTGAGATGCCACAGCATCCTTTAATCGTACATCACCCATGAGTTTTTGCATCATTTGAGCTGCCTTTTGCCGAAAGAAATCTACCTTTTCCTGCTCTTCACCTGTGGGATAATTAAAATACACAAAATCCTGATGTGGGCAAAGGCTGTTTTCCTTTACCAGCTCAGGAACTGTAATTTCTTCATCCACAGGTCCGCACATATTACAGTAACGTTCCCATTGCACCGGCGTCGCGTCATAAGGAGGTGTTGCTGTCAATGAGATTACCGTAACCTCTCCCATTTCCTTCATAAAATCTTCTAGCGCCTTCCACCATTCGTTTTTCAGATGGTGACATTCATCTAAACATATAACCTTTATCCCTGCTTCCTTTACTGTTCTAAGAAGCTCAAAATGAGAAAAATCCATGGCTTCCTGATTTTCTGTTTCCTCTTTCTCAGTTATTCCGGCATAATGTGTCATGCCGCAAAATAAAGTCTGATAGGTAATCGAAGTAATGAGCTTTGGATTTTGAATATCATTGGAAAGAATATCTTCGGGCGAAAGCTTCTCATTTAAGAAGCCGTCTTTTATTCTTTCCAGCCACTGCTCCCGAATAACAATTCTTGGTGAAAGGATAAGACAGGGCTTTTGTGTCCGCCTGATAAGTTCAATGCCTAAGGTTGTCTTCCCAGCGCCGGGAGCAGCTACAATATGTATTTTTTTGTCGGAGAGATAAGCATCCGATGAGTTTAAGACACGCTCCTGATACCTTCTCCATGTGCCTTTAAAAGATAGAATGTTATCATATAAATTCATATATTTAATCCTTTCCGGTGGGGTTATAAATTGCTTATATAATCCGTTGTATATACTGCAAATTATAGCACAGATACCGAAAAGAAGACACAGCTAAAATTATTTCTCCAGTTTTCCATAAACAGAAAGCGCATCTAACACGTGATACGGTTCTGTATTATGCGAGCCTTGTGCATGAGCGGTAATGAAAAAATACTTTTTTCCGTTTATTTCTGCTGCTGTGGCAAGACAAAGCCCTGCATTTGAGGTATAGCCCGTTTTTCCTCCTAAAATACAGCTATCTTTTACTCCTGCTTTTTGCAACTCCTGTGATAATGTACTGAAAAAAGTAAAGCCCTCCGGATGTTTGTTAGTCGCAGGCACAGAATATGAAAATGCAGTAAAAATCTTAGAAAAGTCCTGATTTTTCATAGCATAGCAAAGTAAGCGTGATAAATCCTCAACTGTTGTATAATGATTATCATCATGTAAGCCGGTAGTATTTGTAAAATGTGTATTTTTCATTCCCAGTTTTTTTGCTTTCTTATTCATTTCTGATACAAATTCTTTCTCTGAACCACAAGAACCTTCTGCCAAAGCGACACAACATTCTGCCCCTGAGGGCAGCATCGCTCCGTATAAAAGGTCTCTGTAAGTAACCTTTTCTCCCGGCAAAAATCCTGCCATAGAAGCGTCCTGTGCATATAATTCAGGAAAGATTTCCTCTCTTAAAACAGTTATTTCCCGTATATTATCCAGCTTTTCTATGGATAAAAGCACTGTCATAATTTTCGTAAGCGAAGCCGGATAAATTTTCTTTTCTGAATTTTTTCTTCCTAAAATTTGACCTTCTTCGTCCAGCAGTATCGCAGCCTCACTATAAAGTTCTCCTAAAGAAATTTCTTCCTTTCCCTTGCTGAAAACTTCCGATTTTTTATTTGGCAAAAGCAAGAAAACCAACACTGCTGCCAAGAAAATTAATCCTATTTTTCTTCTTCTCTTTCTTCTTTGTTTCCGTTTACTCATATAAAAAACACCCTTCTTTCTTTTGTACTTCTTATAAATCTACTGTACCAAAAAGAAAGAAAAGGTGTTTTAATATTCTGTTGTTAAAATCCTAAGATTTCCTTAAGATTTGAAAAGGTATATTCTTTAATTATGTATGATTTTAATTTGACTTGTGGATAATTATTGTAAGTCTCTTTCACTTATACTCGCAAAAATTTCGCAAAGAAAATAGTCTATTTTACTATACTGAAATATGGACATCTCCACTCCACAATATAACATTATTAGTGCATACCCGAATGACAAATATTTCATACTATGTTCTCCCAACATAGAAGCCACTGTCATATAAAAACTCAAAATAGCTATTCCAGATATGGCTATTTCTTTTAGTTCTGTTGCAATATGATAAAATCTCATCTCCTTTTTTTGATATACAAATTTATAGTACAATAATTCCTCTAACGGATTATTTAATTTCTGTAAACTTGTAATAACAATTCCCCTAAATTCCTGAAATTCTACAAATCCATATTTTTGATAGCCTTTTTTCTTGGCTTCTTTTAGGTATTCTTTACAATTCTTTTTAAAATCAATATACATTTTCTATACCTTTCTCTATTTTGATTTTTCTATATTGTAATTCTATAATTTTTAATAATTTAATTCAATTCTACCTATTATTTTCTGGAAAGACTAAGCTGAAATCAATACCTTCCTCGTTTTGAATTTTATCTATTTCGGAGGGCATAGGAATTTCCTCTTTCTCCTCTTTTCGGTTCACCAACGCAAGTCCCAGAGCCTCTACTGCCATTTCATAAGCCTGTTTCATATCATCTCCTTCTGTAAAACATTCCGGTAAATCGGGAAATGAAATCCAAAAACCACCTTCTTCTGCTTTATGAAAAATAGCCAGATAAAATAATTTTTCCATACATAATACCTCCATTTGTTTACTTGCAACTCATTACTTTTCCGGAAGTACAATCTGAAAAACCGTCTCCTCCTGTTCACTTATAGCAGAAATACTTCCCCCGTGAAGCTCCACAATCTCTTTTGCAATAGCAAGTCCAAGACCTGACCCTGCACTATCTGAGCTGCGTGCCTCATCAATTCGGAAAAATTTCTGAAATACTCTGGAAAGCTTTTCCTTTGGAATTGTTTTTCCTTTATTTCGGAAGAAAAGGCACACTCCGTCTGAATTTTTCTCTCCCTCAATCGTAATAACAGAAGACGGATAACTATAAGAAACGGCATTCCGAATAATATTATTAAACACCCTGGCAAGCTTATCTGCGTCACCGTAAACCTGTAAGTCCTCCGGCACTTTCAATTCTATTGTATTTCCCTTCTGTGCCAGAACAGGATAAAATTCTTCTTTCATCTGTATAAGCATATAATATAAATCAATATTCTCTTTTTCCAGCGTAATATTCTGTAAATTGTAACGGGTAATTTCAAAAAATTCCTGAATAAGACTGTCTAAACGCTCTGCCTTTTTTCTGGCTATATGAGTATATTTTTCACGTTGAGCAAGGGGCATATCCGGTGCGTCTTCCAGTAAATTCAAATACCCCATAACCGATGTAAGCGGTGTCTTCAAATCATGTGCCAGATAAGTAATTAAATCATTCTTTTTCTGAGTTTCCATTTTCAAATACTGTTCTTTTCTTTCCATATCTGCTTTTATCTGCACCAACTGCGTACTTATTTCTGAAAATTCCTGAGGGAAAATTTCCGATACATCACATTCTTTTTTCATGTAATTATGTATCATTTCCGCTGTTTTGGAAACCAATTTTTTCTGTTGTTTTTTCAAGGAAAAATGCAAAATAATATATACAGAGCTTCCAATTATACCTGCCAAAAAAACAAAAGAAACAACTGCAATATACTTAAATGCCTGCCAATCCACACGCTCATAAATATATTGAACCTTTTGTTCTCCGTCGTACCATCCGGTACGTTCCTCATGAACGAAATGATTGCTAATCCAATCTAAAATCATGCCGTTAAAAACCGTATCAAATAGATAGTAAACCCCGTAAATTCCCAAAAGGAACAGCAAAATCAAAAGAATAATTTTCACATTTTTACAAATATTTTTCTTCTCATTTTTCAATTTTATAGCCACACCCCCATACCGTTTTAATATACTTTGGATTTTCAAAAGAGTCCTCCATTTTTTCTCTTAAATGACGAATATGTACGGTGATAGTATTATTGCTTTTGCTGTAATATTCATCTTTCCAAATTTGATGAAACAGCTCCTCCGCACTAACTACATTGCCTTTTTGTTCGCATAAAATAGCTAAAATAGAAAACTCCGTGGGTGTAAGCGATAATAAACGTTCATTTAAGAAACATTCATGCGTTTTTTTGTTTAAAACCAATCCTTTATGCTCTAAAATCTCCTCTGCTTTCACTGTTCCCATATTATAACGCTTATATCTGCGCAGCTGCGCCTTTACTCTTGCCACTACCTCAAGCGGCTGAAAAGGCTTGGTAATATAGTCATCCGCTCCTAAAGTCAAGCCTTGAATTTTATCAATTTCCGCTCCTTTTGCCGTCAGCATAATAATAGGATAATTATATCGTTCACGTATTTTTTTACACAACTCTAAGCCTGAAATCTTTGGCATCATAATATCCAAAAGAGCCAAATCCAGCTCTTCCTTCTCCATAAAATTCCACGCTTCTTCTGCATCGTAAAATTTATATACGAGAAAATCTTCATTTTGCAAATATAACTCGACTAAATCTGCGATTTCTGTTTCATCATCTACAATTAATATTTTTTCTTTCATATCTGCCTCCCAGCCCATTATAACAGAAAAAGCAAAAATGGAGCAATGTTTTTTCCACTTCCGCTTTTTAGTTTGCATAATATATTTATTGTAAATTAAAAGCAAAGCATTATCATTTAAGGATAAACTTTTGCTATTGGCTATAAAAAACAATTCTGTTATAATAAAGTTATTAGAATGGAGGGGTAAAAAATGAGCATGCAATCAGATGTAGAGTCTTTATCTATTCAAGCTTTAGAAAATTATGCAAAAATACACAATCTATCAGAAAATGACGCAATCGACGAGACTTCGGTCGTGGATTTTATTGTACTGTACTAGAAACTCAAGCTAAAGAATGGGCGCATCGTTTATATATGCGAACTTTTTCTGGCAGCGAATACGTATATCAATACATTTTTCATCCTTCTAATTCACTGAATATCAAACATTTTAATACTCTTGATGCAGAATGGTTAGAATTTATCAAAAACAATCGATTACATGGCGGCATCCAACATAATTATGATATAGTCATAGGTCCTGTGGCCGATGATAACACAATGGAAACCGTTCAACTTTATATGTCAGGTATTTTAAAATCACATGAAGCAGTAGACAGACTTCGTTATAGTAAAATTAACAATCAAGTGTCTTTCCACACACCACGTGCTTTAGAATATCTATATTTTGAATATCGAAAGGAGATTGCTCATGATTAGTAATAAATATTTTTTCAATGGAAAAGACATTACTATGAATTTATGTATACAAATTCGAGATGTTATAGACATTATCCAAGAAACAACAGGTATGAATTTTCCTGAAGCCACCGTAGCTTTTTACCACTCTAAGACTTACAAAGCTTTGCAAAACACTGAAAATACACTTTGGGCAGAGTCTGCCGGTTTTATTGCAGATCGCTACTTTGAAGAACAGGAAATTTTAAATTCTCAGCAGCATCCTTAAATACACAAAAAGAAGTTGTCACATTTAGCATTGTTCAGAAACATTGATATGCCCTTAACTGTAACAACTTCTTTTTCATAACTGATAAACTATATTTTTTCCTGCAAAATCTCAAGTAAATCATGATATCCTGATTTCTCTAATAAATCTTTTGCTCCAAAAAGTACCTCCTCTTTTGAATATTGATGTTCCTGCAAAAAACCTTCTTCTTTCTCACATAAATACTGATAAAAAAGTGCAGCCGTTATCACATCATCTTGATTGGTATAATCCATTTCATCTAAAAGAATATTCTCCGCTTCATTAATCTGTCCTCGGTCAATCATAGCTTTAAAATCTTTTAGTGGTCTCCCTGACACCTGAAATTTGTCTTCATTTTCTAATTCAACAGAAGTATATTTCTTCCCCAACATTAGAGAAAACAAGACGCTTACCATTTCCTTAATCATACGCATAAGATAGTCTTTTTCGTCTGTGAAATTCATGTGACACCTCCTTTTACAATCTCTTAACGCCCCCTGTGTTTCTCTTTTTTCTTTTATAGTATCCTCTTTAGATGCGGAAACCTAACTCGCTTATTCCCCTCGGCGTTGACGGATAATAAAGTAAAATAAAAAGCAAAATGCTATCAAAGAGGCTCCCATACAGGGAAAATAAATCGTTCCAGGCATTCTGGCAACAGCCGGATGACTCATGACACACATAATAACACATACCGCAAGCCCCACTCCGCTCAGTAGAATATACCACATATTTCGATTTTCAGCCGGCTCCAGTGTTTTTTCCCAGGTTTTTCTTCTCTCGAACTCCTTCAATAGCATTTCTTCATCCTGAAGTCCCTTAACCAGAAAATATGTATGCCGGGTCACACGTTTATTTGGATGACGTGACTGGCATCGGATAACATAATGACTGTTATTTTCTTTAATGCCCCATACTTTCAGGATTTCATCTGCACCTTGGGGAAGATATGGCTTTTTGCCCTGCAAACGCAAAAACGCCTGCGTCTCCATCGCACCAACTGCAAAGCCCAAAAATCCATCTCCATAATTAGGTATGCTGCGGGCATCCATAATCCATAAACCGTCATTTTCTGTAAGAAAAAAAATCGTGGCATCCTGCATTCCCCGCCGTCCCAACCTTGCAGTCAGCACAATCCCAAGTGTACTAGCCAAAAGCACCAAAATCATTGAAGAGCTTTGCTGTGGCAATCCTAAAGAAAGAGACAGAAATGTTCCTATCAAAAGTAAAGCTGTCATTAAAAATACAATTCCCAATATTTTCCCCACCGTCCGATACCCATATCGGCTTTTTTTTCTTGTTTCCGAGGACATCCATACCTTTTTCAGTTCCATGCTATTTTCTCCTTTTCTTCTCTTTTACTCTACCCTAATACAAATTTATAAAACCTCACGCATTTTTTAATCCCTTTTTGTCTTAACATAAAATTCAACCGTTTTCTTTTTAAATTTATCAGAGAGTCCTATACTACTATCTTCTTCCGTAAAAATCCGTTGCTGTTAATTCTCCATTATTAAAAAAAAGAATTTTTTCCTCTTTGTAAATCTTTACTTCTGTAATAACAATTTCGCCAGCACGTATTTCTGTGTCTCTTTACCGGAATGAAAATCACTGGAATAACGATTGCAGCCATTAAGAAGTCATTTCCTCTTATACCAAAACCTCCACAATATCAGCTACTGAAAACTCCTTCGGATTTATGTATTTTTTAATAAAGATGGTATTTTCATGTTTAAATCAATATAAAACTTGAATATCACGTTATCACCCTGCCATAATCAACTTCCGATTATTTTTTTCTGTTCTCTAACCTTTTATATGTTTTTGCCCGTAAAACAGGTCTTGTTGCAGCAGCCATAGCAAATAAAGCAATTACACTGGCTAAAAATATTACTAAAATCAAAACAAAATTTGTCCGGTAAAAAAGCAACAATATTATCGCAGAAACTGAGGTCCAAATGATAAGATGTTTCAAAAAAATATTTTGAGCCAATACCGTATAAAGCTTAGCATTTAATAAATATCCCAAATACAGCGTTACCAAAATACTTAATTGATATTTTAAGGAAAATGAAAATTTTCTTTCTGTTTTATATCGTATTATTTTTCCTTCTTTGTTAATATCTTTCCTGCAATTTTCCAGCCTTTTATCGGATGACTTCCTGCAAAAGAAAGCAGCATTAACATCGTCATCAGACACATTAGTAAATTAAAAAAAGCATATATCGGAACAGAGGGGACAACCCAAATCATTAGAAAATGAGAAACTGCACACATCCCGCCCATGCTCAAAACCAATACAATATGTTTAAAAAACCATTTCCGGTTCTGCTTTGCCATTGTCCGCAGTTCTTCTAATCCACAAGGATAAATTCTTACATTTCTTTCAATCTTTCTTTTTGCACGTTTCAACATATATCCAGAAATAAATACACCTAAAATAACTCCGATCCACGTGGAAATCCAATACAACAGATTGGCATCAAAGGGAATAGACTTCTCTATTTTTCTTACAAACGTAAATATCACAAGTGAAATTCCTGCAATAGTTCCCATGCAAAGTCCGTTTCCACCTCTTTTATTTTCAAACAAAAAAATTTCTCCACTCAATTCTTCATAATAGTAACTATTCATAGACGTGGTTTCTGTGTAAAGTCTAACATATCCCATCAAAATCACAACCTCTTATTTGTTCATAATGTATAATGGAATTATATATTATAAAATATTTTTTGTATATAGTTTTTTAATTTTAATATTCCATACTATCCACAATCTCTTTTATCGTCTCCATGGAAGTTCTTCCGCACAAAGTATATCGGACACCGTCAGCCACAAAAATTGCACATTTTTCTGAAACGTAGTTATTCTCCACATTTTCTTCTGTTGTGTCCTGAATGAGATTTACCTTGTATCCCTGTTTAGATGTATAGCTTTCCACATACTCATAAAAACCCAAATAGTCTGTATCCCATCCCTGCTCTAACTGTTCCTGACTTAAAATTAAATCCATTGACAGCGATATTGGCGAATAATACATCTCTTCTGTGATGTAGTTCTTCATTTTTATAATTGCATAATTTTTCCGGTCTGTCTCCATACTTCCCTGCAAATAGGATTGTTCCGTTGCGTATTTACTTTCGAGCAAATCAATCCCAATATTTGACTGCAACGCAGTGTAATCAGAAAACTCTGTATGAATATATCCATATTCATCCT
Source organism: uncultured Blautia sp. (assembly GCA_900539145.1). Taxonomy (GTDB): domain Bacteria; phylum Bacillota; class Clostridia; order Lachnospirales; family Lachnospiraceae; genus Blautia. The sequence goes on from UQAX01000001.1 coordinate 17,567, forward strand.
TTTCTGCTTTAAGAGGTGTAATTTCTACAATCTGCATTGCATCCAGTTCCGGAAGAGTTATTTTATTGACATTTACTTTATTCAAAAAATAATAACCTGCGAATACCGTCGTTCCGCCAATCATAAAAGTCAGTATAATCATAGCTGCATATCGCAGCATCGGATGAGATATTCGCCTCTTTGAATTTTCAAAAACTTTTTTCTTCATGATATCTGTAAACACAATCTCATTAAGTTCCGTATCTATTATTCTTTTAATTTCTTTACGTTCCATAACCTACCTCCATCAAAATTTTCTTGAGCCTTTTTCTGGCTCTGTTCATACGTTGTATTGTCACGTTTTCCGATTTTCCAATTACCTGTGCCACCTCTTTCATAGACAACTCCTGATAGTAATATAAAATAATGAGTTCTCTGTCGTGAATTTCCATATTTTGAATAGCTCTGGTCATACTATCTCTTTCCAACACATTTTCTATTAAATCAGCAGCAGATACCTGTACGTCTTCTTCCAGATATCCACGCCCCAACCGAAACCAATTCATCCGCATCATATTTTTGCAGCAGTTAATTGCAATCCTTGTAAGCCATGTCTTTTCACTGGATTTCTGATGAAAGCTTTCATAATGCTTCATCGCTTTTATAAAGGTTTCCTGTGCTGCGTCCTCCGCTAAATGATAATCTTTCAAATAAAGATAGCACATTCGCAGAATTGCATCGCCATATTCCATAATCAATCTTTCTATTACTTGTTCTGCCGACATTTCATCTTCCTCCTTTCACTTCTTAGACACAGGAATTACCTAAAATATTACACTGCTCCCTCATATTTTTTAAAAATCAAAATCTTTATCCTGTAATATTTAGAAAAGGGAATGTTCATGCCACAGCATGAAACATTCCCTTCTCACGATTGATTTTTTTGTTGCCTGCCAACCTCCGACACCTTCGTTCGGAAAACATATCAAATTTTAGGTGTCAACCCACCGACAATACGCAGCTTTTACAAATTATTCAGCATTTCCTCCAACTCTTTTATGTACTTCGGAATTTCAAATCCCTGCGGACAATGTTCTGTACAGGCTTTACATCCGATACAAGCAGACGGACTCTTTTCTTCCGGCATCTGTTTCAAATCACGAATTCTCCATGCTCCGCCTACTTTCGCTGTATTATAATGTTTCAGCAAAAACGGAATATCCAGTCCCTGCGGGCAATTCGGCGTACAATATCTGCATTCCGTGCACGGAACTGTAATAGTAGCCTTCTGCATTTCTGCTGCTTCCTTAATCTTCTCTTGTTCTTCAGCTGTCAACGGAGCTGCCTCTGAAAATGTTTGAATATTATCATAAACCTGACTGTCATCGGACATTCCGCTTAAAACCACCTGAACATTTTCCAGTTCCATTACCCACCGCATAGCCCATGATGCCAAAGAACGGTCTGTATCCATTGATTTTAATTTATCTGCTGCTTCCTTTGTAAGATTTGCCAAAAGTCCTCCATGAACAGGCTCCATTACCATAATCGGAATTTGAGCCTGCGTTAAAATTTCATACAGCTCCTTGGCATCTGTAAAATACCAATCATAATAATTCAACTGAATTTGTATAAAATCCCAAGGATACAGTTTTAAAAGCTCTTTCAAAAGCTTTGCTGTTCCATGAAAAGAAAATCCCAAATATTTAATTTTCCCTTCCTTTTTCATCTGGTCGAAATAAGAAATACAACCGTTTCCAATCATTTGTTCTGCAAAAGTATCCTGAATTCCATGAAGCAGATAAAAATCAATTCTATCCATATCAAGTCTTGCAAGCTGTTCCTGAAACTGTTTGCGGTAATCCGGCTGCGCCTGAAAATTATACTTATCTGCTATATAAAAGCTGTCCCGTGGATATTTTTCCAAAGCTTTCCCCAGAAATTCTTCAGACTTGCCCCCATGATAGATGTAGGCTGTATCATAATAATTAACTCCTTGCTCCATACAGTGAGCAATAAGCTTCTCTGCTTTCTCATAATCAATCTTTGCATCATTTCCGTCTGCTATGGGAAGGCGCATCACACCCATGCCCAGTCTGGATAATTGAATTTCATCTTTAAATGTTTTATACTGCATATCTTTCCTCATCTTTCTCTACTATTTCTTTAATCCAAGTATAAAACTATTTTATGATTTGTTCCAGATTAATTTCTCCGTTTTCAATCAAATGGTAAACAGTTTGTGCAATCTGATTTCTGGCTGTCTTTGCATTTTTATATTCCTCTGTACATTCCAAATATACCGTACTATTCCCCACAGTAAAACCGGCATTGCAAACAACCTCCAGATTTTCTCCGCTATTATAAAAATAACCCCCATGGACGGTAATGCCCTCTATAACAGAAGCACCTGTATATCCCATATTTTCTGCATCATCGAATAGGGAGTCTATCGTAGTTACATAAAGTCTTACGTCACCTATCATTCCCCTTAAAAGAAATAATTGATGATTGTCAACATCAAACAATCCATAGGCTTTAACAGGCAAATCATGAAAAAGCTGTTGAATTTCTTCTTCTGTTAAATCTCTTGTATCACACTCTATTTTTCCTTCGACACGATTTCCCGAAAACTTATTTCTTACAAATTTTATGGTATCTCCATTCTCTAAGGTAACGGTGTATGTCCGCCCTAAAATTGCTGTCCCTAAAAATACAATCAATACAATACTTGCAGCAGCAACACTCCATTTTAGCCAGGCATAGTGCCCCTGTCTGTTTTTCTTTCCGCTATATACAGCTGCTTCTTCTATATATTCAGAATTTATATCACTGATAATTTCAGAAATTTTCTCTTTTCTCATAGAAATATCCCTTCCTTCATTAAATGTTTTCGCAATTTTGTGCGTATTCTGGAAAGCCGAACAGATACATTATGATTGCTTGTATGAAAAAGCTCTGCAAGTTCTGTAATAGAAGCGGAATACCAATAGCGCTGCACAAACATAACACGATTGTCTTGCTCTAAGCAGGCAAGAAATCGGTTAATACTTTCGGTGATTTCCTTGGCTTTCCATTCCGTTTCCACTGTATCCGCAGACGGAAAACAGTTTTCCAATTCATCCAGCGCAATGTCATAGGTACTATTTCGTTTCGCCGCAGTGTTTGCATGATACCTTTTAATCGCTAAATTCCGAACAATACGACAAATATATGTTAAAAGCGGATTTGGATTTTGCGGCGGTATAGTATTCCATGCTCCCAGATAGGCATCATTTAAACATTCCTCTGTATCCTGTCGGTTATTTAATATATTATTTGCCACTTTCCTGCAAATTGCCCCATATTTATTGGACAATTCTATAATTGCCTGCTCCGAACGTTGATAAAATAATGCAATAATGTTTAAATCCTCCAAAGCCTCCCTCCTTTCTCCTCCATCTTTATACTACGAATTTTCAATGAAATATCTCATTTTATTTTAACATATAAAACAATTATCGAAAAATAATTTAGGCAGAACAGCATAGATTTCTCTATACTCTTCTGCCTTTCTTTTTACTGTTTTGAAATTTCCTGCATAGCTTTTTTAAACTGAACTGCAAATAAAATTGCGGTAAAGGTTACAGCAATCACATCAGCCACAGGTTCTGCCATATAAACTGCCATGGTCTGGTTTTGTTTTAAAATTGCCGGCATCACGTAAATCAGCGGAATTAAAAGAATAAATTTACGCATAACCGCTACAATAATAGAAGCCTTTGCATTTCCGATAGACATAAATGTCATCTGGCATGCCATCTGAATTCCGAAAATAAACAACGCTGCCACATAAATTCTCAATGCGTCTTTTGTAAATGCCAAAAGCGCCGCATCAGATGTAAACAAGCTTGCAAAGCCCTGTGGAAACAGCATTACACCGCCCCATAATAAAATAGCATACGCCATACTTACTTTTAATAACAGCCAGAAAGCTTTTTTTACACGTTTTACATTACGTGCACCATAATTATAACTGATAATCGGCTGTGCTCCCTGCCCCAGTCCCTGCAAAGGAAGCATAGCAAACTGCATAACACTGGTTAAAATTGTCATTGCACCTACTGCAATATCTCCTCCGTATTTCAGCAAGGAAGAATTAAAGCACACAGAAATAATACTTTCACTTGCCTGCATAATAAACACAGAAGAACCCAGTGCCAAGCTCGGAAGAATAAATTCTTTTTTTAATTTCAGGTTCTCCTTTTTAATCTTTAAGAAGGTCTTCTTTCCAAAGAGGAAGGATACCACCCAAATACAAGAAAGCGCCTGAGAGATAATGGTTGCCAGAGCAGCGCCTCTTACTCCCATATCCAGACCGAAGATAAAAATCGGGTCCAACACAATATTTGCCACTGCACCGATTAACACAGACAGCATACCTGTTTTTGCAAAGCCCTGAGCGGTAATAAAAGCATTCATTCCTAATGTAAGCTGAACAAAAATCGTACCCAGCGCATAAATATTCATATAGCTTACGCCATATTCAATGGTATTTTCACTGGCTCCAAATGCCAAAAGAAAATCTCTGTTCCAAATCAACAGGACAATCGTCAATAAAACAGAAATAATAATCTGTAATGAAAAACAGTTACCCAATGTTTTTTCTGCTGATTTTGTATCGCCTTTTCCCATAAAAATAGAAGCTCTTGGCGCGCCGCCGTTTCCGACTAATGCCGCAAATGCCGCTACAATCAGAATTAACGGCATACACACGCCTACTCCCGTAAGCGCCATAGCCCCTACCTTCGGAATATGCCCGATATAAATACGGTCTACTATATTATACAGCATATTGATAATCTGGGCGGTTACTGTGGGAAGTGCCAGCTTTAACAATAATTTACCTACCGGCTCTTTCCCTAAAAAATCCTTGTCGTTTGTCATGGTTCTCATTTCCTTTCTAAAACCTCTTTCAGATTTTCTAAAATCAAATCCGTTGTTTTCTCATAAGTTTTCAAATCATCATTTGAAAGGTTTTTAAAAATTTGTCGGCGAAATTTTTTATTGATTTCTTCGATTTCCTGAACAATCGGAACTGCTTTTTCCAAAAGAGATAAATGAATTTTTCTCCTGTCTGTCTGGTCCTGCCTGCGCATTAAAAGCCCCTTTTGTACCAAAGTCTCTACACCGGCAGATACATTTCCTTTGGGGAGCATACGCCTCTCCACAATATCTGCTGCTGTGTCTCGCTCCGGATTATTATACAAAAATCCAATAATGGCAATTTCTATATGGGACAACCGGTGCTTCATCTGTACATCTTCCAAATATTTTTCATACAGCTTCATCATATAACGAACCAACATCAGCATATCGGACGCATTTTTCATCTATATTTTCACACCCCTTCCATAAAAAAACAGCTATAATAGTTCTAAATAAAACTGTTTTATCTAAAACTATTATAGCCTCAAAATAAAAAATGTCAACTTCAAAATCTAAAATTCTTTTTTCTCCATAATACAAATACTGACATAATAAGAAATACCTAAAACAACAACCGCTAACAGTATACCTCCCACAAAAAACTGTCCGTCAGAAATCCCTGTCAAGAACTGTTTTACCCCTCCCAAATCCAAGGAAAGCTTTTCGGAAATATTTGTAATCAGATAAAACAGAGCAATCAAAATCAAAAAAGTTCCCAGAAAAACGATTTTTCCTTTATCGCTGCCGTATTTAAGCTGAATTGGTATCATCAGCCCCAGAAAAATTGCCAGAAATATTAAAAAGCATCCGCAAAATAAAAACCACTGCAAAAATTCCATTTCCGGTGTCTTAACCCACTGCATAACAGTAGTTACTACCGAACTCACGAGAAATCCTGCCCCTCCTGTTAAAAACCCCAGTAAGAACTTCTCTTTTACATACTCTTTTCTGGAAACCGGCAATGTAAACAGAAAGGGAAGTCCGTTTTCATATTCGTCATAACTGATAGTGCCCATGGTCAGAATACAACAGATAAATGGCATATATCCCATGAGAAAACTGCTGTTCATGCCTGACATAAGTAAAAAAAGTACCGTCAAAAATATAATCATCAATAATCTTTTATTATGCTTCATCAAAGCAATATCTTTTATAAATAATCCTTTCATATCTTTTCTCCTTTTATCATCATAGTAATTACCTCATCTATGCTTCCCTTTTCCATTGTATAAGAAGGATAATTTTCAAGATAAAACTGCTTTTGATTGGTCAGACAGGCATATCCCCAGCTTTCTCTCTTTTTCCGAAGCAAATAGTTTTTATCTAAGGTGTCGTACTGCTCAGAAGAAATCTTCAATAATCCATACTGTCCCAGCAGCGTGTCAATTTCCTCATGGAGCACTACTTTTCCATTATCAATCATATACAAATCATCACATAAACCCTCTAAGTCTGTGGAAATATGTGAGCTGATTAAAATTGTTCTGTTTTCATTTTCCTCCATGTATTCCCTGAGCATGGAAAGCAAGTCCTCTCTTGCCAAAACGTCCAAGCCTGTGGTAGGTTCATCCAAAAGCAAAAATTCTGCTTTATGAGAAATTGCAGTTAAAATTTTCAGCTTTGCTTTCATTCCCGTGGAAAATTCTTTTATCTGTTTCTTTAAAGGTAATTGATACCGTTTGCAATAATCGAAAAACATGGCTTTATCAAATTGGGAATACATATTCTCCAGTATCTTTGCCACATCCTGAACCGTCAAAAATCCACTAAATCCTGACTCAGCCAGTACAACACCCAGTTTTTCCTTTTCTTTCTTGGAAAGAGTTTTATAATCTTTTCCAAAAATTTCAATCGTTCCTCCGTCTATGGAAATCAAATCTAAAATCCCTTTGAAAATTGTACTTTTCCCTGCTCCGTTTGCCCCAATTAAGCCAGTGATACAGCCTCTTGGGATTTCAAAAGACACGTCCAGTTGGAATAAATCATAGGATTTTTTCAAATCTTTTATTTTCAGCATTCTTCTTCATCCTCCATTATCATTTCAAACATAGAACGGATATCTTCATTGGAAATACCATATCTTTTTCCTTTTTGAATAATATTTTCCAAGTCCGTCTCCAGTTCCCTTCTTCGTTCCTCTGCTTTTGCAGCGTTATTTCCCTCTGCCACATAAGTGCCCTTTCCGTGAACCGTAACGGTAAATCCTTCTTGCTCTAAATTGTCATACGCCTTTTTTACAGTAAGAGCGCTTATTTTTAATTCTTTTGCCAAAGAGCGCACAGAAGGCAAAATCTCGTCTTCTTTTAATTCTTCATTTAAAATCATTGTTTTTATCTGCTCCATGAGCTGTTCATAAATCGGTACCATCGATGAGTTATTGATTATAATCTTCATTGTTTTCCTCCTGTTAATAAACAGTATATAACTGTATATAACTGTTTGTCAACTGTTATATACTGTTATGCTTAAAATTTCTTTCTTTTATCTTTTTTTATGATATAATTAAAATGTATTATGTAATTTCGTAAAAAGGAGTGACAGAATGAAAAAAGTTGATTTTGTAAAAATAAAAGCTGAATTTTGGGGTTTTGGTTTTGGAAAAGGAACAAGCTATGGATTTAATAAAGCAGAAGACATTATCCGTGAGCGTATAGAAAACGGCTGGGAATTTTGTGGATACATTCCCATTGAAATGCGAGGAACAGGCGAAATACAGAGCATATCTCTTATTTTTCAACACGAAGAATAATCATTTCTATAATAAAGGCGAAAAGCTGATTTTACCCCAACCTTTCGCCTATTTCCTTATCTTATAAAATTCGTTTTGATTTTTTCTTCCGGTGTAGGTTTCTCAATACCGGCATTTTTTCCTGCCTCCAGACATTTCAAAACCCATGCCATATTGGTACCCAGCGTTCTCATAATCTGAAGCCCTTCTTCGTCCTGCATTACTTCTTCCGGTGTATTTCCATGAACCATATTCCAATAATTTGATGAAATAACAGGCATCTGGAAAAATTGGAAATATTTTGTAAGAACCTCCAAGGTTGCCGTTGTTCCCGCACGTCTTGCGGATGCAATAGCTGCCGCCGGTTTATACAGCATGTGCTTTCCTGCTAAGGAAGAAAGCTTATCCATAAACTCTATAATCTGTCCTGTGGGAGAAGCCCAATATACAGGTGAACCTACAATCAGTCCATCGGCTGTTTCCAATTTTTTCGCAGCCTCTTTTACATTTTCCATGTCAGCGTTTCCCGCCTGAAAAATTTCTGTTTCTATTCCCTGTTTGTTCAATGACACTGCTATCTGATTTAATGCTGTAAAAGTACACCCTTCTTTTCTGGGACTTCCGTTTAATAATAATACTTTCATTCTGCTGTTCCCTTCCTTTCCGTTTCTGTTATTATTATACTTCAAATCAGACTTTATTGCTATCTTTTATATCACCAAAGAAGGAGCTGTATACACTCTGGCTTTCAATTCGTTATCCAACATATAAAGTCCTTTCGGGTCTGTTCCGAATAACTCCATCTTTGTAATTAAATCATGAGCATTTGTCTCTTCCTCTCCCTGCTCTTTGATGAACCAGTCCAGAAACTGCATGGTTCTGAAATCCTTTACACTCTGAGCCGCATCATAAATAGTATTAATCAGCCCTGTCACATATTCTTCATGAGCCAGTCCTGCTTTTAAAGGGTCCATCAATTTTTCCAATGTCATATCCGGCTTGTCAACTGCTTCCAGCGTAATTTCTGCATTATTATTCTGAAGATATTTCAGAAACAACATGGCATGGTCTCTTTCTTCCTGTGTCTGCACCATATACCAATTATAAAATCCGTCTAAGCCTTTGCTCTTATAAAAATTTGCAAAATCAAGATAAAGATATGCAGAATAAAATTCTTTATTAATTTGTGTATTAATCAGTTCTGTTACTTTTGCGTCTAACATTTTTACATCTTCTTTCTTTTATTTGTTATATATAGTTACACGATATCCATGCTGGAAGGTTTCTTCTGCTTTCAATGCAACAATATCCGGCTTTTTGGAAATGTCATCCTTAAATCCGTAATTATCGCATCTTCCCATCCATGGCTCCAGACAAATATAAGGTGCTCCCGGAAGACTCCAAATCCCGAAATTTGTAAATCCGGTACAGTCCATCATAATATACGGTGTTCCGTCCGGATATCCAATTCCCACACAGGATAACTGTGAATTATCAAAAATCAAAGCATCGTTTTCAAACATCGTTTCTGTAATATTGCAACCTTCATATTCGCCGTAAGGCTCTAAAGGAAGCTTATAGGTCTTTTTCTCATCCGCAGTGCCTGTCATTCCATATACCTGACAATATTCTACTTCTCCTTTGTTTTTAAATAACAATTTGTAGTCGGTCTGGCAGGTATTCTCTAAAATCGGAACATTAAATCCCGGATGTCCTCCGATAGTAAAGTACATGGTATCTGTATTTTTATTCTCCACCTTCCAAATCACATCTAATTTTCTGTCCTGAATTTTATATGTAATGATTAAAGCAAAAGAAAATGGATAGTATTTTTTGGTTTCCTCCGTATCCTGAATTTTAAAGGATAAAGTATCCTCTGTTTCTTCAACACAGGAAAACTCCATATCTTTTGCAAAACCATGCTGTATTGCTTCATAAACCTTTCCATTATAAAGATACTGGTTTTCATGATGGCGTCCTACATTTGGAAATAAAATCGGGGAACGACGAGCCCAAAATTTTGCATCTGCAGTCCAAAGGATTTCCTTTCCCATCTCCTTATCAAAAATGCTTTGCAGCTCTGCGCCTTTTTTACATACTTCTACTTTTAAGTATTGATTTTCAATTATATACATCGCTGACTCTCCTCTTTCTACTTTTACAATTTCTTTCAGTTTATCATAGGAAATATAGATATACAAGAGACATCTTATCCCTGCTATTCGTCCAACATTTCCAAAGACAAGTCATTCAGCCCGCATAAGGTATTTACCACAGCAAAAATAATCACGGCTCCCAGCTTCGCAGTAGTATTGTCCTGGTCAAAACGTGGGGAAATCTCACATATATCAAATCCACGAATTTTGCGTGTTCTTAAAATATGCTTGATAATAGGAAGCACCACCTCAGGGTCTAATCCCAAAGCCTGCGTAGCGCTGACTCCCGGCGCAAAAGCAGAGGAAAATACATCCGTACAAATCGTAATATAAGCGGAATTGCACTTATACAAAAACGTATCTACTTTTTCCAGCACCGTGGAAAAATTGGAATTTTGTATTTCCTTAGCCAAAATATAATTTGCCCTCAACGCTTTGGCATATTTAAACAAGCTCACTGTATTGCTGTGCTCCTGAATACCCAGAGGCAAATAGCGGTATTCTGCATTTTCCTTCTTATAAATATCGGCAATTTGTCGAAACATGGAGCCGGAAGACGGTCCGTTGTCATAAGGTCTTAAATCAAAATGTGCATCAAAATTGATAATTCCCATGTCAAGACCATGCCCTTCTTTTTTCAAGTCCGCCATCTGTCCCTGAAAATGTCCGAAGGTCGTCTCATGTCCTCCGCCCAATACAATAGGGAATAGATGCAGCTCTAAAAGTCTTTCTACTGCCAATCCTAAAAGTCTCTGCCCTTCTTCCATGGAAATCTCGTCACAGAGAATATTTCCTGCATCGTAAAATTTCACTTCCTGAGAAAAGGTACACGGAAGGTTTGACATCTGTCCTCTGATAAAATCCGGCGCAAGAGCTGTTCCTACACGTCCTTTATTCCGCTTTACCCCCTGCTCGCTGCAAAAACCGATAAAGGCAAAAGCCAGCTTACTTTCCGGCAGCTCCTCCTGTTGATTTAAGTCTAAGGGCTTCACCCATTGATGCCATCGAAAAGCATCATAATCCGTGGTGCTGTCTACACGCCCCTTCCAGTATTCCATGGCGCTTACATAGTTCATCAATAACATCTCTTTCCCCTCTCCTTCCAACTTTTTACTGCAATTCCTTCAACATCTGCGTCACCGTCTTTTTCGAAACAGGATGACGTAAATTTGGAGCAATTTCACTTAAAGGCTTTAAAACAAAATCACGCAATTCCATTTCAATATGAGGAATAATCAAATCATCTGTTTCCATTACTACATCATCATATAATAAAATATCTAAATCCAGTGTACGTGGTCCCCAACGTACAATCCGCTCTCTGTGGGCTTCCTTTTCAATTTCATGAAGCACGTCTAAAAGTTCTTCCGGAGAAAGCAAGGTTTTTATCTGTGCACAGGCATTTAAAAAATCATCCTGCTCCACTCCGCCATAAGGCTCGGTCACCAGATATTCGGATACTTTTTCTACCTGACAGCCTTTTACCTTATTTAAAGCTTCCGTTGCTCCGTCCAAATATGCTTTTTTATCTCCCATATTAGAGCCCATACCCAAATATACTCTGTGCCAAAATCTGCTGATTTTTACAGAGGCGTACTTTAACGGAAGACCAATCGGCGCCCACGGTTTCTTTAATTCTAAGGTGACGCCTGCCAGCAGCGGATATTCAAATAACAATGCTTCTACCAGATTTTCTGCTGCTGCCTCAATCAATTTATAAGTATTTTCCTGCATAAATTTTGTAATAAAATGACTGACTGAACCGTAATCAATGGAACATTCCAGTTCGTCTGTGGTTCCTGCTTTTCTGGTATTGGTATATAAAATTACAGACACAATAAAACGCTGTCCTAATTTTGTTTCTTCCGGAAATACCCCGTGTCTGGCATAGATTTCCAAATCTTCTATATGGATTTCATCATATTTCATCATGCTTTACACTCCCTTAAAATCGCCTGTGTCATGCGAATTGCACGCAAATTTTCCTTTACATCATGGACACGCACAAAAGCTGCGCCTTTCTCAACACCCATAACCGTAGTCACAACCGTTCCTTCCACACGCTCATCAGAAGGAAGGTCTAAGGTCAGTCCGATTACGGATTTTCTGGAAGTAGCAAGTAAAACAGGATAGCCGATTTCTTTCAATTTTTCCAGTTGATGAATGGCGATTAAATTCTGCTCATATGTTTTGCCAAATCCTACACCGGGATCTAAAATAATGTGTTCATCCGGAATATTTGCCGCCTTTGCAATGGCTACGGACTCTCTTAAATCCTCGCACATATCTTCTACAAAATTGTTATAATCTGTGTTATCTCGATTGTGCATCAGACAGCATGGAACCTGATATTTTGCAATTAACTGAGCAACCTTTTTATCATATTTTAAGCCCCAAATATCATTTACCATATCTGCTCCTGCTTTTAATGCTGCCTCCACTACCTCGCTTTTATAGCTGTCAATGGATACGGGAATATCAAAATTTTTCTTTATCATTTCAATAACAGGAACAACACGATTGATTTCTTCCTGTATAGTAATCTGCACATGTCCGGGACGAGTAGACTCTCCGCCTACATCAATGATACCTGCCCCTTCTTCAATCATATCAGCCACATGCTGTTTCGCCTTTTCCAGATTATTCCATCTTCCGCCATCTGAAAAAGAGTCCGGTGTTACATTTAAAATCCCCATAATATTACAGTCATTTTCTACATCAAAAAAGCGATTTCCGATTTTCATCATTTCTTTTTACCTCTTTGCTTTTATATTTTTATCTTGTTATTTTTCTTCTCTGCCGACCAGTTACACTCGGAAAAAGCCGGACAAAATTTACACATTCTGGACTGCTTATCCGCCCGATAAATCAACCCTGCAAGGCTCTTATCCTGCCTCGTTTTCGTATTTCTGTGAGCTGTAATTGCCAAAAGAATTTCTTTTTTTTCCTCTTTGTTAAACCCGCAGTCCTTTAATATTTCTTCTGCCAGCTCTGCCCCTGCTTCTTCGTGAGATATCCCTTTTGAATACTGCAAAAATCTTCCGATATCGTGAAGCAGCGCTGCGGCATAAATCCATTCCTTAGAGACACCGCAATTTTGCTCCAGATTTTCTATGTATGCAATTCTTGCCACATCCAACAAATGTTCTATGCCGTGTTTACAGAAAATCCTGTCCTTTTCTGCTTCTTTTAACTGTGTCATGTGCAGCTTCCATAAAGGATGCTCTGAAATTTTATTGATACGCTCCATATTATCTTGACTCCAACATTCTATAAAATTGATTTTGGAGTTTTTCATCTTCATTAAACACGCCTCTTGTAACCACTGTTACCGTCTTTGCTCCCGGCTTTTTAATGCCTCGCATTGTCATACACATGTGCTCTGCTTCAATTAAAACCATCACTCCATAAGGCTTTAATTCTTCCATAAATACATCTGCAATCTGCGCTGTCAGACGTTCCTGAAGCTGGAAACGCTTTGCAAAAACCTCTAATGTTCTGGCAATTTTACTCAGTCCTACCACTTCTCCGTTTGGAATATAGGCAACCGCTGCTTTCCCGTAAAAAGGAAGCATGTGATGCTCACAGAAGGAATAAAAAGGAATGTCTTTTTCCATAACCATGTCGTTGTTGTCTACATGAAATTTCTTTTTTAAGTGCTCTGCTGCATCATCTGTATAGCCTGCCGCCAGCTCCTCATACATTCTGGCAATACGATCCGGTGTCTCCAAAAGCCCTTCTCGGTTTATGTCCTCTCCGATACCTTCTAAAATCAATCTTACGCCTTCTTCAATTTTTTTCTTATCCATTTTTTCTTCCTCCGTCCTGTATTGCCTTGGCTGCTATGCCCAGAAAAGATAAAGAGCCAAAAATAACCAGCACATCATCAGCTCCCATATTCCTTAAATTTTTCTCAATGGCTGCTTCTATGCTCTTGCCTGTTTCCACAGAAGCATTCACCTTTTCTACCTGTTTTTTCAATTCCTCTGCCGACAGGGCACGAGGATTATTCGGTGTCTCCACTGTAATAATATGTTCTGCAAGAGGTGCGGTAAGCTCAATAATTTTCTTATAATCTTTATCCTGAAAAACCCCAAAAACATAATACAGCTTCTTCCCTTTAAAATATAATTCCAAAGATTTTCTTAAAGCTTCTGCTGCATGGGGATTGTGTGCACCGTCTAAAATAATCAATGGATTTTGAGACATTACCGTAAATCTCCCAACCCATTTTGCCTCTTTCATTCCTGCATAAACCGCCTCATCGGATAAGGAAAAACCAATCCTTCGAAGCTGGTTTACTGCTTCCAAAGCCAATGCTCCGTTTTGTATCTGAAATTCTCCTGCCAGAGAAATCTCTACATTTTTCCAATTTTTATAAGAAAAGCTCTGTCGGATATACCCATAATGTACATCGCTAATTTCCTTTTCTTCCACTTCGCAAAAGCAGCTTTCCTTTTCTTGACAAACCTTTTGAAGTACCTGTCTTGCTTCTTCCTTTTGCACAGCCGTTACCACTGTGGTGTGAGGTTTAATAATACCGGCTTTTTGCATGGCGATTTCTTTTAATGTTTTTCCCAGTACATCGGTATGATCCATGCTAATTGGCGCAATTACTTCTAATTGTGTGGTCTGAATAATATTGGTGGCATCTAAAGCGCCTCCAAGCCCTGTTTCCAGAACGACAATGTCACAGTTTTTCTCCTTAAAATATAAAAAAGCCAAGGCTGTTTCAATCTCAAAAGCAGTGGGAGTCCCTGCTTTCTTTTCCTTCATATCAGCTACCGCAGCTGCAATAGCCGTTACATGTCGTGCCAAAGCTTCTTTTTCAATAATTTCTTCATTCACCTGAATTCTCTCTCGATAAGAAAACAGTGTGGGAGAAATATATCGCCCTGTCCGATACCCTGCTTTACACAAAATCGTGGACAGATACGCCAGCACCGTTCCCTTACCATTTGTTCCGGAAATGTGAATAAATTTCAAACTTTTCTGGGGATTATCAAGTCTGTCTAACAGTGCTTTCATATTCTCCAAGCCAAGTACACTTCCGTATTTGGAGGTTTCATCCAAATATACTCTTGCTTCTTCGTAATTCATGTCTGCTCCTATCTGAGATATTCTCTTTTTTACGACTCATTATAGACCTCTTTCACAGCAATCTCAACATTTTTTTCAAATTTATGGTCTTTTTGCCATGAAAACAAATAGACAGTCAGAAAAAACCATGCTACAATAAGAAAAATAAAAATATCAGGTGTGCCCATTTATGGAAGACTGCCAAAAGAGGTTCTGAAAACGAGCCTGTTTTTGGTGGTCTTTTTTTGTACCCTGTAAGGAGGAAACCATGTATTTAATGATTGATAATTATGACTCTTTTGTCTACAATCTGGCATGTTATCTGGAAGAATGTGGAGAAAAGGTTTTGTTAATACGAAACGATAAAATCACCCTATCCGAAATAGAAAAGCTGTTAGAGGACAACTGTTTAGAAGGACTGATTTTATCTCCCGGTCCTAAAAGTCCCAAAGACTGTGGGAATTGTAAAGAAATTTTAAAAAAAAACGCAGGAAAAATTCCTGTTTTAGGCGTTTGTCTGGGGCATCAGATTATTGGAGAAGTCTTCGGCGCATCCATACAAAAAGGTGCAAAACCCATGCACGGGAAAGTTACAGAAATACGCAATAATCAGACAGGACTTTTTAAAGGTCTTCCCAAAACTTATCCGGTAACCCGCTACCACTCTCTTATTGTTTCCGGTTATGACTTTCCGAAGTGTCTGAAAATCGATGCCCTCTCTGAAGACGGCGTAATTATGGCGCTTCATCATAAGGATTTTCCTATTTACGGGGTACAGTTTCATCCCGAAGCAGTCCTTACCGAATACGGTCATGAATTGCTGAAGAACTTCACAAAAATATGTAAGAAATGGAGAGAAAACAATGACTACAAAAATTAAAAAACTGGATTTTTATCAACGGGCAGAAGACATTTTCGAAAAATATAAAGACGAAAATATGGCAATTTTTTTAGACTCCTCTTTAGAAAATACCATGGGACAATACTCCATTATCGGTCTCAATCCCTATCTTATTTTAAAAGAATGCGACGGCATTTTCTATGAAAATGATGTCCCCCAAGACAGGACTTTTGAGCAGGGTATGCAGGAATATCTTGAAAGATACAAAGAAGAAAATCCTACAAAGCTTCCACTTATTGCCGGTGCACTGGGATATTTTTCCTATGATTATGGACGAAAATTCGAACAGATTTCCAGCCGTCATCCCAAAAAACTTTCTGTCCCCGATGCACTGTTTGTCTTCTATGATATTCTGATTATTGATGATAAAACAGAAAAAAATCTCTACATTACCGCAAGGGGAGAAACCCAAAATCAGGAGGAAACAATCTCTGCTTTGGAACAGGAAATCAAAGAATGTTCTGCTTATCAAAGACCGGAAAAACATTCCGCTCTTGCCCCGTTTACACCCAATTTTACAAAAGAAGATTATAAAAATGCCATTGACAAAATGATTTCTTACATCATAGAAGGGGATATTTATATTGCCAATATGACGCAGCAGCTTACCATAGAAAGCCAAAAATCTCCTTATGAGGTATACCGTTATCTGCGTACTTATAACCCTTCCCCTTTTGGTGGATTTTTCCAATGCAACATGTTTCAGGTTGTGTGTGCTTCACCGGAACGTTTTTTGAAAGTGAAAGACCGCTGTATTGAAACACGCCCCATTAAAGGCACAAGAAAACGGGGAGAAACTCCTGTGGAAGATAAAATATTGAAGGAAGAACTGAAAAACTCCTCCAAAGACCGCAGTGAGCTTTTAATGATTGTGGATTTGGAAAGAAATGACTTAAACCATGTCTGTGAACCGGGAAGTGTAAAAGTAACCGAGCATTTTGCAGTAGAAACTTATTCCACCGTTTTTCACTTAGTCACCACTATCATAGGCAGATTAAAAGAGAAGCTTCCTACCTCTGATTTAATCAAAGCCGCTTTTCCCGGAGGCTCGATTACCGGAGCGCCGAAAATACGTGCTATGGAAATCATTGACGAATTAGAGCATGACAGGCGTAATCTGTATACCGGCTCTATGGGATATTTCTCCTTTGACGGAAATTGCGATTTTAACATTATTATCCGCACGGCTGTTCATCAAAATAGCCAATATCATTTGGGTGTTGGCGGTGGAATTACCTGTGAGTCTGATTTAGAATTTGAATACGAAGAAACACTGCAAAAAGCAAAAGCTCTTTTGGAAGCTTTATGGGAGGAAAAATAATGTTTATACCGGATGAAGGATATTATTTTGGATTAGGCGCATTTGAGACTATCGCCGTTGAAAACGGAGTTCCACAATTTTTGCCACAGCATTATAAACGACTGAAAGCAGCCTTAAAGTTTTTAAGCTTAGACACTGATTTTTCTGAAATAGAAGAAAAAGCAAGACTGGCTCTTACCCAAAAAGAAATGCAGGAGGGAAGAAAAGTATTAAAAATTACAGTCTCAAAAGAAAACATATTCATCACCACACGGGCAAATACGTATCAAAAGGAAGATTACGAAAAAGGCTTTTTCACTGCCATTTCCAACGTAAGAAGAAATGAAACCTCGCCTTTTACTTACCATAAAACTTTAAATTACGGAGATTGTATTATGGAAAAACGCCATGCAAAGGAAATGGGTATTCAAGAACCTATTTTTCTAAACACAAGGGGAGAAATTGCAGAAGGCGCTACCACCAACGTCTTTTTTGTAAAAGATGGACAAATTATAGCGCCTCCCCTGTGTTGTGGGATGCTCCCCGGTATTATAAGAGAATACCTTTATGATGCCTATACCATAGAAGAACAAATCATTCTGCCGGAAGACATCGGAGAGTTTGACGAAATGTTTCTCACAAATTCTCTTTTAGGTATTATGCCTGTTGCCAGACTTGGAAGCCACACCTTTTCCGATATGAGCGCCGGAAGAAAATTGTTGCGGGAATTATCGAATTCCCAGTGCGGCTTTTGCTAAACCATCTACTGCTTCGTTTAGCTCTACTCCGCTGTGCCCTTTGACTTTATGAAAAACCACCTGTACATTTTGCAGATTATCATAAAAAGCTTTATAACGAATAGTTCCCGACTTATTCCGTTTCCAGTCGCCCGTCGCCCATGACTCAATTCCCTGATAGTCATAATACAGATGTAATTTGGAAATGTGGTTCTTCTCACAATATTCCATGGCAGCCATTGCACCCTCCAATTCCCCTGCCACATTTCTCATACTCACATCTTCTGTATTGTAAAAAGCTTTACTAAGCTCTGTTCTCTGTCCCTGATAAAGGAGGATGCAGCCATAAGAATATGCCTTTTGTGCTGCATCAAAGCTTCCGTCCACATAAGCAATACAAGCATCTTCTTCTGTTTCTGCCGGATTTTCTCCTTGAGAGCCATTGCCTAAATATGCCTCCGCTTCCGCTTTTGTGGCAAAGCTTTTAAACTGCGCTCCCGAATAGCCGTCAACATTTGCCTTACATTCTGCCCAAGTAGAAAAAGTTCCTGTTTTCTTTCCTTTTTTTACTGCATATACTTTTTTTGCCATAAATTCTCCAAATCCTTCTAAGGTCTGAAACCTTCAAATATAAAATGATCAAAATATTTTTCTGCTGCTTTTAACTGTTCTTTGCTTTTAATCGTCCACGCATAGGCAGGGCATCGGAAAAGATTTCGGCAAATCCACAGAGAAATCCCCTTTCTGCCTTTCCAATCATAAGCAATAAAATCCGGTTTCGTCAAAAAATTCAACAGCAGATGTCGCATAATATAGTATTGAGGATGATGCCAGCCTTCCTCCTTCTGGTAATTCATGGAAAGCTGTCCTCTGCAAATCCACGGTCTGTTTTTCTTATACCAGAGCAAAACCTGCGGATGGAAGGACTCAATACAATATTCCCCTTCATAGTTCTGCAGGATTTCATCTGCCTTTTCACAAATTTTGCTTCCGTCTTTATATTTTAATTCTACAATTAAAGGCACTTTTCCCTCTACCAGCTTCAATACATCTGTAAACAGAGGAATTCTTTCCTTTGAGAAAAACACAGGATACTGACACAGCTCCTCATAAGTACATTCGTCTACCTCTTTATCAATTCCACAGTTTCTCCGCAAATGAAAGTCGTGAGTAACTACCACCTGTCCGTCTGTTGTAAGCTGCACATCCAGTTCAATTCCATATCCTGCTTTTACTGCTCTTTCAAAAGCAGCCATGGTATTTTCCGGAGCATTTCCTGCATTATAATGCAGACCTCTGTGAGCATAATAAACTTTTTTCACCTGCTTTGGTCTCTTGCACATCCTTGGCATTACAAGTCCCAAATAAGATGCGCCGGTAATTGCTGCTGCTGTTTTCATCTTCATACTCTAATCCTCCACATCAAAATGTTCCCATACCTTTTTCTTTTCCTGCGGCTTGCTGTCACCATGCTTTACCATAGACATGGTAATCATTGCCAAAACCGTGAAGACACAGGCATAAGGGAATAATACACGATAAGAAATATGCTGCATAAAAAATCCTGAAAAAATCGGTGTAAAAATCTGCGCTGCCATAGAAAATGTATAATACACCCCTGTATATTTTCCCACATCTCCCAGAGAACAGATTTCCACTACCATAGGCAGGGAATTTACACTGATTGCTGCCCACCCGATACCGATTAACACAAATCCGATATTGATTGCCGGATGATATGTCGGGAAAAATGCAGCGGACAGATAGCTGATAAGCAGAAGTACAAGACCTCCCTGTATACATTTCTTTCTTCCGAATTTTTCAGAAATCATTCCAATGGGAATATAGCTGAAAATTGCAGCTACCGTAGCAACCATTAAACAGTCTGCAAATCCGCCGCCTTCCAGTCCCCATACCTTTACCGCATAGCGGGAAAAAGCCGTAGTCACTGCATTATAAGCCGCAAACCAGAAGAAAATCGAAAGCAAAATCATATACAGACTTTTCTTCACAGGCTTTGGCAGCTCTTTTGTATTTTGCGTTATTGTTTCTCCTGCAAGTTCTTCTTCTTGAATTTCTTCTTTTTCAATTTCTGCCGCAATTTTCTTTTCCTTTACCGTAAGCACCAGTAAAATCACGGCAGCAGCCATCAGAAACGCCACTCCTGCAAAAACAGCTGTATAATCCGGTCTCTTTCCTCCTTTTACCAGAAAGCGGATAAGAAGAAGGGTATAGACGCCTCCAATCGCTCCCATCAGATTTATTACGGCATTTGCCTTGCTTCGCAATGGCTTCGGTGTTAAATCCGGCATCAGCGCCACTGCCGGAGAACGGTAAAATCCCATTGCTACAAGCAAAACAGCCAGACATGCCACAAACATAACAAAATTCTGATTTTTATCTGCAAACGGCAGCATCATTAAAAATACCACTGCCACGACTGTTCCGACTATAATAAAAGGGGTTCTTTTACCCAATCTTGTATTTGCCTTATCCGACAAGGTTCCGAAAAACGGGAGCAGAAAAACTGCCAGAATGTTGTCGGCCGCCATAATCGCTCCTGTAAAGGTTTCATTCAAATGAAAGGTATTTTGCAAAATCAATGGAATGATATTATCGTACATCTGCCAAAAGGCACAGATAGACAAAAATGCAAGCCCAATAAAAAAGGTTCTCCTGTAATTCAGTTTCTCCATTTTCTTCCTCCTCAAGTCAGGCTCAGCCTGTTTCTAAAATCATTTTATCACAAACAGAAATAATACTCAAATAAAACAGGAGCCGTTACATGAAACAGCTCACGTTTCATATAATGGCTCCTGTCCAGTTTTACTGTGAAATTAAAAATTAAATTCTGGCTACGCCTGTTTTTCTTGCTGCTTCTGCTACTGCTTTTGCTACTGCCGGCGCTACACGTTCGTCAAACGGATTTGGAATGATGTAATCCGGATTTAATTTATCTTCTTCAATTAAGTTTGCAATGGCATAAGCTGCTGCAACCTTCATTTCATCATTGATATCTTTTGCACGAACGTCTAATGCTCCACGGAAAATTCCCGGGAATGCCAAAACATTGTTAATCTGATTTGGGAAATCGCTTCTTCCTGTACCTACTACGGCTGCTCCTGCATTTTTTGCCAGTTCCGGCATAATTTCAGGAATTGGGTTTGCCATTGGGAAAAGAATTGGTTTTTCAGCCATGTTCTTCACCATTTCTTCTGTAACTGTACCCGGTGCGGAAACACCGATAAATACGTCTGCACCTTTTAATACTTCTTCTAAAGTACCTTTTTCCATGTTCTGGTTGCAGATTTCAGCCATTTCCATTTTTTCTGCATTTAAGTTTTCTCTGCCTTTGTAGATAGCGCCCTGACGGTCACACATTACTACATTTTTCAGTCCCAGGCTTACTAAAAGTTTGATGATAGCAATACCTGCCGCACCTGCTCCGGAAGTAACTACCTTAATATCTTCCAGATTTTTTCCTACCAATTTTAATGCGTTGATTAAAGCTGCTGCTGTAACAACAGCTGTACCGTGCTGGTCATCATGGAAAATCGGAATATCACAGCACTCTTTTAATTTTCTTTCGATTTCAAAGCATCTTGGAGCAGAGATATCTTCTAAGTTTACTCCTCCAAAGCTTCCTGCCAATAAGCTGACTGTTTTTACAATATCGTCTACATCTTTGGAGCGTACGCACAATGGAAATGCGTCTACGTCTGCAAAGGTTTTAAATAATGCACATTTTCCTTCCATTACCGGCATACCTGCTTCCGGTCCGATATCCCCAAGGCCAAGAACAGCAGTTCCGTCTGTTACTACGGCTACCATGTTTCCACGGCGTGTATATTTATAAGACAAATCTACATCTTCTGAAATTTTCAGACATGGTTCAGCAACTCCCGGTGTATAAGCAACTGCCAATTCTTCCGGTGTCTGAATTTTTGCTCTGCTGATAACCTCGATTTTTCCCTTCCAGTCTTCATGCTGTTTTAATGCAAATTCTTTTTTGTCCATTGTCATAATCTCCTTTTTCTACTGTTCTTTTACCTGGGCCCAGAAATCCTTTAAAATTGCCACGGATTTGTCCATAGCTGCCTGTTCTTCTTCATTCATCGGTATTCTCAGACAGGTTTCAATACCTTCCCAGCCGATACGGCATGGTAAAGAAACGGCAACTCCTGCCCATTCACCAAAGCTTTCATCCAGAACACATGCAGCCGGAAGGATTGCGCTGTCGTCCTTCATAATTGCTTCTACAATGTTGGAAACAGACATTGCAATTCCGTAGAAGGTTGCGCCCTTTAATCCGATAACTTCTGCGCCGCCATTCTTAGTATGTTCTGCAATTTCCTTTTTGTCAAGTGTCACTCCCACCTGTTTTGCATAATCTTCCAATGGGAAACCGCCTACCATAGCAGAGCTCCATACAGCGACCTGACTGTCTCCGTGCTCGCCTACCACGTAAGCCTGAATATCTTCTACATTTACATGAAGCTTTGTACTTATATTATAACGAAATCTTGCTGTGTCTAAGGAAGTACCTGTACCAATTACACGGTTTGCAGGAAGTCCGGATGTCTCCTGAACGGCTTTTGTAATAATATCCGCCGGATTGGAAACAACCAAAAGAAGTGGATTTTCCGCATATTTCATAATATTTTCTGTGATACTGCGAACAATGGATACATTTGTCTTTGCAAGCTCCAGACGAGTCTGTCCCGGTTTTCTTGCAATTCCTGCTGTGATGATAATCATCTGTGCATCCTTACATTCTTCATAGCCGCCCTGTCTTACCCATACCTGCTTATGGAAGCTGGTTCCGTGTGCAATATCAATGGCAGCGCCTTTTGCTCTGTCTTCATTTACATCAATTAAGACAATGTCATTTGCCTGTTTTCTCACCATCAATGTATAAGCAATGGCTTCCCCTACATTTCCGGCACCAATAACTACAATCTTATCTCTGTGTGTGTTTTTCATTTTACGTATCACTCCTGTTGTTTTTCGTAGTATAGAAATATCACTTTAAATCAGCAAGGAAATTCGTTAAAAATTTCACTTTTCCTCTGAATTTTACCACAATCCTTGTTTTCTGTCAACGCTTTTGTATTAGGAAAAAAACAAAAAAGAGCAACTGCATGATGCAATCACTCTCTATCTTTGTTCTAAGTCTCTTTGCAACCCTTCTAAAAAAGGTACCAGAATATTTCCTGTTTTTCTTAAAAACCACTGTGGCTCCAGCTCTGTGTATTTAAAATGCTTTAAGCCGCCATTTCTGCCTCGTTCCCAGAATTTTAACACCTGTGCAAAAGGCATATAGTAAATTTCATCCCGATGAGAAAAATACAAAATCAAAAATGCAATTCCCTGCTGCCTTTCAAAATCCCTCATAAATTCCACCTGATGTGCGTGAATATTCTGCAAGGGGAAATTATCCGTACTACATTCTTTCGCATCAAAGCATACCGGTATTCCCTGCACAGCGCCAATATAGTCCACGGTACTTTTCTGGTCGAAATATGCCAGAGTAATATGCCGGCTTTGTTGGTCGATACGCACCGGCGTAATGGGAGTAGGCACTTTCTGAATAAGCGCCAGTCCCTTTTCCCGATATTGCTCGCAGGTTCTGTTAATAAATTCCTCTAAGGTAGAGCCTCGAAGTCCTCTGGAATTCCAAGTTGCCATGTCCCTTCTCCTATTTCAGTATCTTAATACCCGGAAAATACCGAAAAATGGCTTTTCCTACGATTTTCTCTTTTTCTACATAAGGCTGCTTCCAGAAACGGGAGTCTCCGGAATGATTGCGGTTATCTCCCAGCATAAAATAGCTGCCCTCCGGCACAACATAAGGACCATAATCTCCCGTAGGTGTCTCCGGCGTAAAACTGTCGTCCAAAGGTGTCTGAGAACCGTTGATATAGACCTTTCCGTCTTTAATCTCCACGGTTTCTCCCGGCAGTCCGATTACTCTTTTTACAAATAGCTGACTCTCGTCATCCGGATATTTAAAAACCACAATGTCAAAGCGCTCCGGATCATCAAATAAATATGCCAGACGGTTTCCAAAGAAACGGTCTCCCGTCATAATGGTATTTTCCATGGACTCGGAAGGCACTCTTGCATTGATTAGTAAAAAATTGTTGACAACCAATACTACTGCTACTACAAAAATAATCATCTTGATATATTCCCACAGCTCTTTCCATATTGAATTTTTTACATCTGGTTTACTCATGTTTTTTAACATCTCCCTTATTTTTCTCTGATGCAAATTCTAAAAGCCCTTCCCCTTTTAAAGCTTTTTGAAACTTTTCAGGTACATCAGCCGTAATTGTTTTTAATGACAGTTCCTTCAAAATCCCTTCTGTTTTGGGAAAACTCAATTTCCACGCATGAAGCAGTTGGAATTCAATCCCATATTTTTTCCGAAAGCTTTCATTCTTTTCTTTTTCCCCGTATTTCCAATCTCCGATAACCGGATGTCCCAATCCTGCCAGATGGCTTCTTATCTGGTGAGAACGCCCTGTTAAAAGCTCTACTTTTAAAAGTGTATCTCCGTTTTTGGAAATACCCAAGGGCTCATATTTCGTTTCGATGGGAAGGCTCCCCTCCCTCTTTTCCGGAAATACAGCTACCTTATTTTTCTTTTCGTCTTTCCAGAGATATCCCTTTACATGGGCAGGTCGCTCTACCTTTCCTTTTACCAGTGTCAGGTAATATTTATGGAGATTTCTTTCCTTAAACCACAAAGACATCTCCTGCAAGCCCTGAACCGTTTTTCCTGCTGCCACAATACCGCTGGTATTTCTGTCTAAACGGTTGCAGACACCCGGCCGAAAGGTTCTTAAATCTTCCTTTGTCAAACATTTCTTTTCTAACAAATAGCCTGTGATGTATTCTACCAAAGATACGTCTTCTTTTTCCGCCTTCTGAGACAACATTCCCGCCGGTTTATTTACAAATAACACATGGCTGTTCTCATATACAATATCCAGCTTTGTCCGGCTGCTGCTCTTTTCTTCCCCACGGAATTTTTCCAATGTATCGTCGGATAAAAACAGCTTAATTTCATCATTTGGCTGCAATTTTTCATTTCCCGTGGCTTTTTTCCCGTTCAGCGTAATATTTTTCTTTCGAAGCATTTTGTAAAGAAAGCTTTTGGGCGCTTCTTTTAAATATTTTCCCAGAAATTTGTCAAGTCTTTGACCGCTTTCCAATTCTTTTACTACTAATTGTTTCATGGTTTCTCCTAAAGGGAAATTGCACCAATTACCCTTTTTATTTTTTCATTTCTTGTAAGCTCCGGTTCATCAGGATCCAGCTTGAATTTAATATCCTTTTCCAGCGCTTCCCGATGTTCCCACATAGTTTCCAGTCGTTTGGTATAATCTCCCAGTTTTCTGAAGATTTTCACACTGACATAAAATCCGTTCTGCCTTAAAATGTCCTGTATGTGTTTTTCTACAAAAACAGTATCTGTTTTTTCTCTGCTGGTGTAACCCACCACTGTATTTCCGCAGATTGCCACAGAGTCTAAAAAAGACTGTTTTTCATAAGCGGAAACTACAAATTCATACCCGCATACCAAGCCGTGTCTGTGCTTTTCAATTTCCTGATAATCTTCTTCCTTCATGGGCTTTTGCATAAACATCATAATCATGCCCACGGCAAACTTACATGCAGGCAAACACGCTACTGCCGCAAATGCAGTAAATACATTTTCTCTTTTTCCATATATGGCAAGTCCTGCCAGAAAAATCAGTAACGGCGGTATAAAGGCAAGCAATGTATAAATAACACGCCTTTTTTGCTGATTTTTAATATAACCAAACTCTCCTTTTTCTATTTTTTTCTTTGTATTTTTCATTTTTATCGCTCCTTAGGGATTTCTTTTTACATAAAACGCATCAGAAACCTTGTGGGTACTATTTTACAAACTACCCGCAAGGCTTTCATTGCAAAACCATACACGGAAATCTCCCGTCCTCTTTCGCTGTCTTGTAACGCCTTTTTCACCACTGCTTCTGCATCGGCTATAAAAGGCTTCTTATAAAAAGGCATATTTTCTTTTCCGCCCATTTTCTCTAAAAATGGAGTATCTACCGGTCCCGGACACACAGCGGTAACTACAATTCTGCCCTTTTGCTCTGCTCCCAGCGCCCTTGCAAAAGAAAGCACATAAGCCTTAGAAGCAGCATACACCGCAAATCCCGGCTGAGGCACAAAGGCAGCGCCGCTTGCAAGACATAAAATACGGCTGCCCTTTTTGCAATAGGGAAGACAAATGCCGATAAACGCTGTCAGCGCCGTACAATTTAATTCTGTCATTTCCCGCAGGTTCTCCACGGCAGTGTCCTCTATCTTTTTCTGAATTCCCATGCCCGCACTTTCTACCAAAATTTGGATACAGGGATTTTCTCTTTTTAAAAGTGCCAAAAATTCTTCCAAAGCCTGTCTGTCTGTTAAATCCATAGGCAAAATACGCAATTTGGGAATTTCCTTTTTTAGTTTTTCCAAGCCTTCTTTTTTTCTGGCAATTATCCAAATTTCATCCAGCTCTTGATACTTTTCGGCAATCTGTCTTGTAAAAGCCTTTCCCATACCGGAGGAAGCCCCTGTAATCACTGCAATTTTCATCATCTATCCCTTCCTTTTGTGTACGTTTCGAATAGATTTCTTTTTCTTTGCCACAGGCTTTTTTGTACCCTGCTCTTTCTTTGCCGTTCCTCTTGGGCGTATCAGACATTTTTTATCAAAACCGATTAAATCTTTTCTTCCTGCCAGCAGCAACGCTTCTTTTACCAGCTCATAGTTTTCCGGATTTTTATATTGAAGCAAAGCTCTTTGCATGGTTTTTTCTTTGAAGCTTTTCGGCACATAGACTTTTTTTCCTGTTCTTGGATCTATGCCCGTATAATACATACAGGTAGACATAGTAGACGGCGTAGGATAAAAATCCTGCACCTGCTCCGGTGTAAATCCCATATCCCGCACATACTCTGCCAGCTTTACAGCCTCTTTTATGGTACAGCCCGGATGGGAAGACATAAGATATGGAACTACATACTGCTTTTTCCCTGACCTTGCGTTTGCCTTTTCAAATTTTTTCAAAAACTGCTGATACACTGCGTGTTCCGGTTTTCCCATATAATACAGCACTTCATCGGATATATGCTCCGGTGCAACACGAAGCTGTCCGCTGACATGATATTTCGCCAGCTCATCTAAAAAAGCCGAAGAAGTATCTGCATTTACATAGTCGAAACGAATACCGGAACGTATAAAAACTTTTTTCACTCCCGCTATATTCCGCAATTTGCGAAGAAGCTCCAAATAATCCTCGTGGTCAACCTCCAGATTTTTGCAAGGCTTTGGAAACAAACATTGCTTCTTGGTGCATACCCCTTTTGTCTCCTGCTTTTTGCAGGCAGGATGACGAAAGTCTGCCGTAGGCCCTCCCACATCATGAATATAGCCCTTAAAATCTTTTTCCGCCACATAAGCTTTTGCTTCTTCTAAAATGGAAGCATGGCTTCTGGTCTGCACAATGCGCCCCTGATGAAATGCCAGCGCACAGAAATTACAGCCTCCAAAGCAGCCCCTATTACTGGTAATACTGAACTTAATTTCTTCGATTGCGGGGATTTTCCCCTGCTTTTCATACATAGGATGGTAAGTTCTTGCATAAGGCAAATCATAAACCTCATCCATTTCCTTCTGACTCAATGGTTTGGAAGGAGGATTTTGTACTACAAAGCCTCTGTTTCCATAGTCCTCTATCAAAACCTTACCGGTAAAGGCATCTGTATTTTCATACTGTATGCGAAAACTATCGGCATAGGCTTTTTTATTTTCACAGAGCTGTTCATAAGAGGGCAGTAACTCTCCCTTTGGCATTTCCTTTGTCTTATAAACCGTTCCCGGAATAAACGTAATGGAGCTTATGGGAAATCCCTTGTCCAATGCTTCCGCTATCTCCAGAATACTGCGCTCCCCCATTCCGTAAGAAATCAAATCTGCACCGGAGTCCATTAAAACAGAACGCTTCATGCCGTCAGACCAGTAATCATAATGTGCCAGTCTTCGAAGCGAAGCCTCAATCCCTCCCAGAATAATCGGCGTATGCTTATAGGTCTGGCGGATTAAATTACTATATACCGTTACGGCTCTGTCCGGACGCAGTCCCATTTTTCCTCCCGGAGAATAAGCGTCCTGTTTGCGATGCTTTTTGGCTACGGTATAATGATTGACCATAGAGTCCATATTTCCCGCTGAAACTAAAAATCCAAGTCTGGGCTCTCCAAAAACCGTAATGCTCTCCTTTTTTCTCCAATCGGGCTGTGCGATTATTCCCACAGAATATCCACGGCTTTCCAAAAGTCTGGTAATAATGGCCGCCCCAAAAGAAGGATGGTCTACATAGGCATCTCCGCAGATATAGACGAAATCCGGCTGCCAAATACCTCTGGCTTCCATTTCTTCTTTTGTCACAGGCAAAAATTTTATACTCATAAATTTAATACCTCATAATAATCCTCTATGTAATAATCTGCAAGTCTGCGTTTGTCTGCCTCCTGTCTTTTGCTGTAAGCATCCTCCACAGCGCATACCTGCATACCTGCATTCTTTCCTGCCATAATTCCCATGGGAACGTCTTCAAAAACAAGGCAGTCCTTTGGCTCAACCTGTAACCCCTCGGCTGTTTTCAAATAGACGTCCGGCGCCGGTTTGCTGTTTGGTACTTCACAGCAGGTAGTAATACAGTCAAAATATTTCTCAATTTTATGAGCTTTTAAAACAGCCTTAATCAATTCTCGACTATTACTGGAACTAATTCCGATAGCAATATTTCTGTTTTTTAGCTCTTCTAAAAATTCTCTTACCCCCGCTTTTAAAGGAACTTCATGACAATATTTTTCCTCTGCCATCAAAATCCATGTTTTTTTAATCTCCTCTAAGGAGTCTTCAATGTGAAATCTGTTTTTAAAGAAAACAGCGGTTTCCGTAAATCCCATGCCTTCCAGTTCTTCCTGAAATGCCTGAATATCCTCAGGTACGGCTATTCCCTTTTTTCCTAAATACTCTACGTCAATGGATTTCCACATCCACATAGAGTCCACCAATGTTCCGTCTAAATCAAATATCACGGCTTTTATATTCTCAAGCATTTTCCTTCAACCTCTCAATCTCCTGCGGTGTCAGCAAACGGTACTCTCCCGGCAAAAGGGCTTCATCCAATACCAGACTTCCCATAGACAGCCGTTTCAAAAATACCACTTCATTTCCCACTGCATGAAACATTCTCTTTATCTGATGAAATTTTCCTTCCCGAATAATTATTTCTGCCTCATCTCTTTCTTCGTTTAGCACAAAGACCTGAGCAGGCAGAGTAAGCTTGTCCTCTCCGATGTCAACGCCTTCTTCCAGACGTTTTCTGTTCTCCTCTGACAAAGGGGCTTTTAAACGGACAAAATACTTTTTATCTACATGCTTTTTCGGCGCTAAAAGATTATGTGCCAATTCACCGTCGTTGGTAATCAGCAGCAAGCCTTCTGTATCCTTATCCAGACGCCCTACCGGAAATAAATCTTTCCTCTTTTTCTCCGAAATCAAATCCAAAACCGTTTTATCCCGCCTGTCTTCTGTGGCTGATACCACACCCTGAGGCTTATTTAGCATATAATAAATCAATTCTTCATAGGCAATCTCTTTTCCGTCTGCCAAAACCGCATCCGTCTGCGTATCTATTTTATATTCAGGGCTTTTAATGATTTCCCCATTCACGGAAATCCTGCCCTTTTTTATATCTTTTTTTACTTCTGTTCTTGTGCCAAGCCCCATATCTGCCAAATATTTATCTAATCTTATTTTTCCCATTACTGCATTCTCCAGCCCGGATAATATTTATTTTTCAAAATTCCTCTGTCCAGTTTTCCAAAGCCCAGAGAAAAACCGTCTACACACACAAGCTGCCAGCCTTTTTCTTTGGCAGGCTTTAAATCTGTTACATCAATAGTTTCTCCCTTTAAATATTTCACAGTACGAATATCCTTGGAAGAAAGCGGGATGCAGGAGGCAAAGGTCTTTGGCGACAAT
This sequence comes from uncultured Blautia sp., assembly GCA_900539145.1. Taxonomy (GTDB): domain Bacteria; phylum Bacillota; class Clostridia; order Lachnospirales; family Lachnospiraceae; genus Blautia. The sequence continues at coordinate 47,514 of UQAX01000001.1, forward strand.
GCCATTGCAAAAGCCTGACTGGGCTCAAAACGACTTTTTCGTATCTCTCCCAGATAAAGACCGGTACGCAGATACCGAAGCTTTGGCATATTTCCGTCCCCCGGTAAAAAATACACCTTATCCTTTTCCTTCTTTATCTTTCCCTCCGAAAAATCAAAAGACACTGCTTTTAAAAATTCTTCTACACAGTCATCTAATTTTTCTTCTTTCTTTGCAGCCGCTGTTTTTCTCGGTATGCTTTTTTCTCCGTTTCCTTTTTTCTGTATTAGCGCCAGAAAATGTCCTTCTCCCGGCATTTTATGAGGGAAAATCCGCACACACTTTTTCAGTTGTCTGTTGATTTCCTCACTTTTTCCTTCCAAGGAAAAGCCTTGTGAAAAGCCTTCATATCCCAAGGGAGCAAGCACTTCCATATCGTCACGCTGTTCCAGCAGATAAGCAATGGTTTCCTCATTCTCCTTTTTGGAAAAGGTACAGGTGGAATAAAGCATTTTCCCTCCCGGCTTTAACATCTGCGCTCCCTGTATAATCAGCTCCTTTTGGATTTTCGCATAATAATCTGGTGATTTTTCCAGCCAATACTCTGCCATTTTCGGTTCTTTGTGAAACATTCCTTCTCCAGAGCAGGGAGCGTCAATTAAAATTTTGTCAAAAAATTCAGGAAAATTCTTTACTAATTTTGCAGGCTCTTCACTGGTAACATAAAAATTCGGCACACCCGTAAGCTCCAGATTTTTCAAAAGAGCCTTTGCCCTGCTGTTGCTTAAATCATTTGCCAGCAAAAGCCCTTTGCCCTGCAATCTCCCTGCCATTTCCGTGGCTTTTCCTCCCGGAGCCGCACATAAATCCAGCACCTTATCATAAGGCTGAATTTCCAGACGGCTTGCAGGCGTCATGGCGCTGGGCTCTTGAAGGTAATAAAGACCTGCAAAATAGTAGGGATGTCTTGCAGGGTTTTCTTCTTTTTCCTCTCCGTGAATATAATATCCGTTTTCTACCCACGGAATTTCTTCTTTTTCAAAAGGCATGATTTCTTCCCATACAGACTTTGTCAGCTTATAGGGATTAAAACGCAGTCCCTGCCTGACAGGCTGTTCATAGATTTTCTTATATTCCTCAAACTCTGCCCCCAGCAAACTGCGCATTTCCTTTTCGTATTCTTCCGGTAAATTTATCATACTTCCTATGTCCTTTATTCTATATATCTTCGTATGTCAATGCCTGTGCACGGCATCCTTCTGCAATAAAATCCAGTTCCCGATAAAAGCTTTCCAGCTTTTGGGGATTTTTTTCCTCATACACCTTGTAAAATTCTTCCAATATTTTACCTGTTTCCCTTCGGTTTGCATAATAATAGAGATTTTCTATATTATTCAAAATATCGGCTACCAGATTAGATTGGTGCAGCATGGATTTTTGTGCATCCATCACCTCACTGCGTACCAATGACATCTCCTCATCCAGCTTCAGCACAGAATTGGCAGCCTCTGTCAGTCGATTTGCAAGATTTGCCGGCACATTTCCCTTATATTTATACTGCAAAGAGTGTTCTATGGTTGCCCAGAAATTCATTGCCAACGTCCGGATTTGAATTTCTGCACGAATTTCCTTTTTTCCGGTTAGGATTTCTGCACAATAAGCCACAATAATGTGATAACTTCGATAACCGCTGTCTTTTCCCTGCGTCACATAATCCTTTTCTTCCAGCACCTTCATATCGCTGCGGTTTCGGATTAAAGCCGCCACCTTTTCAATATCTTCACAAAACTGGCAGATAATCCGCACACCGGCAATATCCTCTATTTTTTCTTCCAGCTCCTCCCATGAAACATGCTTATCCTGCATCTTCTCCAGAATACTGTTAATGGACTTTACACGACCGGTTACCTGTTCAATGGGAGAATAGAGATTTTTCTCCCTGTGTTCTTTTTTCAGCAGCTTAAATTTCATCACCAAATCTTTCACTGCCAGTTCATAAGGAATGAGCAATTCACGCCATAAACGTATTTCCATAAAACATGACTCCTTAACTATCATTAAAGTATAGCATACTTCTTTTCTTTTTAATAGAAAAAATTTTTCTGCCTCTCCTGTAAGAACTGCAGCACCGGATAAGGATTTAAAGGATATTCCTCGTTCTCTTTTGCCGATATGTAAATTCCCAGATGAAGATGGGGCGGAAATTTTCCTCTTGTTCCTTCTTCACCATATCCCGTATCTCCTAAAAATCCTAAAATTTCTCCTGCTTTTACCTTGTCGCCTTCTGAAAAATCTTCTGCATAAGAGGATAGATGTGCGTAATAAAAATATCCGCCTCCCGGACTTCGAATTCCAATACGATATCCGCCCAGAGGAAGCCAGCCGATTTTTTCCACCCTGCCCTCTGTCATGCTTAAAATCGGATAATAATCGGTTTTATTCTCTTGGGGAAAAATATCACAGCCCTCGTGAAAACGCTCCCCACCATAATGCCTTTTTTCATGCCAACTGTTTTCATAAGAAAAAGCTTCTGTCTTTTCGTTAATTCTTCCTGCAACAGGAAAACATTTTAAATCTTCCCAAAAAATTAAATATTTTTCCATATCCTCTTTGGAAATTCCTGCGCTTTCCATACTCTTTACAGGGAGTCCTCTCTGCCTGAGTTCCTCTAAAGACGCTTTCTCTTTTAATTCTCCTGTAAGATTTACGTTAAAAAATAAAATCAGACATAAAAACAGCAGTGTTTTCAGCACAAAAAACCTCCGTCTGCACACAAGATATTCCGGCAGCTGCACGCTTACCATTACATATCATTCTATGCACAGACGAAGGCAATTATGACATTATTCCTTTATTCTTTTTAAAACTTCCAACAGGTATTTCCATACACGTTCCACAGAAGAAATAGATAGTTTTTCTTCGGAAGTATGAATGTCCTGCATATCAGGACCGATAGATACGCAGTCCAGTCCCGCAATTTTCTCATAGAACAGACCACATTCCAAACCGGCGTGAATAACATTCACAACAGGCTCTTTCTCATACATTTCCTCGTATACGTCTACCAGCACCTGACGAAGCTTAGAGTCCTGCTTAAATTCCCATGCAGGATATTCTCCTTCTATGGTGAAAGTACCGCCTAAAAACTCTGTCAAATAGCCGATTTTATCAGCCAAAGCTTTCTTTGCCGTTCCCACTGAGCTTCTCACACTGGCAGAACAGCTCAGTGCAGCAGGAGTCAATTTTGTAATTCCCACATTGCAGGAGGTCTCTACCAAACCGTCAATAAAGCCGCACATTTTCTGAATTCCGTTTGGATAATTTAAAAGGAAAAACAATACTTTTTCCTGACTTACCGGATGAAGCACCGGTTCAGTGCCCTGTCCTTCTTCTTCTACGGTAACGGTAATTCCTTCGTCACTTCCTGTATATTCTTTTCTCAAAGCTTCTGTATAAGCCGCAGCATAGGCGGAAAGCTTTTCTCCGTCTTCCTTGGAAGCCAATACCAAAGCCTCTGCCTCTCTTGGAATGGCATTGTCTTTTTGTCCTCCGAAAAGCTCTGAAACAGAATATTCTGCCAATTCTTTTCCTTCATGGAGAAAACGTGCCAAAAGCAACGTAGCATTTGCTCTGTTTTTATCAATTTCCGCACCGGAATGACCGCCTAAAAGTCCTGACACTTTTATTCTCCATTTATAATCTGTATACTCTTGATAGCGAACAGGAATTTCTGAAACCGCTGTCATACCTCCTGCACAACCTGCACAAATATATCCTTCTTCTTCAGAATCCAGATTGATTAAATATTTTGCTTTTAAAGGGGTTGTATCAATAGAAGCTGCTCCTAAAAGTCCGATTTCCTCATCTACAGTAATTACTAACTCCAGTGCCGGATGTGAAAGAGTAGTATCTTCCATAATTGCCAGTCCATAAGCAACAGCAATTCCATTATCACCGCCCAAAGTAGTATTTGTTGCAGAAACAAAATCACCTTCTATCCGAAGTTCTAAAGGATCTTTTGTAAAATCATGTGTGCTGTCTGCTGTTTTTTCACAGACCATATCCATGTGTCCCTGAAGCATAACGGTAGGTGCATTTTCATACCCTTTCGAAGCTTCTTTAAAAATAATTACATTATTATCATCATCCTGAATACAGCGTAAGTTATGGGAATGGGCAAAATTTACCAGATAATCACTGATTTCCTTTGTATTCCCTGAACCATGAGGGATTTTGCTGATTTCCTCAAAATAATAAAATACCCTTTCAGGCTGTAAATGTTCTAATACTGCCATTTCTGTTTCCTCCTGTTTTTTTTCTTTCTTCATTCTTACACAGATTGAAAAAAATAGCAAGCTTTCCGGAAAAACTTGAATATTCTATTTCTTCTCACATATATTTTAGATAAAAACTCTGGGATTTTTTCATGAAAAAAATAATTCTTCCTTTTGCTTTACTGTTTTTTTTATTTTTTCTCTTATTATTTCCCTCTCAGGCATTTTCCTATGCCAAAGCAGGACTCATGTTATGGTTCTATACCCTTTTACCTTCTCTTTTACCTTTTATGATTTTATCCAATATCTGCATCAAAACCGGAGTACTGGACAAACTTTTTGAAGCCCCCAAAAAATTTTGGAAAAAAGTTTTTGCTCTATCACCATCAGGCGCTTATGCATTATGCATGGGAATTTTCTGTGGATATCCCATGGGTGCCAAAATCACCGCAGACCTTTACATAGAGCATTGTATCTCGAAAGAAGAGGCCTCCTACCTATTGACCTTTGCATGTTTCCCGGGACCTTCCTTTTTATCTTCTTATTTATGTGTGGGGCTTTTTAAAAATACACACCTGATTTTCCCTACCTATTTTATTCTTTACAGTTCCGGTTTTTTATGCTCTTTTCTTTTTCGTCCTAAAAAAAATACGGAATTTCCTTATCTCGAAAAAAAGAAAAAAGAGATATCCAGCTCCGATTTCCTCGGAGAAATTCTGGATACCTCTATTATGAACGGTTTTGAAACAATTACAAAACTGGGAGGATACATTTTAATTTTCTCTATCCTTCAGGGAATTTCCAGCATTATCTTTCGCTCTTTTCCTATCCTTAGCTATTTTTTACAAGGACTTACGGAAATGACTACCGGAAATGCAGCTTTATCAAAAGCTCCTTGGGAATTTGATTTTCTCTATCCTCTTATTCTTGCATTTACTTCTTTTGGCGGCTTAAGCGTAGCCGCACAAACAAAATCTATGCTCGCAAATACAGACTTGCCATTTTTCTCTTACATAAAAGGAAAACTATGTAGTTTCGTCTGTACCTTTATCATAGCTTTTTGCTTAGTCAAAATCGTCAAAGTCATCATCTAAATCGTCATCTAAGTCTAAGTCGTCCGGTTGATAAGAAGCTGTAGACTCTTCTTCCTGAACCGGAGCTTCATTATTCTGAACAAGCTGAGGAGATAACTCGGCTCTGTTCTGGTTAATAACTTCTAAGGAATTACGCAATGCCTGAACAAAGTCATTGTATTTTGCTGCTGCATCTTCTAACATGTTGCTGGCAAGCTGTCCCATATTTGCCATCATTTCATCTGTATAAGATACTGCGCTTAAACGAAGTGTATTTGCATCATTGGTAGCTGCGTCAATAATCGCCTGTGCCTGCTGATTTGCACTGTTGATGGTTTCGTTTGCCTGTGCGTAAGCCTGCTGCATTACTTCAGACTCTTTTACCATCTCTTGTACCTGTTTTTTGGTGTCTTCGATGATATTGTCTGCTTTTGCCTGTGCGTCTGCTAAGATTGCATCTTTATTGCTGATGATTTTCTGATATCTTTTGATTTCATCCGGTGTTTTTAAACGAAGCTCTCTTAAGAGTTCTTCGATTTCCTCTTTATTTACAATAATCTTTGTTGTAGATAATGCCTGATATTTACAACTTTCCACATATTCTTCGATTTCTTCAATAATCTGTTCAATTCTGCTGCTCATCTTTTATTTCTCCTTATTGTATTCTTTTCCCAAATGCCTCTGCCTGTATTTTTCCTCTACCTGTCGTACGACAAAATCCGGTGCAAAATTTGAAATGTCTGCTCCAAAGGACGCCGCCTCCTTCAATGTAGTGGAACTTAAATACGCATACTGAAGGCTGGTAGTCAAAAACATAGTATCCACATCAGTTGCCAACACGCGGTTTGTCTGTGCCATCTGTAATTCATATTCGAAATCAGTAAACGCTCTCAAACCACGAATAATTACCTTTGCCTCGCAGCTTCGTGCAAAATTAACAGATAATCCGTCAAACGCCTGAATTTTTACGTTGGGAATATCTTCTGTTACATTCTCTAATATATTAACACGTTCTTCCACAGAAAACAACGGACTTTTTGCAGAATTATTCAAAACTCCTACAACGACCTCATCAAATAAGCTTGCCGCCCTTCTTATAATGTCCAGATGACCGTAAGTTGCCGGGTCAAAGCTTCCCGGATAAATTGCTCGTACCATTTTCTATGCCTTTCTAATAAAAATGTGCTGGTTTGTCTTGTATCTTTTGATTTTATCAATGGAAAATCCCATCTCCTCCAGATAACTGAAATCTGTTTCCAAAGAAGCCTCCACAATTATTCTGGTATCTTCATTTACGAATTTGGCATCTTTTAAAAGCTCCAAAACCTGTTTTTCCAGCTCCTGATTATAGGGCGGATCCATAAAAATACAATCAAACGGTTCTTCGTTTTCTAAAGAAGCAACTGCCTGAAACACATCTTTGCACCATACCTCGCCTCTGTCTGCCAGTCTGGTAAACTTCAGATTGTCCTCAATTACGGCTGCCGCCCTTCTATTCTTTTCAATAAAAACACAAAACTGCGCACCTCTGCTTAAAGCTTCTATTCCAATCCCGCCGCTTCCTGCAAAAATATCTAAAAAGCGACATTCGCACAGATAGGGCTGAAGCATATTAAATAACGTTTCCTTCACCCTGTCTGTGGTCGGTCTTGTTTCCAAACCGGGAATAGTTTTTAAAGGCATACTCTTTGCACTTCCTGCAATGACTCTCATAAGCTGTTTTTCCTTCTTCAGTATCTTTTATCGATTTAAGCGGTAATCCAAATCTCCCTGCTCCAGTCCCAATATTAAAGACTCTGCCGTTGCAATATTCGTTGCAATAGGAATATTGTACTGGTCGCAGCAGCCGGATATCTGGTATACATCCGGCTCTGTTCCGTCAATCATTGCCGGATTGTAGAAAAAGATTACCATATCAATATCTCCACGCTCAATCATTTCTGTAAACTGTTTATCTCCTCCCATGCTTCCGGGAAGGAATTTGTGGACGCGCAGGTTTGTCACTTCTTCTATTCTGCGTCCCGTAGTCCCTGTTGCATAAATCTCGTGCTTTGCCAAAATGTTCTTATAAGCAATGCAAAAATCCTCAATCAGGGCTTTTTTACTGTTATGCGCTATAATTCCAACATTCATTTACATCAATCCTTATTTATTTAATTCAATCAAACCCTACGGTTCTCTTGTATTCCAGAGTCTATTATAGCAAAAGCACCAACTCCTTGCAATTATTTTTTATCATTTTATACACTTTTTACAAATTTTGTGTACTTTCACAAAAAAATCGACTCGAAACCCTAAATCTGAATACTCATTGTAATACAATTCACATAATTTGTCAAAACTTGAAAGAACTTCTAGTGTAAAAACTTTTTAAAATCACATACTAGCATTGTAACAAAAATAAATTCCAAAGGAGGAAATAAAAAATGTCTAACAATAATTCTTCAAACAAAGCAGTTGTACCGGAAGCAAAGGGAGCATTAAATCGTTTCAAATACGAAGTTGCCAACGAATTAGGTGTACCTCTTACAGACGGTTACAACGGTAACTTAACATCCAAACAGAACGGTTCCGTTGGTGGATATATGGTCAAAAAAATGATTGAGGCACAGGAACGTCAGATGTCCGGAAACGGAAGCACACAGCAGTTCTAAGGGTTCAAAGCATTGATATGCTTTAACAGCTGACAAAAGGGATTTTCTTCTGCTTATTTCAAAAGTAAAAAGAAGGAAGTCCCTTTTTATTTGCCTTATATTCCTGGCATCTCCATTCTTTCCTTGCCGTAAGAAAAAAGTCTGTCCTTTAATCTTTCATGCTGGGGCAGGGATAAATCCGGATCTAAAGCTAAAATCCCTCCAGCCGCTTCACCGGCTTCTTTTAAAATTTCTGCATCCTGATAAACATCTGCAATTTTAAATTCCATCAAACCGCTTTGACGAATACCAAAGAAATCTCCCGGTCCGCGCAGTCTTAAATCTTCTCCCGCAATCTGAAATCCATCATTGGATTTCACCAGAATTTCCAATCTCTCCTTTGTCTCTGTATCCTGCCCTCCCTGCACGAAAATACAGTAAGACTGATGCTCTCCTCGTCCTACCCTTCCTCTTAGCTGATGAAGCTGGGCAAGTCCGAAGCGTTCTGCATTTTCTACCATCATTACCGTTGCATTTGGTACGTTTACCCCTACCTCAATAACGGTGGTAGACACCAGCACCTGTATTTGATTTGCGGCAAAAGCTTCCATAATTTTATTCTTTTCTCCCGCCTTCATTCTTCCGTGAAGATATGCAACAGAGATATCAGACGGCAGAGCATCCTTTAAAATCTGCGTGTAATCAATTACATTTTCCGCATCCAGTCCTTCACTTTCTTCTACCATAGGACAGATAACATACACCTGCCGTCCTTCCTCCACCTGCTTTTGAATAAAATGATAGGCTCTCGGACGATAAGACGTATCCACCACACAGTTTTTTATAGGCAATCGCTTTGCCGGCAGTTCATCCATGACAGAAATATCCAAATCTCCGTATAAAATAATTGCCAAGGTTCTGGGAATTGGTGTGGCGCTCATAACCAGCACATGGGGCTTTGTCCCTTTTTTTGATAAATCCTCTCTTTGCTGAACCCCAAAGCGATGCTGCTCATCGGTAATTACCAATGCCAGATTTTCATATTCCACTTTTTCCTGTATCAGCGCATGGGTTCCGATAATAAGCTTTGCCTCTCCGGAAGCAATTTCCGCATATCTCTCCCGCTTTTCCTTTGCTGTATTGGAACCGGTAAGGAGAACGGCTTTTAGCGGCAGCTGATGCTCCTTGAGCAGTTTTTCCATTTCTTTAAAATGCTGCTTTGCCAAAACCTCCGTGGGAACCATAAGCGCAGCCTGATATCCATTGCAAGCAGCAAGCAGCATTGCCAGAAATGCAATAATGGTTTTTCCGCTGCCCACATCTCCCTGTACAAGTCTGGACATCAGCGTATGTCCTGTCATATCCCTTTCAATTTCATTCCACACTCTCTTTTGTGCATTTGTCAACGGATAAGGCAGTCCATCAATTACATTTTCTGTTTCCCACACCGGTTTTATGGCAAAAGAATTTGGCGTGTCCTGTGTCTTTTCCTTCATCATTCGAATAGAAAGAATAAAAAGTAAAAATTCATCAAAAACTAATCGATGATGTCCCAGAAGTAAATCTTTCTTATCTTTTGGAAAATGAATATGTGAAACTGCATAGTTATATTCTGCCAACTGATAATAGTTTCTATACTCCTCCGGAAGATATTCCTGCACAATTTCTTTATTTTCCAAAATCTGACGCATGGTTTTCACCATAAATTTATTGGTTAGTCCTTTTGTCAGCCCGTAAATAGGATAAAGGCTGTGAAGCAGCGCCTTGTAATCCTCTCTTTTGAAAATCTCCGGCTGCTCCATGGTCTTTCGCCCGTTTTTGTCCGTTACCATTCCTCTGAAAATATAAATGCCGCCGGACTGTAAGGTATTGCGTAAAAAAGGCATATTATACCACGTAAGCTGCAAGAAAGAATTTTCTTCTTTTAAAGTGGCAGTTACAACCGTAAGCCTGCCTGTATTTCGCACGCCCACTTTTCCTGTAAGCCTTCCCATAACCGCACATTTTTTTCCTGCCGTTGCCTGAGAAACGCCAATAGGCTCTGTATATTCATCGTATTCCCTTGGATAATATCTGAGAAAATCTCCCACTGTGGTAATTCCCAATTTTGCCAAAAGCTTTTCTGTTTTTTCACCAATTCCTTTTATATTTCGGATACTTTCCTGTTCCCTCATTTTAAAAATCCTCATAAAAAAGAAGCGGTTAAGGCTATCGCATAAGTGCAACAACCCCAACAGCTCCTCTGTTCCTCTTTTATTCTACGGAAACCACGTAGTAATAAATCGGCTGTCCGCCCTGATTGATTTCCACATCAAAATCAGGATATAATTCCTCCAGACGCTCACATAACTGCTCTGCATCTTCCTCTGTTACATCAGCCCCGTAATAAATGCTGATAATTTCTGTATCTTCATCTACCATCTCTTTTAATGTTTCTACGGTAATATCTTCGATACCCTGTCCAACTGCTAAAATTCCCTTGTCGCCAATGCCCATGATATCGCCCTGACGAATTTCTTTGTCATCAATCTTTGTATCACGCACTGCATAAGTTACCTGACCTGTTTTCACATGTGTCATGGCTTCTAACATTTCTTCTGTGTTCTGTTCTACGGTTTTATCCGGTACATAAGAAATCAGCGCTGTAATACCCTGAGGAATAGTCTTCGTAGGAATAACAATAATATTTTTATCTTCTGTCAAATCTCTTGCCTGATTTGCAGCCAGAATAATATTTTTATTATTTGGGAAAATAAATATATTTTTTGCATTTACATGAGAGATTGCCTGAAGCACATCCTCTGTACTTGGGTTCATAGTCTGTCCGCCTTCAATGAGATAATCTGCTCCCAATTCACGGAAAATCTCTCCCATACCATCTCCCACAGATACGGAAATAAATCCAACCTCTTTTTCCGGTTCTGCCTTTGCCTGCTGTGCAGCTACTTTTTCAGCGTCCTTAATCAAACGTTCATGATGCTCTAAGCGCATATTATCAATTTTCATGTTAGACAGCTGTCCGTAGGTCAAAGCTCTCTGAATTGCATCACCCGGCGCATTGGTATGTACATGCACCTTTACAATTTCATCATCTGCTACGACTACCAGAGAGTCACCAATGGATAACAGGTATTCTTTGAAAGCTCTTTCTTCTTTTTCAGGAAATTCTTTTTCCAGCATAATAATAAATTCTGTACAGTAACCGAATTTAATATCACTTTCCTCTGCGGACATCGGCTTGCTCATTACTGCATGGGCAGGCTTTTCGAAATTCATGTCAATTTCTTTGCCCAGATATCCGTCAAAAGCGCCTTTTAACACTTCTAAAAGCCCCTGTCCGCCGGAGTCTACAACACCTGCTTCTTTTAAAACAGGAAGCATTTCCGGTGTTCTTAAAAGAACTGCCTCTGCCTCTGCAATTACATCTGCAAAAAATGTTTCCAGATTTTCGCTTTCCTCTGCAATTTCCAGAGCTTTTACCGCAGCGCCCTTTGCCACAGTTAAAATTGTACCTTCTTTTGGTTTCATAACTGCTTTATACGCAGTTTCCACACCTTTTTCAAAGGCTCTGGCAAATGCCATGGCATCTACCTGCTCATGATGTTCGATTGATTTTGTAAATCCTCTTAAAAGCTGTGAAAGAATAACGCCGGAGTTTCCTCTTGCTCCTCTTAAAGAACCGGAAGATATTGCTTTCGCCAGAGTTTTCATAGTAGGATTTGATAATGCGCTTACCTCAGACGCTGCCGCCATAATGGTCAGTGTCATGTTGGTTCCTGTATCGCCGTCCGGCACAGGAAAAACATTTAATTCATTTATCCACTCTTTCTTTGCCTCCAGATTTTTCGCTCCGGAAAGGAACATCCGGCCAAGCATTTTCGCATCAACGGTATTGGTATTCAAAACAAGTTTCCTCCTTATTAATCAATTACTCTTACGCCTTCTACAAGGATATTTATCTTCTCAATAGTCAGGCCTGTAAATTCTTCTACTTTGTATTTTACATTGCTGATTAAGTTATCCGCCATAGCAGAAATACTTACTCCGTAAGCCACGATTACGTGAAACTCCAGTGTAATCTTATTATCTGCAATCATAACATTAATGCCGTGTTTTAAGCTGTCTTTCTTTAACAGCTTTACAAGGCCGTCCTTCATACTTACAGCAGCCATGCCCACAATTCCAAAACATTCCACTGCCACACTGCCTGCATAAGTTGCAATTACATCAGTATCAATTGTAATTTTTCCTAATCCTGTATCAACAAATCCATTCATGCACGGATACCTCCATACTTTTTTATATATGCTATTCTAACATATCTTTTCCAAAAACGAAATAATAATTTAATTTTTTTATAATTTTACTTGCAAAAACAAATATCATCTGCTAAAATAAGCTATGTTGTGAGTTTGTTATACAGACTTATTATATTTCTAAGGAGGTGCTACCATGGCAAAGTGCGCAATTTGTGAAAAAGGTGCTCATTTTGGAAACAACGTGAGCCATTCTCATAGAAGATCAAACAAAATGTGGAAATCCAACATTAAATCTGTAAGAGTTAAAACAGAAGGCGGAAACGCAAAAAAAATGTATGTTTGTACTTCCTGCTTACGAAGCGGTAAAGTTGAAAGAGCTTAATTACTGATTGACACATCAACAGACCTTGTCCATGCGACAAGGTCTGTTTTTTTCTATTCTCTTCTATTTATGAACAACTGCAAAACAGATTATATCCTGCCAACAAGCACAGCACTGCCATAATCACCATAAAAAGAGATTTTGGAAAAATAAGCGCTAAAAATAATCCAATCCCTATTCCAAACAAAAACAGTCCGCATACACGACTCATATCTTTTTCCTTCTCTTTTCTCTTTTTATAGTATATGCAAAAAGCTGCCGCAGATTACCCGCAGCAGCTCTTCTGTCTTATTCTTCCTCAGAAACCGTTTCTTCTTTTTTTAATCCTTCTTTTTCCGGCTCCTGTTCTTTTTTCCCTTCTGAAAATTTATTCAGGAAATCAGGAACCATATCCAGAATTTTTGTAAGACCATCCTGATTTTTAATATTTACCAGCTTTGTCATGCCATTGGAAATCACCAAAACAGCGCTTGGAGAAACCTTTCCGCCCATTCCGCCGCCGCCGTTATTTTTTTTCTCACCGGAAAAAGCGCCTGCTCCCACTGCAAAGGAAACGTCTACCAACGGAAGTATAATGGTATCTCCCACGGTAATTGCCTCACCTACTACCGTCTTTGTCGTAATAAAACTATCCATTCCTTTAAATAGTGACTCTACTGTTGTCTGAAAATTGTTTTCTGAAGCCATATCCTGTTTCCTCCTTAAAGATACTTAAATTTTTTTATAATAAAACGAAGCTCTCTGTTTTGAAATATGCGCCATGCAAGAAACGCAAAATAAATACCGTAAATGCGTCCTCGAAAAGATATTTCTCCTTCTAAAATCTGTTCCTCAAAAAAAGGCTCTATTGTAAAATATTCCCCATACAGTGGATAAAATACACCTGCAACAGCCAGAATTTCTCCTGTCAGACAAGGGTCTTCCAGTCCAAAGCGAATATTACCCTGCAATTTTTTCGGTTTTATATGAAAAATCAAGGACTTAATTTCTTTCAGCATCCATGTTTTCGTTCGCTTCATCTGCTCTGACTTTAAAATTTTTTTTACTTTTTTTATTTTATCACAGATTTTTTCGATTGTTAATCGAAAATCCGCAAAAGACTGCCCTATTCCTTTTCTTTTCGGCTTTTCTTTTGGATAAGCTTGTTCTTCTGCTTTTTCTGCTTCCTTTTGAATAGCCTCCCTTGGGCTTTGCCCTGTATACTCCCTTTTCTTGGCTTCGCCACTGTTTTCCTGCACGGCAGTAAGCTCTTTTGGCTGTTTTTTTTCGGTTTTCTTTCCTGCACGCCTTTTAAAAATCCTCTTAAATTGCTCCGTGGAAATACCACAAATCCGCACAGAATAATGTGTACCTTCTTCATACCATACTTTTAAAGAAATTCCACGAAACAGCCACGAAATTTTCAGGCTTCCTTTCAGACTGTCCTGATTTTTCTCTCCTACTCCCTGATAAACAACAGGACAAAAGAGCACGCAGCTTAAAATCAGCAGCAAAAGCCCCAGAAGAACTGCCAAAAGAATACCTGCTATTTTCAAAATTCCCAATAAAATATGTAGCACCGCCATTCTCTCACCTGCTGCCTTCCTCTTTTATCTTATTTTCCAGCCATTTCCTCACATTAGGCGTACCTGTCTCCTTATATGCCTCTTCCACAAGTGTTCTGGTCATCTCCAATGCCTCCTCATAGCCGCAGCACAGCCCGATAATCATGGGACAACATTTCCGTCTTGCCTTCTGCTTCAGCTCATTGGCCGAAAAAATTTCCAGCTGATTTTGAGGATTGCAGGCAAAGGTAATCAAATACACATCAAACACGCCTGCTCCTGCGTTAATTTTAAACATCAGCTGTCTTTTCTTCTTTTTTGCATTATCGCCAACATAGAGCTTTTTATACCAGTTTAACATATTTTCCACTCCTATATTTTAAAAAGAGGCTGTCACAAAAGCCTGCTCCTGCTTCCTGCGACAGTCCTCTTTTTCCATGCTTACTCAGAAATACTTTCTATTTCCCCAAAGATTTGCTTTTTTCAAATCCAGGTATTCACTATAAGCCTTTTCCAAAATCTGCTTTTCATTTGAAAAACGTAACAGATGGTAAGCTTCATGGAATTTGTAAAAACCGGAATCCACAAAATATTCTTCTCTCTGCGGTCTGCTGTAATAGCTGTTGGCAGACATTAAATACCAATGTACGTCCTTTTCTACTACATCCTCCGGCACACAAAAACTATATTGACTCTTTCCCACATACTTGATGATGCTGGCTGATACTCCTGCTTCTTCTTTCACTTCCCGCAGGGCAGTATCCTTATAGTCTTCGCCCTTTTCTACCGTTCCTTTCGGCAGTACCCAGCCCTCGTATTTGTGCTTATAAGATTTATACAAGGTCAGTATCTTGCCCCGATATATTACCACTCCGCCACAGCTCGTTGCTTCAATCATATTGCACTTCCTCCTGCTTAAGACATACAACTATGTCTGCGTTGTGTTTCTTTATTGGTAGTATACCTCTTTTTTTTCGCAGGCGCAAGAAATTTACAGCCACTAATTATAATAAAAAGCGTTGAACACCTGATGTGCTACCGGAACTGCTACCTTACTTCCTGTTCCGGCGCCCTCTGCAATTACGGCAATGGCTAAGTCCGGCTCCTCTACATTGGAAAATCCGATAAACCAGGAATGTGTCTTTATCTTTCCGTCACTTCCCGTATATTCGGCAGAGCCTGTTTTTCCCGCTGCGGAGTAGCTTTCTCCTGAAAGCTTCGTTGCCGTACCGCTTTTTACCACTTCCGCCATCAACGTTTTCAATACTCCTGCTTCTTCTGCTGTCATAAGCTCTTTATAGACAGACGGCTTTGTAGTTTCTACTGTCTGGCCGCTGACTGTTTCTACCTTTTCTATATAATAAGGCTTCATAAGCTTTCCGTCATTGGCAATAGCAGCGGTAATCATAGCCATGTGCATCGGTGATACCAGCGTATTTCCCTGTCCGATGGCGGTCTGCATCAGCAGTGGATTTCCCGACGCACTTCCAAGTTCAAATTTACTCTTGTTATATTCCAAAGGAATTGGAAGCTTACTGTTAAACAACAGGCTCTCTGCTGTCTCCTGCAAATTTTTCGCTCCTAAATTAAGTCCAATCTGTGTAAATGCCGTATTACAGGATTTTGCAAATGCTTTTGTAAAATCCTCCGAGCCGTGAACCTCCCCTCCAAAGCAAGGAATTTTATGGTCGTCTACCGTAATACTTCCCTTACAATTATAAGAAAATCCATCAATGGTTCCGTGTTCCCGCAAATATGCCAACGCATCTACCACTTTAAAAATAGACCCGGGCGGATAAGCCCCCTGTGTAGCTCTGTTTAAAAGACTGCTGTTTGCAGAGTCGTTTACCAGGGCATCCCAATCTTCTTCTACCGTATTTGGATTAAAATCCGGTTTGCTTACAGAAGCCAGTACAGCTCCTGTCTTTGGGTCTAAAACAACCACAGCACCGTTGTAAGAGCCAAGGGCATTATAAGCTGTCTCCTGTAATTTTGTGTTTAAAGTCGTTACCACGCTGTCACCCGGATTTTTGTTCTCCAGAATTTCATTTTTCACCTGCTCAATATAATTATTATGGGAAGACATCAGCGAAAAATTAGCCAGCGCTTCAATTCCGTTTTTTCCATTGCAGTCATAGCCTACCACATGGGCAAACTTATTTCCGTAAGGATAAACTCTTGTTTCATTACCCTCTCCGTCCGTTTCTGTATATGCGAGAGTCTGTCCGTCTGAGGATAGAATTTTTCCTCTGGTAATCCTGTCTGCCAACTGGTTTTGACGGGTATTATACGGACTGCTGATAACATCCTCTCGTTTTTCCACATTAAAATATACCATATATCCGATTAAGGATATAAAAATGGCTACAAAGAAATAGCTGATAATCGTATACTCTTTGTTTTTGGAACGTTTTCTTTTTTTGCGCTTTTTCTTCATGATTTCCTCTTCCTTTTGAAGCTTTTTTGCGCTTTTCTTATTTTTGTCTTTCAATTTCCTCGTCCTCATCTTCTCTTAAAATATACAATCCCTGAATAATTGCCAGCATAATAATGGTACTTAACACAGAACTGCCTCCGTAGCTGACCAAAGGCAGCGTAATGCCTGTCATGGGAATAAATTTCGTCACACCGCCGATGGTAAGAAATACCTGAAAGGCATATTCTGTTCCCAGTCCCAATGCAATGAGTTTATAAAATCTTTTCTTAATTCGCAGAGAAATGTTCACAACCAAGAGAAACATACTCATACAGATTAAAATCAGACAGATAGCAAACAGTCCTCCCAGCTCTTCACAAATTGCTGCAAACATATAATCCTGCTTTACAAAGGGTATCATTTCCGGTGAGCCCTGACAAAGCCCCATACCGAACCAGCCGCCTGCGCCAATGGCAAACAAGCCCTGCACAATCTGAAATCCCGGTCCTTCATAAACGCTAAAAGGAGCTTTCCACGCCACTACCCTCTGTCTTACATGAGAGAAAAGGAAATAGGCAATTACTGCCGCTCCACATCCGCTTCCAAGACCTGCCAAGAGATAAAACGGCTGTTTTGTCGCCACATACAGCATAATGATATAAGTAATAAAAAATACCACTGCACTTCCCAAATCTCTGGAAAGTACCAAAGTCAATACATAAACGGCGGCAATGGCTGTTGTAATCACATGGTCTTTAAAAGTAGCGCTTTTTCGATACAAACGGCTTGCCACAAAAAATACAAAAATAATCTTTACAAACTCAGATGGCTGGAAGACGAAAAAGCCAAGGTCAATGTTAATCTTAGCCCCATTGACATTTTTACCGAAAATCAACACAACCAGCAGAAGTCCCAAGCCCAGTGCAGCGTAAAACCAAGTCCAATTCTTCAGAAAATACATTTTCTTAATCATAATCGGTATAATCATAGCAATTATGGTTGCTACCGCTACAATGGCAAACTGTCGGATGGCGGAGTCCGGCGAAAGTCTGGACAGCATAATAAATCCAATAGACAACAGCATACACATGTGATTTAAAAGCAGGATAGACGCTTTTTTATAAAAAATACGATACAATGCCTGCACCACAAGCAAATATAGGAGCAGCGCCCCAAACAAATAAATAATCTCTACCTTCTCTGTCTTCAGAAAGATAACAAGAAAAGCAGTAAAGTCCAAAAATACAATAAGCAATAGCTGTTTTCTTAAAATATAACGTTTGTCATAATCGTCCTCATACTTAAATACGGTAAAGCTTTCAAAGGTATAAAGTACGATAAGAATTAATAAAAAATATTTTGAAAGTTCAATAATTAAATTTAACACTTGTTCACCTACTCTACCCCTCTTTTAAAATGCCCTTTTGTAAATTCCGGCATTTCTTTCGGGTTTTTCTTTTTCACATTTTTGTTTTCCTGTGCGTATGCTCCAAGAAACATATCCAGCAGATTTTTCACTTCTTCCTTTGTTTCAACGGTAAAATTCAGTCTCAACGACGCAAACCCCTCTCCGAAAAGCTGCGGCGCTTCCTCTAAAAGCCCTGTGGGAACACTGTTATAAATCACATTATAGCAAAAATCACAGAAGCTCCTTGTGGGAAAGTATTTTCCGTAACGGTCCTTTAATTTCACAAGGCTGCTGTTTTTATCACATTTTCCGCAGGTTTTCTTAATACACTGGGCAGATATCATCATGGGGTAATGCCCATAAATCACCATTTCACTGTTTTTATTATCTCTTGCATGAATTTCCTTTCCGTTCAGCTCCAGTGGAACTGTGGTACGCATAATGCCTAATTTATCCAGCGTATTCTTTGCATTGTCATTAAACGCATACACAGAATAATCGGTAACAGCCTTCTGCAACAGTCCAAGCTTGGATAAATATCCCAGCTCTTCTAAATTTCTCACCAGAAATCCCTCACATTGCTCTGCTATTTTCAAAAACTCCTGTTCCTCACCAGCAAGCTGTCCGTCTCTTAACATATACGGCAGCGCCAGATAAAATTCTTTTCCCTGCTTATGCACCTGATACATGGTTTCAAAAACCTCTTTCCAGCGCTGTTTTTTATCAAACATGGAGATATGGCAATACACACCCTGTATATCCTTTTCCTCCAGTACAGCCTCCAGCTGTTCTTTTGTCTCCACAGAAGCATAGAAAACAGGATTTTTCCCGAATGCTTCACAACTCTTCTCTCTGCTGTTTTCTGTTCTTTCAGGCAAAGCTCTGCGATACTTCTTTAAAATTTCTTTTTCCAGCTCTTCTAAGCCCTGTCTTCGAAGCTCGTTGATGCTCTGCATAGGAAGAAATCCCGCTTCGTCTGTCATGATTTCCAAAGTGTCAAATACAAAAGGCGTCTGCCCTGTCTTTCTCATCTGCTTTTCTACCCGGTCTGCTGACAAAGGCTGCTTTTTTGCCTCCTCTACGATATCTCCCATAACCTGAACATGAATATCCTGAAAGTCTAAATCCAGTATAGCAGGAGAATTGGCAAAAAGGATAAAATTCCCATTAATTTTTTCTTGTTTTTTTGTGTCCAGGTATTCTTTCTTTAACTGTTCAAAGAGAAGCTCATTCCGTTTTCTCGCAATCTTCTGTTTTTTATTCTGCTCCTTCTGATTTACCACAGCCATCATCTCTTTTCCGTTATGAGAATGATAATAGCCCTGATTAAAGCCGTCTCTTTGATATAAATCAAGGAGTATCTGCCTGTCCTCAGATGTAACTCCGTAATTCTTGGGATTTTTCTCATACAAATCCAGATACTTTCTGTAAATGGAGGTCACCCCTGCCGCATACTCCGGACGCTTCATTCTTCCTTCTATTTTCAAGGAATAGACTCCCGCCTGTAAAATTTCCGGCAAAATGTCAACGGTACACATATCCTTTGGACTTAACAGATATGCCTGCTCTTCCTGACTAATCTGCTCTCTGTCTTTATATGCTGTATAGGGCAGACGGCAGGGCTGAGCGCATCTGCCTCTGTTGCCGCTTCTGCCTCCCAGCATGCTGCTGAACAGGCACATGCCGGAATAACAGTAGCAAAGCGCCCCATGGACAAAGCTTTCGATTTCCATTCCTGTTTCCTTGTAAATTTCATGAATTTCCTTTAAAGACAGCTCTCTTGCCGTTACAATTCTGGATACTCCTGCTTCCTTTAAAAGTGCCACTCCCTTTGCGCCTGTCACCGCCATCTGTGTACTGGCATGAATAGGAAGATTGGGAAATTCTTTTTTCAAAAAAGACAACACGCCCAAGTCCTGCACAATCACCGCATCAATTCCCTGCTGATAGTACGGAGCCAGAAAATCATAGAGCTGTCCGTAAAGCTCTTTATTCTTTAAAAGGGTATTTACCGTCAAATAGATTTGTTTTCCGTGTATGTGGGCATAGTCAATGGCCTCCAGCATTTCATCCTGCTGAGGATTATTGGCGTATGCTCTTGCGCCAAACATACTTCCTCCAATATAAACAGCATCTGCACCTGCCTTTACAACTGCCTGCAAGCCTTCATAAGAGCCTGCCGGTGCTAACAATTCTGCTTTCATAATTCAAATATCCTTTCTTTTCAAATAATAGAAATGGGGCAAACAACAACTGCCCACCCCATCGCTCTTTTCTATATTATTTTAAAAGCTCGTCCAGCTCCTTCTCCAGCTCTGCTGCTTTTTGCTGCAATTCCTGTATTCTTTCCTGAGCCTTTTCTTTTGCTTCATCAAGCTCTACCTGTTTGTTGATTAAGTCATGTTTTAAATCATACATTTCCCTGTCTTTGGCTTCCAGCTCTTCCTCGAACATTTCCGCCTGTCTCTTTGCTTTAAAATAATCATCTGCAATATTTAAACTGAGCAGGGTATGTCTGGTTTCCTGTGACTGTCTGTTGTATCCCGGAAGCTGTCCTAACTCTGTCAGCTTTCCGTTCATATAATTTGCAACCTTTTGCAGGTATTCTTCACTTTCATATCCGCTTAAAGTGATGATTTTTCCTCCAATCAGCACCTGGGTTGTATTCTTAACTGCCATCTAATCCTCCCGCCTTTTCTTACGTTCCTTATTGTCTATTATAATCGAAATTCCGAGAAAAACAACTATTATTTTATTCCCAGATGATGATAGGTCAATTCTGTCACAGTTCTTCCCCTTGGAGTTCGAAGCAAAAATCCGTTTTTAATCAGATATGGCTCATACACATCTTCAATGGTTCCTGCATCCTCGCCGATTGCGGCTGACAGGGTATCAAGTCCCACAGGTCCTCCTGAGAACCGTTCAATAATGGTGGTAAGCAAAAGTCTGTCTGTCTGGTCCAGACCATAGCGGTCCACCTCTAGCAAATCCATAGCAAAATCCGCAACTTCCTTTGTAATCTTCCCATCGTATTTTACCTGTGCAAAATCTCGTACTCTTTTTAAAAGGCGATTTGCAAGTCGTGGTGTTCCTCTGGAACGCTTTGCCATTTCCAGAGCTCCTGCCTCGTCAATTTCTACGCCCAAAACCTTTGCAGAACGAATAATAATAGTCTGAAGCTCCTCTTCTGTATAAAATTCCAGATGATGTACGACACCAAATCGGTCACGCAGAGGAGCAGTTAAAAGTCCTGCTCTTGTTGTCGCTCCTACCAGTGTAAATTTCGGCAAATCCAGACGAATGGAGCGGGCAGTCGCACCCTTTCCAATCATAATATCAATGGCATAGTCTTCCATTGCAGGGTAAAGCACTTCCTCCACCTGTCTGTTCAGACGGTGGATTTCATCTACAAACAACACATCATTTTCCTGCAAATTATTTAAAATTGCCGCCATTTCTCCCGGCTTTTCAATAGCAGGGCCGCTGGTCACTTTCATGTGCACACCCAGCTCATTGGCAATAATTCCTGCCAGCGTTGTTTTTCCAAGTCCCGGAGGTCCGTAAAACAGCACATGGTCTAAGGCATCTCCTCTTTGCTTCGCAGCCTCAATATAAACCTTCAGGTTTTTCTTTGCTTTTTCCTGTCCGATATAATCATTTAAAAGCTGAGGTCTTAAATTGCCCTCTGTACGAAGGTCCTCCTCCATAATGTCTGTGGTAATAATTCTTTTTTCCATGATTTTTCCTCTTTATTTAAAACATGTTTTTCAATGCCTGTTTTAATAAATCCTCCACATTCATGCCTTCCGTGATTTCTGTATGCTTCACTGCACGAAGGGCATCTGCTGCGGAGTATCCCAGAGCAGTCAGCGCTTCTACTGCCTCTTTCTTTATATCGGAAACACCAGCAAGACTGCCTGCGCTTTCCTGCACATGCTCAGATTTCAGTTCAAATGCTTCCTGAAGACTCATTTTATCCTTTAATTCTAAAATTAGCTTCTGCGCTGTCTTTTTCCCAATCCCCGGCGCTTTTGAAATGGTCTTTACATCATCTGCCAGAACTGCAAAGCGCAGCTCATCTGCGGACAGCCCCGACAAAACGCCTAAGGCTGCTTTCGGTCCGATACCGTTTACTCCCAGAAGTAATTTAAAAACATTCAAATCATCCTTCGTCAAAAAACCGTAAAGCTGCATGGCATCTTCTCTCACATTTAAGTAAGTATAAATCTTCGCCTCATCACCTGTGTGTAAAGTTCCATCAACTCCAGCCATAGGCATAAAAAGATTATATCCTATATTTCCCGCTTCTAAAATCACTCGGTCTTCTAAAATCTCAACAATCTCACCTTTTAAATACGCTATCATTTCCTATCCTTCCCGGTATTCTCTTATAAATTTCCGAAGATACAATTCCTATTAAAAGTCCGGTTACTGTTCCTGCAAAAAGTAAAATCGGAAAATAGAAAAAGACACTTCCGCTTTCCACTACCAGCGCAGCTATCATCAACTGCCCAATATTATGCGTCACACCTCCGATAATACTGACGCCTACCATAGACAAACCTTTTATTTTCTTTACCAGTGTCATACAAAGCAGACTCAAAAAAGCTCCTGCCAGACTGTATACAATAGAAAATAAATTTCCGAACATAAATCCAATACACACAATTCGGATGCAGGAAACAAGGGCTGCCTCTTTATAGGTAAAGCTATAAAGCAAAAATACCGTTACTAAGTTTGTAATTCCAAGCTTTACTCCCGGCGCAAAGGGAAACACAGGAAGCAGCATTTCCACATATCCCAGAATAATCGCCAATGCACAAAGCAAACCAATATACGCTGTTTTTTTCATTCAAATCCTCGCTTCTATTTCGCTATACTGTCAATTTCCTCTGCCGTCTTCTTATCTGTTACAATTTCCAAAACCACTTTATTCGGCAAACAGACAATACTTTCGCCAAATTCCTTGATTTTTCCCTGTTTTACACACAGATGGTCAGGGCAATCTGCCTCCGTCATGGAAACTGTTCCGTCTTCCTCAATTTGGCATACATTGGTATCCCCGATTTTAATTTCCTGTTTATCTTCTAAAGAATACGCTCCATACACTTTTCCATCTACGGAAATCTTCAGCATCTGCCCATCAGAAGCAGCAAATCTCTGAATTCCCTTAAATGCAAAAAATCCAATCATTCCTACGGCTAAAAGAATACCAATCAGAAATAAATCCTTTTTTTTCATGGATGACTCTCCTATTCTCATTTTCTGTGTCCTATCTTACCATAGGCAAATAAAAAATGCAAATGTATGTTCGCAAAATATGCGATTGATACATTTGCATTCTTATCTTACAGAATAATGTGGCGTGGACAGGTCTCTTTGCATTTTCCGCAATTTGTACATTTTTCATAGTCAATCTGTGCCACATTATCTACCACTGTAATGGCTTCATTTGGACACTCTTTGACGCATTTACGACAGCCGATGCAGCCGATTTCGCAGGCGCTCATCACTGTCTTTCCTTTCTCTTTCGAGCTGCATGCCACAGCCTGCTTCTGCTGATATGGAATTAGCTCAATTAAATGCTTCGGACATTCTGCCACGCATTTTCCGCAGGCTTTACATTTTTCTTTGTCTACTACGGCAATTCCGTTGACAATATGTATGGCGTCAAATCCACAGGCTTTCACACAAGAGCCATAACCCAGACATCCATAGGAACATGCCTTTTCTCCGCCGTTTTGCATAAGAGCAGCCATTTTACAATCCTTTACACCGGTATAATCGTAGCTTTTTCCGGCTTTTTCGCAATCACCGGCACATTTTACAAAAGCTGTCATACGGATGTTTTCTCCTGCCTCCTGCCCCATGATAGCCGCAATCTTCGCCGCTGCGGCAGCGCCGCCTACGGGACAGGCATTTACAGGCGCTTCTCCTTTTGCAATGGCCGCTGCCAGTCCGTCACATCCCGGAAATCCGCAGCCGCCGCAGTTATTACCCGGCAGCTCTTCTCTTACCTGTATTTCTCTTTCATCTACTTCTACTGCAAATTTCTTTCCGGCAACTCCCAGAAATAGTCCGATAAAAAGTCCTACACCGCCTACCAGAGCTGCCGCAATGATAATTCCTGTTATCATAGTTCACACCTCCTAAATAATTCCTGAAAAGCCAAAGAAAGCAATCGCCATCAATCCGGCAGTCAGAAGCACAATCGGAAATCCCTGAAAATATTTGGGAACATCGTTATATTCCATCTTTTCTCGAAGACCTGCCATCAAAACAATGGAAATTGTAAAGCCCACTGCTGTGGCAAATCCGTTTACAGTTCCCTGCAAAACATTATAAGACTTCTGCACATTGATAACTGCAACGCCTAAAACCGCACAGTTTGTAGTAATCAGAGGAAGATAAACGCCGAGGCTCTGATACAGCGCCGGCATTGCCTTTTTCAAAAACATTTCCACAAACTGAACTAACGCCGCAATAACTAAAATAAATACAATGGTCTGCATATAGCCCATATCCAAAGGGCTTAAAATAAACTGATAAATCAAGCTGGTTACCAGTGAAGACAGAGTAATAACAAAAATTACCGCTCCTCCCATTCCCGCTGCTGTTTCTATTTTCTTAGAAACTCCAAAGAAAGGGCAAAGACCAAGGAACTGGCTTAAAACAACATTATTTACCACCGCTGCACCGACAGCTATAATCAATAATTCTTTCATTCCATTTTCCTCCCCTTATTTTTTCACTGTATTATCGTAAAATTTTCCGCTGCAAGACTCATTACCGCAGGAAGCACAGCCACCTTCCATACAATGCACAGGCTTCTGTTCTTCTTTCGGCTTCTTTTCCTGCATTTTTGCACGAAGGGCTGCCAAAAACGCAAGCACAAAGAAGGCACCCGGCGCTAAAATGAAAATGGTAGCCGGTTCATAAGCCTTTGGCATAATCTGGAAACCAAACAGAGTACCTGCTCCAATGAGTTCACGGAAACTTGCAAGAATGGTAATGGAAAGGGTAAAACCAAGTCCCATTCCAATTCCGTCGAAAATAGAAGCAACCGGACCGTTCTTAGACGCATAAGACTCCGCTCTTCCTAAAATAATACAGTTTACTACAATAAGAGGAATATAAATTCCCAAGGCATCGTATAAAACTGGAATAAAGCCCTGAAGCAAAAGCTGGACAATGGTTACAAAGGAGGCTACTACTACAATATAAGCCGGCATACGTACTTTGTCCGGAATAATATTTCTCAAAAGAGAGATAAACAAGTTGGACATTGCCAGAACCACGGTTGTAGTAAGTCCCATTCCAATTCCGTTTATAGCCGCTGTGGTGACTGCCAAAGTCGGACACATACCAAGTACCAGAACAAAAGTCGGGTTTTCTTTGATGATACCATTATAAAGACGTTCAACAGGTGAATTCTTTTTCATATCATTCTCCCTCCTTTACATAATTAAATGCACAAATTCCGGCATTCACACCGCCGGTGACTGCTTTGGAAGTAATGGTAGCGCCGCTGATTGCATTGATTTCATTGTCAGCGGATGCCCCCGCTTTTGTAACTTCAAAAGACTCTGCGTTTTTATCAGAAAACTGATTTTTAAATTCATCCTTTGTGGCATTCATACCAAGTCCGGCAGTCTCGCTGATACTTAAAATAGAAATACCGTTTAAAGTTCCGTCAAGCTGAACTCCCATAGAGAAAGTGATATCGCCGCCATAGCCTTCTGAGGTTGTCACATTGACAGCATATCCTAAAGTCTCTCCGGAAGCATCCTTCGCTTCCATAATTTCATTGATTTTCTGAGCTTCAAATCCCTGTTCTTTTAAAGCGGCTGCCAAATCCGCATCCTCTGCTTCCACACACACTTCAAAAGAGTCTGCATCTTCAAATACCGCTTTATATGCTTCTTGTTTCGCTTTCTCCTGCTGATTGGCAATGGGCTTTTTCGTAACCTCATATACCAATCCTAAAAGCCCTCCTGCAATCAGGGTAATCACGGTAAGAATAAGGGCATCTTTTAATATCGTGTTCTTTTTCATGCTTTTTTACCTCCTTTTCCGAAGGCACGGGGCATTGTATAACGCTCGATTAAAGGTATCAACAGGTTACAGAATATGATTGCGTAAGATACGCCTTCCGCAGAACCGCCAAAAATACGGAACAGTCCTGTGAAGATACCGAGACATACGCCATAGACAAGCTGTCCTGCCTTGGTAATCGGTGTCGTAACATAATCCGTTGCCATAAACCATGCTCCCAGCATCAAACCGCCGCCAAATAAATGACATAATAAATATTCCATATCAAATCCATGACCGCCGAATAACAGCACAAACACTGCGAAAGTACCGATATAAGTCAATGGAATTCGAAAATCAATAATTCTGTTTATTAAGAGAATAGCTGCTCCAATAAGAATTGCCAGAGCAGATGTCTCGCCAATGGTTCCCTGTACGTTTCCAAAGAATAAATCTACCCAGTTTACACTCTCTCCTGCCTTTAAAGCTGCTAATGGAGTTGCTCCTGATACGGTATCAACGATTTTTCCCCAGCCGCCATTTGGAACAGTGAAATCTGTCATTCTTCCTGTAAAAGAAATCAAAAGAAAACATCTTGCTGCCAGCGCCGGGTTCATGATATTCTGTCCCAGTCCGCCGAAAAGCTGTTTTACAACTAAAATAGCAAAAACACCGCCAATCACCGCAATCCACCAAGGTGCGTTTGGAGGCAGATTAAGCGCCAGTAAAAGACCGGTAACAGCAGCGCTGCCATCCTGAATAGTCAGCTTCTTATGTACAATTTTTTCATATCCGGCTTCTGTTGCCATACACACTGCAATAGAAATTAAAATCAGCAGAAGTGCATTTAAGCCAAAATTATAAATTCCGAATAATGCCGCAGGCATAAGCGCAAGAAAAACTGTACGCATAATGCTGCCGGTACTCACCTTCGACCTTACATGAGGGGAAGATGAAACATGTAATAATTCACTCATGATTTTCTCCTCCTACTTTGGTTTTCTGCGATTTGCCAGAACCATTTTTCTCATGGAACGCATGGATTGCGTCAATGGTCTTTTTGCCGGACAGGCAAAGCTGCAGCAGCCACATTCTACACACTCCATACCGTTATATTTCACAAACAAGTCCTCTCTGCCATGCTCCGAATAAGTTGCAAGTCTGGAAGGAACCAGTCTTGCCGGACAGGCAGATACACATCTTCCGCAGTTAATACAAGCAGTCGGTTCATTTTCTGAGACCTCATCTTTTGACATACAAAGCAGTGCAGAAGACGTCTTTACCACAGGAACATGATAATCAAACATGGCAAAGCCCATCATAGGACCGCCAGAAATGATTTTCTTCGCAGGAAGCTTCAATCCTCCTGCCGCTTCCAACAGTTCCGCAAAGGAAGTTCCCAGACGCACTTTAAAGTTTCCCGGCTCTGCCACCGCATCTCCTGTAACCGTAACAATACGGTCCATAACCGGTTCTCCTTTCATAACTGCACGATAAACAGCACATACCGTATCAATATTATCCACTACGCATCCCGCATCTGCCGGAAGCATGGAAGAATTGATTTCTCTGCCGCTTACTGCCGCAATCAAGCAGCGCTCCGCTCCCTGCGGATATTTTGTTTTTAAAGGAGCAACTTCTATTCTAGGTTCATCCTTTACCAGTTCTGTAAGCTTTTCAATACAATCAGGCTTATTATCTTCAATACAGATATAGCCCTTTGCGTGGTCAAAAAGCTTTAAAATACACTTTAATCCTCCGATAATCCAATCCGGCTGCTCTAACATACGGCGATAATCAGAGGTCAGATAAGGCTCACATTCTGCTCCGTTGACCAGAACGTATTCAATTTTATCCGGCTCCTTTGGCGAAAGCTTTACATGGGTAGGAAAGCCTGCTCCTCCCATACCGACAACGCCCGCATCTTTAATTCTGCCGATGATTTCTTCTTTAGTAAGTTCCTTTAAAGACTCTGCCGGTGTAAATTCTACGGTTTCATATTTTTCGTCATTTTCTATAACGATAGCATCCACCATAGCTCCTACATTATTCCGTACCTTCTTGAGTTCCTTTACCACTCCCGATACAGAAGAATGAATAGGTGCAGAAACAAAGCCTCCCATCTCTGCGATTTTCTGTCCCGCCAGAACATAATCGCCCTTTTTCACAACAGGCTGCGCCGGAGCTCCGATATGCTGTGACAGCGGATAAACCATTTCTTTTCCGGGAAAATATTCCCGTACAGGCTTTTCTTTTGACAGTTCTTTTCCATCATAAGGATGTACGCCACCCCTAAAGGTTAAAAACGCCATATTTAGTCCCTCCTTTATTTATCCTAATCAGCTTACGCCGATTATTCTTTCTGATGTTTTTTTCTATATTTCTTAAACTGATTTTTCAGTTCAGGATATGCGTAAACCATACGTTTTTTCACAATATTTTGTTTCTTGCGGATATCCGTATATTTTTTTGCAAATTCATCCAGCTTCTGCTCCAGCTCTGCCTTCTTGGAAAGATAACTGTCCTCATCCAGCAGATGCTTTTCCGCAAACAAAACTTCAAAACGCTCCATAAACTCCTGTCGTCTGACAGATAAACGCTCTACCGCCTCCTGTGTACGTATATGAGCTCTGACTGTTTCCAATCGTTCCCAAATCTCTTCTTTCGTCTCATACAGCCTGCTGCTGTGAAGATATTGGGTAATATCCTCCATCATATCCTCTACCTTTGCAAAGCTCTTTGTAAGACCGAAAGCTGCCCAAGCCGAAGTGATAAAATCCAATGCGTATAAAATCATAATCACAATCAGAAGGATTTTTCCTATTTTCTGAGGATATAAATCCGTAAACCATGAGACAGCCGGTTGAAGCACTTCAAACAGCAAAACTGTAAACACGCCCCATCCCAGAGAAGTCCCCAGACTGATATATCCCTGAAGATTATATTTTCTGTGACTGTAATCCCACCAGCGGGTATGAAAAATCTTTTCCATCAGCCATCCGGTGATATATTCCAGTATAGTCGCAACCACTACACCGCCTATGTACAAAACAGCCAAATTATCACCAAAAGGTTTTAAAATCAAATAAATGCTTACAGCACCCATACCATAAATGGTACATAGAGGACCGTTAATAAACCCTCTGTTTACAAACTTCTTTTTTCTTACCGATACATAAGCCGTTTCCCATAGCCATCCTAAAAAACTATATACAAAGAACCAGCTTATGATATAATATAAAGATACACCTGCGATTTCTATATCCATGTTTTTCTCCTCTGTTATATAATATAACACCTTTTTGCAGAAATCACTAGAAAAATTTAGTAATTTTTCGTATTATTTTAAAAACAATTTGAAAGGATTTTGTTAAAATGATAACAAATGTGCGAATTCTCCATCATTTCTCAACACTTTTGCCATATACCAATTTCGTTTTAAATCACACCCCAAAGGACCTTCTGTTCTTTGATATTGAAACTACGGGATTAAGTCCCAAAACAAGTCGGGTATTTTTAATCGGGCTTATTTCTTTTCAGCCGAATACGGAGGAATGGCAGCTTATCCAGTTTCTTGCAGAACGCAACTGCGATGAAGAGGAACAAGAGCTTTTAAAAGCTTTTTCTGCCTTTGCAGAAAGTAAAACGCAGCTCATTCACTTTAACGGAAACTCTTTTGATATTCCTTACCTTGTTTCCCGCTATGAAAGACACCGGCTTTCCAATCCTCTTTCCTGCAAAAACTCTCTGGATTTATATCGGGAATTTTTGCGTATGCCGGCATTTTTCAGACAAATGCCCAATCATACCCAAAAATCTTTTGAAGAATTGACCTGCTATCCCAGAAAAGACCTTTTATCAGGAAAAGAAATGATAAAATTTTATCAGAGCTACATAAAACTGCCTTCCGCTGAAAAGGAAGAATTGCTGTTGCAGCATAACTATGACGATCTTGCAGGTATGCTTTCTATCTTCCCTCTTTTGTATATAAAGCAGCTACCAAAGGGACAATGGGAGCTTATCAAAGCAGAAGAATTAAAAAAACAGGAAGCTGACCAATCTGTTACCAAAGAACTTCTGTTTACCCTCACCCTTCCCATACCTGTTCCCGCCAGACTCTCTGCTTCCTTTTCTTTTGGCTACATAACAGTTTCGGAATATACGTTAAAGGTAAAGCTTCCTTTGTATGAGGGAACTCTGAAATTCTATTATCCAGACTATAAGAATTATTACTATTTGCCTTTGGAGGATGAAGCTGTTCACAAAAGCGTTGCAGTCTATACAGATACACAGCACAGACAAAAAGCCACTGCTGCCACCTGTTACAAGAAATATAGCGGAACTTTTATCTATGCTCCGGACACTTGCCCTTTACCTCTTTTAAAAGAAGATTTACGTGCCAAAGAATGTTATACCTTCTGGCCTTTTCAAAATTCCTCTTTATCCATGCAAAAATGTTATATTCAAGAAATATTAAAAACAGCCATTACCTCGTCGTAATGGCTGTTTTACTGCGACTTTATTCTATAAATTATTCTTCTGTTGTTTCTTCTGCTTCTTCCTGAACCGGTTCAAGAACTTTCATGCTCAGGCTGATTTTCTTTTCTTCTTCGTTGAAATCTACTACTTTTGCAGTAACTACCTGACCTACTTTTAATACGTCAGATGGTTTTTCAACGTGTGCTCTGGAAATCTGAGAAACGTGAAGTAACGCATCTACACCCGGCTCTAATTCGATAAATGCACCGAAATCTGTCATACGAGCAATTTTGCCTTCTACAACATTGCCAACTGCATATTTTTCAGATGCGTTTAACCATGGGTTCTGGTCTTCAAATTTCAGACTTAACGCAATTTTATCACCATTGATTTCTTTAATCAGAACAGTGATTTTCTCTCCTGCTTTAAATACTTTCTTTGGATTTTCAACTCTGCCCCAAGACATTTCAGAAATATGAAGAAGTCCGTCAGCACCGCCTAAGTCGATGAATGCACCGAAATCTGTTACATTCTTGATTGTACCTTCTACAACGTCACCTGCGTGAATTCTTTCGAACAATTCTTTCTTCATTTCTTCTTTTTTAGCTACTAAGAGCTGTTTTCTGTCACCGATTACACGGCGTCTTCTTGGGTTGAACTCTGTAATTACAAATTCAATTTCCTGATCCTGATATTTTGTCAGGTCTTTTTCATAAGTATCAGATACAAGGCTTGCAGGAATGAAGACTCTTGCTTCTTCCACAATAACGCTTAATCCGCCGTCTAATACCTGATTTACTTTTGCTGTAAGCACTTCTTTGTTTTCGAATGCTTCTTCTAATCTCTTATTTCCTTTATCAGCTGCCAGTCTTTTATAAGTTAAAAGCACCTGTCCGTCACCGTCGTTTAATTTGAGAACTTTTGCTTCCATTGTATCGCCCGGATGTGCAACAGTTCTTAAATCCAGGTTCTGGTCATTTGAGTATTCATTTCTTGTAATGATACCGTCTGCTTTATAATCAATGTTCAAAATAATCTGGTCTTCTTTGACATCGATAACTGTACCTTCAACTACCTCTCCATTTCTGATTGTTTTAAATGTTTCGTCCAGCATCTGTTCAAAACTTAATTCTGACATGTTTTGAAACCTCCTCAATTATTTTATTCGGGGTTGACGCCCCAGCTGTAATACCTACACATTGAACGGACGGAAAACCTTCAGAATCCAAGTCAGCAAGTGTCTGTATATAGTAAGTGTCCTTACATTCGCTTTTACATATCTCATATAGTTTCTGGGTATTGGAGCTATGTTTGCCTCCTACGACTATCATGGCGTCTACCTGCTTAGCGATTTGAGCTGCTTCGGACTGTCTGTCCTGAGTAGCATTACAAATCGTATTTAAAACAAGTTTATCATAACCCTTTTCGCTCAAAATTTCAACTATTTCTTGAAAATTATTGTAATTAAATGTCGTCTGAGACACAATACATAGTTTTTCGCCGCTTTCTGCCAAAAAGTGTTTTGCATCCTCTTTTGTTTTTATAATGGTAGCTTTCCCCTGACACCAGCCTTTAATTCCTACTACCTCAGGATGCTTAGGATCGCCTATAATAATAATGTGTCTTCCCTGTTTACTTTCTCTTTCTACAATTCTGTGTATTTTCAAAACAAAAGGAC
Organism: uncultured Blautia sp.; assembly: GCA_900539145.1. Lineage (GTDB taxonomy): Bacteria > Bacillota > Clostridia > Lachnospirales > Lachnospiraceae > Blautia. Next base: position 79,673 of record UQAX01000001.1, read on the forward strand.
AGGTAACGTCTACATAGGCAATATTTCTTTCTTCCAAAAGCTCGTAAATATATTTGGGAACGCCATGGGAACGAATGATGACCGTTCCTTCTGTAAGATTTTTTAAAGCTTCCTCTGTTTCCAAAACCTTTACGCCCTTTTTCTCCAAATCAGATACCACTTCTTCATTGTGAATAATCGGCCCGTAAGTATACACAGCCCCTTTGGTCGTCTCCGCTACCTTATAGACTTCTTCTACGGCTCTTTTTACTCCAAAACAAAATCCGGCTGTTTTTGCCACTTTTACATCCATGCTTTTCTCCTGTTCTCTATGCGGTTGCCTCTTTGTATAAACGGATAATCTCGTCTTTTACTTCTGTAATATTCATATTGGAGGAGTCCAGTAAAACGGCATCTTCTGCCTGTTTTAAAGGAGAAATATCTCTGTGCATGTCTCTGTAATCTCTGTCATTGATATCTGCTTCAATTTCTTCCAATACACAGGCAATTCCCTTTTCCTCCAGCTCTTTGCATCTTCTAAGCGCTCTTGTGCGTGCGCTGGCAGTTAAATAAATTTTCACATCTGCATGAGGCAATACGCAAGTTCCGATATCTCTTCCATCCATCACTACATTTTCCTTGGATGCCAGCACTCTCTGAAGCTCTACCAGCTTTTCCCTGATCTTGGGGTTTGCAGAGCTTACAGATGCCATATTCCCAACTTCTTCCTGTCTTAAATATTCTGTGACATTTTCTCCGTCTAAAATCACCTGTTGCGCTCCGTTTTCATATACAATGGAAATTTCTGCATTTTCGCAGGCTTCTTCCATTCTTTCTTTTTCTTCCGGCAAAATTCCTTTTCTAATCAAATATAATGCCATTGCACGATACATTGCGCCTGTATCTACATAGATAAATTCCAATTCCTTTGCCACTGCCTTTGCTATGGTACTCTTTCCTGCTCCCGCAGGTCCGTCAATCGCTATGTTTATTGCCATTTTCTTCTCTCCCTTTATTCTTCTATAAATTCTGCTGCCGCTTTTGCCGTAGACCAAGCAATCTGTAAATTAAATCCGCCGGTAACCGCATCCAAATCCAGAACCTCTCCGATAAAATACAGACCTTTTACCAGCTTGGACTCCATGGTCTTCGGATTGATTTCCTTTACCTTTACACCGCCTTGGGTAATAATTGCCTCTCGAAAGGGGCGAAGCTCTACAAGCGTCAGCGGAAAATGCTTCACAAGATAAATGAAATCCTGCCTCTCCTTCCTTGTTATTTCATTCACTTTTTTGTCAGGAGCAATGCCTCCAAGCTCTAAAATAACCGGATACAGCTTTGCAGGAAACATGCCTGTAATCACATTTTTAAACTGTCGGTTTATCCCTGCCTCAAATTCTCTTAAAAGTCTGGCATCCAACTGTTCTTCCGTCAATGCCGCTTTTAAATCAATATACCCCTGAAGCTCCTTTTTTTCCAACTTTTTCCCAATATAGGAGCTGGCAGTCAGAACCAACGGTCCTGAAATTCCAAAATGGGTAAATAACAATTCGCCAAAATCATCATACAGAACCTTTTTGCCGTCTTTTACCGTAAAACGAATATTTTTTAATGCAAGCCCCTGCATCTGCGTTACATATTCTTCTTTTGTAGCGATAGGAACAAGCGCAGGACGCAGTTGTGTGACCGTATGTCCTGTTTCTTTTGCAAAGGTATAGCCGTCTCCCGTAGAGCCTGTTGCCTGATAAGAGAAACCTCCCGTGGCAACAATTACCTTATCGCCCAAAATCTCTGCCCCGTTTCGAAGGCGTATTCCTCTAATCTTATGTTCGCCTTCTCCGCCTTCTTCTGTCAAAAGCGCCTCTGCTTCACTTTTTAAATGTACTTTCACATCTAATTCCTTCATACGCTTTTCCAGAACACGAATGACATCGGAAGAATGGTCTGAAACAGGGAAAATTCGCCCTCCCCGTTCCTCTTTTACTGCCAATCCCAGACTTTCAAAAAAAGAAACCACATCCTGATTGCTGTATCCGTAGAAAGCGCTGTATAAAAACTTTGAATTTGTTACTACGGATTTAAAAAACGTTTCATCGTCACAGGTATTGGTAATATTACAGCGTCCCTTTCCGGTAATAAACAATTTTTTTCCAAGCTTTTCATTTTTTTCAAAAAGATGTACCTGATGATGCTTCTCGCCCAGAAAAACTGCTGCCGCCATACCGGCTGCGCCGCCGCCAATAATTAGTATCTTTGCCATAAAATGCTCCTTTAATTCTCGATTTTTGATGTACTGGGATCTTTAAGTTCAATTTCGTGATCATCTGCCAGATTGATTTCATCATTATTATACACCTGATATTCATCCCATATTTTTTCCAACGCTTCCAAAGTCGCCACCACGGTTTTCTGCTTACGCATACTAAGTGCCACAACTAACGCATTAATCACACTAAGGGGCGCTACAAGAGAGTCCACAATAGAAGCCATATCGCTTCTGGCAATTAAATTGCAGGAAGAATATAAATTCATGGGTGAATGGATGCTGTCAGTAAGCGTAATTACCTTTGCGTTTCGATTGTTGGCAAACTCCAAGGCTTTTAAAGTACGCATGGAATACCGTGGGAAACTAATACCGATAATCACATCCCTCTCTCCAATTCGGATCATCTGTTCAAAAAGCTCACTGGCGCTGTTGGTATTTAAAAGCCTTACCCCGTCAAAAATCAAATTCAGATAAAAGGCAAGAAACTCCGCCAAAGGAGCACAGCTTCGAATACCTACCACATATATATTTTCTGCGTTTAAAATCGTCTCCACTGCCAGATTAAACGCTTCATGATCCACTGCTTCCAAGGTCATTTTTATTTTTTCAATATCCGAATGCAGTACCGTATCTAAAATCTCTGACTGCGGCACTTTTCCATAAGTCACTTCCATACGCTGTATGGAATTTAATTTATTCCGTACAAGCTCTTCCAGCTCTCTCTGAAATTCAGGGTATCCCTTGTATCCCAGATGTGTGGCAAAACGAACAACCGTAGACTCACTGACTCCCACGGTCTCTCCCAGCTTGGCGGCCGTTAAAAATGCCGCTTTATCATAGTTTTCTTTTATATAAGCAGCCAGCTTTTTTTGCCCTTTGCTGAAATTTTGATACTGCACATTTATTTTACTAAGTAGGCGCTCTGTATTGCTCATGAACCTTCCCCTCTTTACTTTTTCTTTCATACTTTCTCTATGATAGCACAGAAATAAAAAAGTTTCAGCAAAAACTTTGCTCTTTCGCAAAAGGAAAAGCTCAGACACCCCATACAGGGCGCTGAGCCTTTTTTTGTTTTACACTCTTATACCGGATATGCTCCGTTTTCTGTATCAGCTTCCTTTGGATCTACCTTCGTCTGCTGTGCTTCTCTGTATTTGAAGAAATCTGTTGCTACCTGTGGGAACAGTGCATAAGATAATACGTCCTCTTCCTGTTCAGACCACTGTGCCATTTCTCCTCTTAATGTATCAAGCTCAGGTTCCAGTAAATCAGCCGGACGGCATGTGATTACTTCTGTATCACCGATACATTTCTTCTGTACTTCTTTATCAAACGGTTTTACAGTTGCACCGTATTTTCCGCTTAACACGTCTTTTGTTTCTTTTGTAACCATTTTGTAACGTTCACCCATGATTACGTTAAATACAGCCTGTGTACCAACGATCTGAGAGGATGGTGTTACAAGCGGCGGTTCTCCAAGGTCTTTACGTACTCTTGGCACTTCTTCCAGAACATCATAGAATTTATCTTCTGCATGCTGTTCTTTTAACTGGGATGTTAAGTTGGATAACATACCGCCCGGTACCTGATACAGTAAAGTTTTGATATTTACGCCTAAGTTCTTTGGATTTAACAGACCGCTGTCTAAAGCTTCGTCACGAATTGGACGGAAGTAATCAGCAATTTCAGCCAATAACTGCTGATCAAAGCCTGTATCGTAAGGTGTTCCTTTGAATGTTTCAACCATAACTTCTGTTGCCGGCTGAGATGTTCCCAGTGCGAATGGAGAGATTGCTGTATCGATAACGTCAACACCTGCTTCTACTGCTTTTAAGTAAGTCATGGAAGCAACACCGGAAGTATAGTGTGTATGAAGCTGAATTGGAATATCAACTGCTTCTTTTAATGCTGTTACAAGCTCTGTTGCTTTGTATGGAAGCAACAAACCTGCCATATCTTTGATACAGATAGAATTTGCACCCATATCTTCTACTTTTTTCGCCATATCTACCCAGTAATCTAAGGTATAAGCATCACCTAATGTGTAAGATAAGGCAACCTGAGCATGACCTTTTTCTTTGTTTGCTGCTTTTACTGCTGTCTGTAAGTTACGAAGGTCATTTAAGCAGTCGAAAATACGGATAATATCAATACCGTTTGCAATAGATTTCTGAACGAAATATTCTACTACGTCGTCTGCATAAGGACGATACCCTAAGATATTCTGTCCACGGAATAACATCTGTAATTTTGTGTTTTTAAATCCGTCACGGAATTTACGAAGTCTTTCCCATGGATCTTCTTTTAAGAAACGCAGGGAAGCATCAAAGGTAGCGCCACCCCAACATTCTACGGAATGGTATCCTACTTTATCCAGTTTTTCTACAATAGGAAGCATCTGCTCTGTTGTCATTCTTGTAGCAATCAGAGACTGATGAGCATCACGCAGAATTGTTTCAGTAATTTTAATTGGTTTTTTCACTACTTCTGCCATCTTTTTTTCCTCCATTTTATTCATCTTGGATTAAACTCCAAAAATCGCCATAAAAGTACCTGCCGCTACGGCTGTACCGATAACACCTGCAACGTTTGGTCCCATAGCGTGCATCAACAGGAAGTTTGTCGGGTCTGCTTCTGCACCGACCTTCTGTGAAACACGGGCTGCCATTGGAACAGCAGACACACCTGCGGAACCAATCAGAGGGTTAATCTTGCCATGTGTAAGCTTACACATCAGCTTACCAAACAGAACACCTCCGGCTGTACCGAATATGAAAGCGATAAGACCTAATAATACGATTTTAAGCGTATCTAATTTCAGGAATGCTTCTGCACTTGTAGATGCACCTACGGATGTACCAAGTAAGATAACTACAATGTACATTAAAGCATTGGATGCTGTTTCTGTTAACTGTTTTACAACACCTGACTCTCTGAACAGGTTACCCAGCATTAACATACCAACCAGCGGAGCTGTTGTTGGCAGAATTAAACATACAACAACGGTGATGATGATTGGGAACAGGATTTTTTCCAGTTTGGATACCGGACGAAGCTGTTCCATTTTAATCTTTCTTTCTTCCTCTGTTGTAAAGAGTTTCATAATCGGAGGCTGGATAATCGGTACTAAGGACATATAAGAATATGCCGCTACCGCAATCGCTCCCATCAAGCCCGTCTGTCCCAGCTTACCTGCAAGGAAGATAGAGGTCGGACCGTCCGCACCACCGATAATGGAAATTGCTGCTGCTGCTTTTCCGTTAAATCCTAAGAGGATTGCAAGGAAGTATGCAACATAAATTCCGAGCTGTGCTGCCGCACCTAACAAAAAGCTCTTTGGATTTGCAATCAACGGACCGAAGTCTGTCATAGCACCTACTCCAAGGAAAATCAGGGATGGAAGTACGCTCCATTCATCCAAAATATAGAAAATATGAAGGAGTCCTGCTACTCCGTTTGATGTTTCTTCTGCACTGGCCATAATATCCGGATAGATATTTACCAAAAGCATACCAAATGCAATGGGAACCAGCAAAAGCGGTTCAAATCCTTTTTTAATGGCAAGATACAAAAAGACAAATGCCACTAAAATCATAATCAGGTTTCCCACTGTCAGATTCATAAAGGCTGTCTGTCCAATCAGGTTTGACACTGTATCTGCAATGTTAGACATTTTTTTACCTCCCATTTATTTATATTGCACAGGAATTTCTCCTGTCTTGGGAATTTACACTGTATGCAAATTCTAATTCATAGATGCCAGAACAGCGCCGTTATCTACGGAGTCACCTACTGCAACATTAATGCTTGCAACTGTTCCGTCCTGAGGTGCAACAACTGGGATTTCCATTTTCATAGCTTCCAGAATTACAATCGCATCACCTGCTTTTAAAGCCTGTCCTACATTTGCTTCGATTTTGCAAACTTTTCCCGGTACAGAAGCTTTTACTTCAACAGCGCCTGCTGCGGAAGCTGCTGCCGGTTTTGCTGCTGGTGCAGCTTTTGGAGCTGCCTTCGGAGCTGCTTTTGGTGCAGCAGCCGGTGCGCCATTTCCAGCTGTTTCTTCAACTGTTACATCGTATGCAACGCCATTTACTGTAATTGTATAAGATTTCATATTCTTTTCCTCCTACGAGCTTAGCCTATCGCCAATTTCTTTTATTTGATTTTCTGATAGAACGTACTACAAACGCATCTGTTGAAGTATTTTCGGATGCTGCGATTGCTGCTGCAATTACTGCTACCAATGTCTGATCATCTGTCAGATTTTCTTCAACAGCTTCTTCCACAGCCGGCTGTACAGGTGTCGGAGCCGGTGTTGGTTCTGCTTCTTTCTTTTTACCAAATCCTTCTACGAATTTTGGAATGTATTTCATCAAAGAAATAACAAAACTTAAGAAGATAAGCATCAAAAATACAATAACAAGACCGATTACCGTATTAATTCCCGCTTCCTGCATTTTCTCTGCCATTGAATAGTCAGCGCTGAAGCCTACGGATTTTCCTGCAAGCTTAATGTCATAAACAATCTGTACATCAGCGTCTCTCTTTTCAAAGTCACCTTCCAGTGTTACAACATAGTTGCTTCCGTCTTTCTTAATTGCTTTTTCCGGTGATGTCGCTTTCAGTTCAATAAAGCTTCCCAATTCTTCATAGGAGTCAAGCCATGAAGTAAAAGCGCTCTTAGAAAAATCATCAATATTTGGATTTTCTTCTAAAACCTGTTCCAGCTCATCCGGATTGCTCTGTGTCAATGTCTCAATAACATTTACACTGCTGTCATAGAGATTTTGAGCTACTGTTGCGTTGATTTCGTCCTTTGTAGAACCGCAGGCAGTTAAGGACACTGCCAGAATTCCCACTGAAACTAAACTACCTAATTTTTTCCATGTCTGCTTCATATTAATTCACCTCGCTTAAACCGTGCCATGTTTTTTGCTAGGACGATTTTCTCTCTTTGTGAATAACATTTCAAAAGCACCAATCACATATTTTCTTGTATCTTCTGCCTGAATAATTGTGTCTACATATCCTCTCTTAGCTGCGGAAAGTGCGCTGGACTGTAACATTGCATATTCTGCTGCTTTTTCATTGATTGTAGCAGCGTCTGCATCTGCATACATAATTTTTGCAGCCAGTTTTGCATCCATCATACCAATCTGTGCGTTCGGCCATGCGAATACCATATCCGCACCGGTAGATTTGCTGTTCATTGTAAGGTAAGCGCTTCCGAAAGCTTCTCCTACCACTACGTTTACTTTTGGAACTGTTGCACTGATATAAGCGTTTGTAAGCTCTGCTGCACTTCTTGCCATATTTGACTCAGAGCATTTTGTAGCCTTATAGCCTTTTACGTTTGTCAAAGTTAAAACAGGAATATCAAAAGCATCACAGAATTTTACGAATTCAGCAGCTTTTTTACATCCTCTTGCTGATAAAACTTTTTCAAAGGTTTCTGTTTTTTCGCCTTCTTCATTGTAAAGCTCGCTTCTGTTTGCAACGCATCCAACGGTTGCTCCGTTTAAACGGATAAATCCTGTAACCATGTCTTTTGCATATTCTGCTTTTACTTCGAAGAATTCCTGATTGTCCGCAATCTGAGAAAGTGCAATAGAAGTATCTCCTGCACAGTTTTCCAGTTCAGGGCAAACACGGTTTAAGTCATCTGTACATTCGATGTAAGAAGAATTGTCTTCAAAGTTAGATGGCAGCATAGAAACTAATTCTCTCATCTGAGCCAGAATATCTTCTTCGCTTCCCATTACATCTACAAGACCTGCATGCTCGCTCTGATAAGCTGCGCTGGAAGTATCGCATTTGGAAATTTCATTTCCTTCCAAAGCATTTGGTGCATTTACAAAGAGTCTTCCTTTGTTTGCTTCCATAAATGTGAAATCTGTCAAAGCAGGAACAACTGCCAAGCCACCGCCACATGTACCAAAGATACCTGTAATCTGTGGAATTACTCCTGACGCCATAACCTGTTTTGTGTAAATTTCACCAAAAGCATTTAATGCGTCTGTTGCTTCCTGCAGTCTTAAGCCTGCACAATCAAGCAGTCCGATAATCGGTGCGCCTGTTTTCATTGCCAAGTCATACAGATTTGTGATTTTTTTTGCGTGCATTTCGCCGATAGAACCGTTTAACACGGAAACATCCTGGCTGTAAACATATACCAGGCTGCCGTCAATCACACCATATCCGGTGATAACACCGTCTGCCGGTGTTTCTTTTTCAGATAAGTTGAAATCTGTGTTTCTGGCTGTTACATAGCCGCCAATTTCAACAAAACTGTTCTCATCAAGCAAAGAAGCAATTCTTTTACCTGCTAAGGTTTGTGCTGTACTACTCATTAATCAGCCCTCCATTTAATTTTTATTTTAACAGCAAAAATCCATTGCAAAATCAATAAATTCCATGCTGTTCACCGGGATTTCTGCACTGCTTCTGTGAGTTTTTTCCGGTTTTTTGCAGAAATCACCTTGTGTTACTGCATCGCAATAGATTGTTAAAACCAATTTCTGCCGATTTTAATTGTACTCTGTTTCGTACTTTTTTTCAATACTTTTTGACAAAGTTTTAACTCGAATTTACAGGCTTTCTTTCCTTCCCCAGATTTTTCCTCCCTCTTTCAGACAGGGATATAAAAAATCGTAAGTTCCGTTTTTCTGTATCTCAATATTTTGTCCTTCTGCCCAGAAAAATGCTGCACAAATATAGGCAGACGGAAGAAGGGGAATACCCCTGTATTTTTCTGCCACACCGCATATTTTTTCAAAAGGAACAGACTTCTCTTTTACCAGAAATCCATATTCCCTCCCAATGCTTTTCTGAAACAGATAAACAAAGGCAATCCATGCTTTTTCTCCTCTGGGTGTGGGAGAGTTTCTGATTTCTTCCAATAACCCCAGAAGAATTTGAGCATTTTCTCTTTCCTCTTTCTCTAAATATTCCCAAAATGCTCCCTTTTGATAAGTACTTTTTTCTGCTGCTGATAAAATATATTCTTTCCAGTCCCTCTCCATTGTCCTCAGCATTTCTCCTGCCTTTGGATTTTTACAAAGAGCATACAAAAGAAAATACGTCACATCTATATAATGCCCCTTTTCTCTTTGTAATTCCTCGCAATATGAACCTTCTTCTCTCAGAAAAGATACCTCCGCTTTTGTAGAAAAATATAGGCCTTGAAATAAAATCCCCTGCGTTCTCATATAACCTCTTTTCTGCCTGTATTAAATTTTGAAATGGATAATTCGGATAAGATGAAAATTCAGATATGATTTAGAAATTGAATACAGACTTGTGTTTTCTCTATTTTACTACAAAATAAGCTTTCTCTCAACTGCTAATTTTTCTGTGCGGAGCATTTTTGTTCCATAGGACGCAATTTCCTATGAAATAAAAAAGGTCATAAACCACTTTCTTCTTCCCAAGTGATTTATGACCTGACTTTCTTATAATGTTACTTTTCTGAAGTTTTTCTTTCCTTTTTTCAGCACAATTCCATCGCCCTGTAATTTTTCTCCTGCAACCAGATGTTTAATATCTGTAACCTTCTCTCCGTCAATAGACACACCGCCCTGTTCAATGGCACGTCTTGCCTCGGAACGTGTATTTGCCAGTCCGCTTTTGTGTAACAGAGAAATCAAATCAATATTTCCGTCTACAAGGTCAGCTTCTTCGATTTTTGCTGACGGCATGTTTGCTGCATTTCCGCTGCTGAACAACGCTCTTGCAGCTTCCTGCGCTTTTTCCGCTTCTTCTTTTCCGTGTACTAAGGCAGTTAATTCGTAAGCTAAAATTTCTTTTGCTTTATTTAACTGGCTTCCTTCCCATTTATCCATTTCGTCAATCTGTTCCAATGGAAGGAAAGTAAGCATACGAATACATTTTAATACGTCTGCATCTGCCACGTTTCTCCAGTACTGATAGAAATCAAACGGAGATGTTTTATTCGGGTCTAACCAAACTGCTCCTGACTGTGTTTTACCCATTTTTTTGCCTTCGGAATTTAAAAGCAGAGTAATGGTCATTGCACAGGCATTTTTGCCTAATTTTCTGCGAATTAACTCTGTTCCGCCCAGCATGTTGCTCCACTGGTCATCTCCGCCGAACTGCATATTACAGCCGTATTTCTGGTACAACATATAGAAGTCGTAGCTCTGCATAATCATGTAGTTAAATTCCAAAAAGCTCAGACCTTTTTCCATACGCTGTTTGTAACATTCTGCTGTCAGCATACGGTTTACGGAGAAATGAGGTCCTACTTCTCTTAACAGCTCTACATAATTCAAATCTAAAAGCCAGTCCGCATTGTTTACCATCATTGCTTTTCCTTCAGAAAAGTCAATAAAACGTTCCATCTGCTTTTTGAAGCAGTCACAGTTGTGCTGGATAATCTCCGGTGTCATCATGGAACGCATATCGCTTCTTCCTGACGGGTCTCCGATATAGCCTGTTCCTCCGCCAATCAATGCGATTGGTTTATTTCCTGCCATCTGCAAACGTTTCATCAGACATAATGCCATAAAATGTCCTACATGAAGACTGTCAGCCGTAGGGTCAAAGCCAATGTAGAAGGTAGCCTTCCCATTGTTAATCAGTTCACGGATTTCTTCTTCATCTGTCACCTGAGCAATCAGGCCTCTGGCAACCAGTTCATCATAAATTTTCATTTCGTTTTCTCCCTTCTGTTTCTCTGAGGACAGAATTTCTTATAAAATAAAAACACTCCCGTCCTCTTTATAATTATAAAAAGGACGAGAGCGATAAGCCTTCTCGTGTTACCACCTTTATTCACAGACAACTCGCATTGCCTGCCTCTGCAAGTACAGCCGAAGCGATACTCAAAATGCTATAACGTGCACCTTTCCGTCACAGCCTACTCATTTCTTTTCGGTGTGAAGCTCCGAGATGTATTCATTTCCAGCTTCCTGCGCGCCTCTCATCAGCCGGCTGCTTTCTGTGCATTCCCCTGAAAATTACTTCTTCTCATCTTTGCTTTTTCATTTACAGCAACAGTATACAAATTTCCTCTATGGTTGTCAAGACATATTCCACTGGTATTCGCCGTTTTCCTTAATACCGTAGAAATCACCAAAGTTCAAATCTAAAATATTCTTCTGAATATTCTCTACGGAAATCTGATTTTTAATTAAATACTGCCAGATACCGCCATGAGAAATATCACCCTGAAGCAGTACACCCACGACTTTTCCGTCACGGATAATGACACGTTTATATTCCTTGGAGTCTTCTCTTGCCACTACGGTGTCTGTTTCTTCCGGAACAATGACTCCGATACACATAGAAACAAGCCCGAAGAAATTAATGGTATTTTTGATAGCATAACGGTCTGTGTAAGCTGTCTTTTTCCCGCACATATTAAGCGCCGCTGTTTCTCCCTGTTTCTGAGCGTTTGGCCAGATACCGGACAAGCCTGCCACATCGCCTGCTGCATAGACGTCCTTTGCTCCTGTTTCCAGATAGTCGTCTACTTTAATACCTCTGTCAATGACAATGCCTTCTCCGTCCATGCCTGCCACTGCGGAACGAACGCCGGCTGCCACTATCACTAAATCGCATGAAATTTCTTCTCCGTTGTCCAGCACGATACAAGAAATATTTCCCTTGTCATTCATCAATGTATCTGCTGCTTTTCTTCCCAGATAGAAAGAAGCTCCTGCTTTTTCAAAACGTTTCTGATATTCAAAAGCACCTGTCTTATCCAACTGAATAGGAAGAATTTGTTCTGCCATCTCTACAATGGAAACCTTCTTTCCTGTTTCCATCAGTCCGTAAGCAGCATCCAGACCTACCAGACCGGAACCGATAATCACAATATTTTCTGCATTTTTTGCCATTTCATCGATTGCCTGAGCATCTCTTAAATGACGAAGCCCGAAAACATTGTTTGCCTCTCTTAATTTTCCCACAGGTGGGATAAAGCTTTCTGCACCTGTTGCAATCAAAAGTTTATCGTATCCGATTTCATCGCCGTCTTCCGTAAACACTTTTTTCTTTACGGTATCCAGCTTATTCACTGTTTTTCCTTTTAACCAGTTAATTTTATTTTTCTCAAAGAAATCCGCATCAATAAAACTAATGCTCTCTGCACTTCTTTCATGGCTGAGGAATTTATGCAGCATACAGCGTGAATGTACCTGTGTATCCGTAGATATCACTGTAATTTCACCTTGTGCATCTGTCTTTCGAATGGTCTTTGCAGCCATAATACCGGCTGCACCTGCTCCTAAAATCACATACTGCATCTGCCTACACCTCCTCTACCCAAATTGCCTGTTTCGGACAGGCTTTTACACAGCTTGGCTCTTCACCCTTCTCAATACAAAAGTCACATTTAATGACTTTTGTATGAGTTGTTTCATCCGGTTTTAAAACGCCGTAAGGGCAATTCATAACACACATAAAACAGGAACCGCATTTTTCGGCGTCATACTGTACATGTCCTGTTTTTTCGTCCTTTTTCAGAGCGCCGCTCATACAGGACATTACACATTCCGGCTGTTCGCAGTGTCTGCAAAATACAGGTGTATAGCTTCCGTCCGGATTTTTATATATAAAGTTTCTGGATTCATTTGTAATATCTGTCAAATCTAAGGTATAAACATTTCCGTCATCTTTTCTATGCGCCTGCATACATGCTACGGAGCAGCTTTTACAGCCATCACATTTGGCAGCGTCAATCATTATTCTTCTCATCAGATACCCCCGTTCTGTATCATTGAATTTATTTTAGATATTTAATCCTGCACGTCTTTCTTCAATAATCTTATCAAGAATATCTGCACTTTCTTTTGCATCCGGATTGATAATTACCTGTCCGCCTGTGAGGTTCTTCATATCTTCTGTCAACAGTTTTACTGCCAAATCGCTTCCTGTAACAAATGGAGGAAGTCCCAAGTGTAACGGAAGTCCCAGAGCCAGTCCGAAGCATCCGTCTGCAAGCGCCTGTTCCTCTAACCACTGTGCTGCGGAAAGAACTAACGGAAGCTGAGGAATATCCACACCGATTGCCTCTGCCAATTCTGTTGCCACAATCTCAAGACGTCCGATTGCAAGACATGGACCGAAGTTCAATACCGGAGGAATATTTAATTTTTCACATACGGCACGAAGCTTTGGACCTGCATATTTTGCAGCTTCCGGTGTCATAAGTCCGCAGTTTTCAATACCTCCTGAAGAACATCCTGCTGTCAATACCAGAATATCTTTTGCAATCAGTTCTTTTGTCAGTTCTACGGAGAGAACGTCATGTCCGCCTGCTGTCAGGTTGGAGCATCCAACTACGCCGGCAATACCTTTGATATCACCGGATACGATTAAATCAATTAACGGTTTCCAGTTACCGCCTAAAAATTCTTTCAAAGAACCTTCGGAAACACCTGTTAAGGTATGGTCATTTCCGTGTTCCGGCATTAAGTTCATCGGAACGTTGCCACGTCTTGCTTTGTATGCTTCAATAATCTCGTCAATGATTTCTTCACTCTGTTTTTCTCTTTCTTCAAAAACAAATGGTTTCAGCTCTGCATTTGCTTTCTTTGCAACACTGTCAAGACAAATCTGTTTAATCTTTAATTCGTCACAGATTGGCTCGATACCCGGAAGTGTACAGTTAAACTCAGAAAGGACAGCATCAATACCGCCAGTAGCAAGTACCGCTTCACTTGTATAGTTGTTTCCTGCGTGTCCGTCAAATACTTCTTCGTAATGAGCGCCTCTAAGCTGTAAATCCTGACCTACACAAGTACATCCAACCAGCTTAAAGCCTTTTGCACCTGCTGCTTTTGCTTTTTCCACTGCTTCTTTGGATGTAAGTCTTTCCTGTAAGTCTACAAAGATTGTATGCTGATGTCCTGTAATCATAATATTGATGTAATCCGGATCAATAACACGAAGTCCAACAGGAGCCATGCGAAGCTCAGGCTCTCCTAAAAGCACGTCATTTAACAGGTTTGTAAGAGTCAGTCCATATAAACCTGTGGAAATACCAAGCTTCAGACAGTCTGTATACATATCAACAGGATCAGAATTTAAGTTTGTAGAACATTTTACAACTCCGTGGAACACTTCACTTTTTGCCCCGCCCGGTAAAATGCCTAATTCCTTCCATTTTTTGAAACGAGGTGCATAAGCCATTTTTTCAACTAATTCCATTTTTTCGTATTCCGGTTTATATAAATCATCCAGAACCTTCTGAGCTACTTGTTTTGCAGTATCCCATTTATCTGTTCCCTGAACACCGAAAATTTCAGCAAGTCTTGCAAGGGATTTCTCCCCTTTAATCTCGCCTTTGATTTCTGCTGTTTTCTTTACGTTTAACGCTGTATTTTCTACAATATGAATATAGCATCCAGAGCCACTTGCCACTGCACGAAGGAAGTTACGTGCAACAATAACATCTGCTGTCGCACCACAAATTCCTCTTGGAGCTTTTGGTGTAATACGACATGGACCGTTGGAGCAAAGACGGCAGCATACGCCCTGTAAACCAAAGCCGCACTTTGTACTCTGTCCTTCTACTCTGTGATGAGAAGTTTCCATAGGTAAATTACGGATAAATCCTTCTAAAGGCTTATCTGCACTGGCACATGTATTGCATCCAAAACACTGATTCATACTTAATATCCTCCTGATATGTACATTATTTTTTAATCTGTTAAGATTATAACAATTCTAAACTAAATTAGTCAAGTATAACTTGTATGATTTTCCATTTCTTTTTTACTTTGTCTGAAACGCCTGTATTTCCTCTTTTAAAGCAGCTTCTCTTTCCTGTAACAAAAGGGCTTTACTCTCCTTTAAATAGCTTTCACATCTATGCTCTGCGATAAATTCCGCAATCCTTTCATTTTGAGACAGCATAGACAGAAACAGAGGCAGCTCCTGCCCTGTTTTACTGCTGTTTTTCACGTCTCCCAGCTCCTTGTCAAGCAGCATCCGGATTTGTTCCTCCTGATGCTTTAATTTCAAGGTTTCTCTGTAAAAATCTTCTTTTACAGCCGCAAATCCTGCTTCTTTCAATTTCCATTTTCTCTCATCCAACCACTTTGTGATATTTTTGTCAGTCTTTTGTTTTTCTTTTGACAAAAGTCCCTGCTCTGCCAGAATTTTTTCCTGTCTTTTCCTTCGTTCTATTGTCTGACAAAAAAGCGTGTCTATATCCTGCTGTTCCTCTGCAACAGCCTTTTTCATCTTTTTTAGTTCTTCATACAAACCGTTTATATAAGCCTTTTCCTGTTGATATTCCTTTATTTTTCCTTCCAGCTCACCCTCTAAAAGCTGCATAAGCAAAACCTTTCCGTCAAAATCTGCATGAAAAAGCATGTCCTCTTTTTCTTCAAAAGAATACCTTTGATACTTTTCTTCATAGCTCTTAAACAGCTGATAAAAGCCATAAAAGTCTGCTGCCACTTCCTCATACTGTATGTATTCGCCTATCAGCTCCTCTGTTACAGGCACTTTCATTTCTTCGTAGCTTTGCAAAATTCGGGATAAATCCTCCCAGCCTCTTGCCGTTACAAAACAGCTTCCTTCCTGCCGTTCTTCTATGCGGTAAAAATTTTCTGCCCTTAACTGCAAATAGCTGCGTATTCCTAAATGAACACCCTGTCTTGCCGCATATCTGTCCCACACAGAATGATTTTCCTGAATTTCTATTTTCTTTACTCGGTCAAGGGTTACAATATCAAACTCCCGCACAGATTTATTATAACGCTCCGGATTTCCCGCAGCCACAATACACCAGCCTTTTGGAAGCCTATGCGCTCCAAAGGTCTTATTTTGTAAAAGCTGCAGCATGGTAGGCGCTAAGGTTTCAGAAACACAGTTAATCTCATCTAAAAATAAAATTCCTGTTTCTGCACCTTCTTTTTCTATACATTCATATACCGATGCAAGCATTTCGCTCATGGTATATTCTGTAACCGTATATTCTTCTCCCTGAAATCTTTTCTTCTCTAAAATCGGCAGTCCCACGGCGCTTTGCCGTGTATGGTGTGTCAGCGTATACTCCACAAGCCCGATTTTTTCTTCCTCTGCAATCTGCTTCATAATAGCAGTTTTCCCAATACCCGGAGGTCCCATAAGCAATACCGGCCTTTGGTATTGTATGGGGATTTTATAATTCCCCTCCTCATCCTTTGCCGTATATGCCCGCAATGTGTTTATAATTTCCTGTTTTGCTTCTGCAATATTCATTGTTCTCTCCTATTGTCTTTCATCCATATAGAGAAGGGTAGCCCAACTTGGCACATTAGCTTCCTTGGGCGGTTCTTTTGTCAGCAAAAAAACAGCCTCATAATCCGGTTTTTCTCTGGGATAAATCCCATCTCCATCGGTAAAATATAAAAGCGCCTTTAAATTTTTCAGTCTTCCGTCTGCAAGCATTTCATTTACATAGCGAAATACCGGACGGAAGTCTGTTCCTCCTCCGCCCTGTATCTTGATATGCCGCAAATATTCTTTCCATTCCTTTTCACAGGTGACTTTTACATCTTCCTGCACATAACAGTCACACTGTATAATATGTACCCGCAGCTTTTTAAAAAAATTTTCCTGCTGCCCCAAAACCGCATAAGTTTCCTGTAAAAACCGCTGTACCGTAGGTCTTTTACAAGATGCGGAGGTATCAATGGCAATGACCAGCTCCTCCAGCTTCTTTGCCTCTGTATATTCCAAAGGCTCTAAAAAAGGGAGATTTCCATAATGAGAAAGCCCGTACAAGTAGGGAATATAATCAAAAGCTTCCATATCTAACTGTAACTCTTCTCTTTCCACTGTAAACCGTCTTAAAAATTTATTATAATTTCGCTTCCTTTCTTCCTGAAGCTCATACCACTCCTGTTTATACCCTCTCTGCGTACCTCTTTTTCCAAATTCATTTCCGCTGCCGTCCTCTCCTGATGCTTTTAAGGAAAGCGCCCAGTCAAGCAGCTTTTCTGTCTGTTCTTCTTTTATCTCTTTCCAGAGAGTGTGATTGTCCTGCTCAAAACACTTTTGCCAAAATTCTAGTTCACTTGGAGAAAATTTTTTCCTTTCCAGTCTTTCCTCTACTGCTTCTGCTGACAGCCCTTCCCCGTTTTCCCAGATTTGACTGCAAAATTCTTGGGCTGCCTTTGACATTTTCCCTGTAAGCTCCTCCTGTTCCAGCGCATCAATGGTATACTCTGTCACCATATCACAAGCCAAATGCCAAAAAGGCGAAGATTCTGTATTCTCCCTTACCTGTCTGTACAACAGATGAAACAGTGTATGAAGAAAAAAACGGTTTATTCCCTGTGCTCCCTTTTCCATATAGAGGTTCAAGAAAAGCTTCGGCTCATAGAAAAAAGTTTCTCCATCCGTCCCTGTTAAAGTATTTCTTTGAAAGCCTGTAAACACCATTTGAAAAATCCGATAAAGCCTCGGACTTTCACAGCAAAATTTTGTCAGAGCAAGCTCTTTTACCTCTTCCCATAAATATTCTTCTTTTGTTTCCATTTTAAAGCTCCCAGCTCTTTTCCTGAAATCCTCCCAAAGCTTCTTTTTCCTGCAACAAAAAAATTTGTGCTTCCTGATTGCCATATTGAACCGCTGTTTTCAAAAAAGAGTTGAGAAGATTTTCATCTGCCTCCTGTTCTTTAATAAGCTCTGTCAGCTTTTTATTTTCTTTTTTCTTAATCAGCAATTCCACTGCCGGTCGAAAACGCAGCTTTAAATATTCTCCGTACAGACGCTTTCTTTTATCCTCTTTTTCCAAATCAAAATATCGCATAAGCGCAATAGACAATTTTTTATCTGCCTGTTTTGTTTCCAAAAATACCTTGTCCATCTGACGCTCTTCCTGCTCTGTAAGCTTTTTCTCCAACAGCTCCCAGATTTTTCTGTTGATTGCATTATTGATTTCTATATCTTCTGAGTATGAAACAGATGTTGTGTCCGGCGTATGTTCTCCGCACACATCCGCTCCCAATACAAAGCATTGTGAAAATAATTCCTGCAGCCACTCTTTTATTTCCTCAAAACTCACATCTCCCTGCTCCCAGTTGGTTCTGGCAGCCTCTAAAGATAAAATGTCTTTATCCAGAGACAAATACACCGGAACATCTTGATTTCTCTCTAAAAATTCATGCCATTTGGCTTTTTCCTGCTTCATATCCTCCCTGCTAATGGGAGTAACCTTTTCTAAAATTTCCTTTTCACATTCCAAAAAAGCGGTTCTCGGCGGTCCGATTACGCAGACTTCTTTCATATATTTATTGGAAAGAATACATTCCCGCACCCAGCTTCCGCAGGAAAGCAGTCCCCAAAAGGAAGCCTCCTGCATATCTGTATGATTATCAAATACCACAAACGAAAACGGTCTGTCTATCTTTTCCAGCCAAAATTTACTTAAATAATGATAATTGCCGGAGTCCAGAAAATGGATACCTGCAAAATCAAGATTTTTTATCCGTTCTTTGATTTCCTCCTCTGCTTCCTCTGTACAGTAGCAATTTACTCCTGTAAGCTTTGTAAAATCCATCCATGCGGCGTCTTTTCCTTCGTAAAAGCTTTCCTCTTTATAGACACCGGAAAAATCCATAATCACTGTCCTTGCGTTCATAAGCACCTCTTCATCCTGTCCCTGTATTTCTGCTTTCATTCTAACACGTTTCTAATTTTTTTCAACGTTTCCGTATCTTTTCACTACCTGTTCTAAGCACCACGGGAAATCAATTTTCTTCTTCCCCTCTGCTGTCAAAATATCTTCCTTATACCAGACTTCTCCATCTATCTCGTAATGTAATTCTCCTATTTTTTCTCCTTTTTTTACAGGAGCAGTCAGTTTCTTTTTCCCATGATAGGTAACCTCTATCTGCTCTCCTTCTTTTAACAGGATTTTTTTCTCCTCTCCCTTTTCCCGAAAAAGAGAAATATTAGCATTTTTATCCAGCTTTTTGTTTCTGGCATTTTCCACGGGAATTTCTTTGGGACATTTTGAAAATTCTATTTCATCAAAGGAATGAAGGGAATACTCATTTAAACCATATTCCATCAATTTTCTGGTATCTGACCACTTATATCCTTTATTATTTGGCCAGCCACAGCCCAAAAGGGCTACAATTAGGGTTTTCCCGTCTCTTTGCAGCGCTCCCACATAGCAATACCCCGCCTGTGCCGTAAATCCTGTTTTTCCGCTGATTGCCCCTTCCATCATAGACAAAAAAGCGTTGTGATTTTGGCAGCTAAACTCCCGCTTTCCGTCTGCATCGGAAAAGCGGTAAGATGGTGTCTGGGTAATTTTCAAAAACTCTTCCCTTGCAGGGGATAAACAAACACAGTACCGCATAATCTGCGCTAAATTTTCGGCAGTTGTTTCATGAACCTTTTCTTCTCCCTCTCGTTCTTCCTTTGCATCCAGCCCATTGGGAGTAATAAACCAAGTGTCTTCACAGCCGATTTCCCTTGCTTTTTCATTCATCTTTTCTGCAAAGCCTTCTACGCTTCCTCCCACATGCTCTGCCAAAATTACTGCAGAGTCATTATGGCTTTCCAGCATCAGAGAATACAACAAATCCTTCACATAAAACTTCTCTCCCACCGAAGCTCCTAAATGTACCTTTGGCATCCTCGCCGCTTTCTCTGAAGCTTCTGCAATCTCCTCCAAACAGCCGCTTTCTAAAGTTAAAATGCAGGTCATAATCTTTGTGGTGCTCGCCATAGGACGTTTTTCCTCTCCGTTTTTCTCATACAGCACACGTCCTGACTCTCCGTCAATCAAAGCCGCAGAAAGCGCATATAAATTCTCCGGCTCGTCCCCCTTTCCTGCTGCTAAAACGGGAAATGCAGACATACTTATGTAAAAAGCAAGAAAAAGAGACAAGATTTTTTTCCATTTATTTTTCTTCATTCTGATTTCTCCTTTTTACAATATATGTAGATATTAAAAAAAGATACCAAAAAGGTATCTCTATAAATTAAGCTGTAATTGAATTTCTTCTTCTGCCTCTGCTTTAAAATCTTCCATTTGAACAGGGTCAATCTCCGGCAGCTCATCCAGCCCCTGCACATCAAAATTGCGGAGAAATTCCTCCGTAGTGCCAAGTAAAATCGGTCTTCCCGGAGCATCCAAGCGCCCTACCTCCTGCACCAGTCCATATTCCATAAGCTTTGCTATGGCATGGTCACATTTTACACCCCTGATTTTTTCTATTTCCAGCTTTGTAACAGGCTGTTTATAAGCAATGATGGAAAGAGTTTCCAGCATAACATCGGAAAGCACAGCCTTTTTCGGCTGCAAAGCCATCTTTACCAGATAATCATAATACTCTTCCTTTGTACACATCTGATACGCATTTTCAAGCTCGATAATTTTAATTCCACGGTCCTCTTCCTGATATTTCAGCATCATATTTCTGACAATTTTTCTTGTGGTCTCTATATCATGTCCAATGGTTTTTGCCAATGTACTTAATTCTACCGACTCTCCCATGGCAAACAACAGCGCTTCTATTGCGCCTTCTATTTTATTCAGTTCCATTTTTTTCTCTCTCCAAACAGGATTTAATCTCTATTTCTGCAAAAATATGCTCCTGATAAATGGAAATCTTTCCCATTTTCATCAACTCCAGAATTGCCAGAAACGATACGATAATCTGTACTTTACTTGCCTGTCTTTCCAGCAAATCACGAAAATTAAATCTGGAATGTGTTCTGGCATATTCCTCAATTTCTTCCATTTTTTCAGGCAGACTTACTTCTTCTTTCTCAATTTTACCGAATTTGCTTCGGATTGGGTCAACTTTATCCTCCTGACGGCGGATAACACTCTGAAAAATTTCATTGAGCTTTTCCAAGGTAAGTCCGTCCAATAACTGACCGGTATCTACCGGCTCACGATAGGACAACACTTCTTTTGGTATGGTAGGAAGCTTGTATACTTTTTTTGATGCGGCTGCCATACGGTCTCGAAGCTCATAAGACATATATTTATACATCTTATATTCCAACAGCTGGCGCACCAATTCTTCTCTGGGGTCTTCTTCCTCCCCTTCCTCATTCACTTCTCTTGGCAGAAGCATTCTGCATTTAATGGAAATCAAGGTTGCAGCCATAACCATGAACTCACTCATAATGTTTAAATCTTCTCTCTCCATTGCACGAATGTAGTCCATGTACTGCTCTGTAATCTCTACAATGGGAATATCATAAATATTTACTTTATTTTTCTCAATCAGATGCAGGAGCAAATCCAACGGACCTTCAAACACCTGAAGCTTTACAGGAATTCCCATGTCTTCTACCTCTTTCTGCCTTTCTTTCCTCAGTCATTCTACACTATTTTCACAAAAAAGTCTACTTTTCAGAATTTTTCTTTGGACTGCACTCTACCATAATCAGCTCTCTGGGATTGAAAATACGCAGGGGAATGGTATGCTCTCCCAAACCTCCGCTGACTATCAGATGTCTGTCTCCTTCTTGAAAATGTCCCTTACAATACTTGGGAAAAATCCGAAAATCAGGGCTGATAACACCGCCTAAAAACGGAAGCTGCACCATTCCTCCGTGGTAATGTCCGGAAAAAGTCACATCACTGCCCCATTCCAGATAGCTGTCTCCATATTTCGGTGTATGCGCCAGAAGTACCTGAAACTGATTTTTGGACGGTTTCCCTAAAAGTACTTCGATTTCCTCACTTTTCAGAAAATCTTTGCCTCCTTTTTTATAGTATTTATAAGGAGGCAAAAGACCGGAAATCAAAATTTTCTCTCCTCGCACTTCCAGCTCTCTTGTTTCATTTTCCAGAAATACAACGCCCAGCTTTCCCACTCTTTTTTCAAATCCCAGATAGCCCTCTCCATAAACCTCCGGTTTCCTTTTCATTCTCTGCTCATGATTGCCCAAAGCATAATAGACAGGAGCTATATGCACAGCTTCCTTTAAAAAAGCATAGGGTATCTGAAACGATGCCTTCTCTTTTCCCAGAACCAAATCACCGGCAATCAATATTGCATCCGGCGCCTGCTCCTTTAATTCTCCCAGAAGATTTTCATTCTCCTTCCCCAGCTCTACATTATGCAAATCACTGAGCACTGCCAAACGGATACTCTGTGTTTTTAATTTATCTGACTGTATTTTATAAAAAGTTGTTTTAAATGTTTTCAATGTTCCTCACCCGATATTTTCTCTGTAACTCGGCTTATTATAGTATAAACCATAAGCACTTTCAACCTATTTTCTTTAAAAAGCGCTCCCACACCTTCTTTACACAATCGCTGTACTGTGCCTGCTTTGTTCCTTTGACACAGAGGATTTTCACACTTCCGATTTCTTTTCCGTCCAGATAATAATTGACAGCTCCTACGGTGTCTCCTTTTTTCACCGGAGCTTTTAAGTCCTTTTTCAGCTTTATTTTCTTTTCTATATTTTCAAAAGAAGCGCCCTCTGTATCTAAATAGCGAAATTCTTTTTCGTAAGCACATGGGACTTTTTCCAAAACACCGCCCTCCACCGGAATTTGAGGAAGCTTTTCCTTTTGCTCATCTACATACAGCTTACAGCTTCCAAAGCCTAAATTCAGCATAGCTGCCGCATCTTTAAAGCGAACCTTATAATCCGGCGCTGTCATCACCACACTGATTAAAGTAATACCCTCTCGCTTTGCCACTGCGGATACACAATATTTTGCCACGCTGGTACTTCCTGTCTTTAAACCAACGCACCCGTCATAGCTTCGAATAAGCTTATTCGTATTAGTAAGACCAAATTCACTGCTGCCTTTTTGTGTCACATGCGTGATATTTTCCATCCACACAGAAGAATATTCCAAAATTTTCGGATAACGGGTAATCAGCTCTCTGGACATAATTGCCACATCATGAGCGCTGGTATAATGATTATCCGACTCTGTAAGACCACAGCAGTCTTCAAAATTCGTATTCTCCATGCCCAATCCTTTTGCCCTTTCGTTCATTCGCTTTACAAATTCTGCTTCACTTCCCGCAATGTGCTCTGCCATAGCTGCACTGGCATCATTACCGGAAGCAATGACAATACATTTAATCAGCGTTTCTACCGTCTGCTTTTCTCCTTCCTCCAAAAACACCTGCGAGCCGCCCATGGATTTGGCATAGGCACTGGTTACTACCTCGTCTTCCATATGTAGGTTTCCCTTTTCCAGCTCATCAAAAATTAAAATCAAGGTCATGATTTTCGTAATGCTGGCAGGCTTTACTCTGGTATCCATATCCTTTTCATAGATAATTTTTCCTGTGGACGCCTCCATCAGTACGCCATGAGGCGCTGTAATCAGCTCCTCATTTTCTGCTTTTACTGTAAGCGGCGTGAAAAATAAAGAACAAAAAAGCAGAATACCTACAATGATTTTTGCTGTTGCTCTGTAAATCATACACAAGCTCCCAAAATTCCTCTTATAGCATTGTAAGCAGGAAAAAAGGAAAATATGACAAAAAGGAACTGCCTAATACGACAGTTCCCTCTCTTTAAATATATTTCTGTATTTTCTCTTTTACAGCTGAAATGCTTTCCTTTTTTTGAAGATACATATTCCAAAGAAAATCAATTCCCAATAAAAACATCAAAATGCCTGCCAGCCATTTTCCCGTATGAACAGAATATCTGCTTACAATAAACTCCACTCCTTTGTGAAGGAACAGAAACAGCCCTACGGTATAAAAGCCCCATGCAATGGTACTTTCCAGACAGAGAATACCTTTATAATTAAAGGGCTTATTGGAATAATCCCACCAGACCTCTCCAAAGACCTTCATCATCAGCTTTGCAGTCAGGTATTCAAAAGCTGTGGGAACAAGACATCCGAAAAGATACAATAAATAAATATTGTCACAAACAGGTCTTAACAAGAAATATACAATCAATGCACCAAAACCGTAAATCGGACAGAAAGGTCCTCTTACAAAGCCTCTGTTTATCAGCTTCCTGTTACATATCGACATATAGACAGACTCTACCAGCCATCCCAGCATGCTGTAAATCAAAAACCACTGAATAATATAATACAGTTCAATTCCGAAAAAATTCCTTGTCCACATAAAAACTCCTCCTCTCCTGTATTTTCACTCTAAAGCATAGGAGCAAACAAGCGCAGAATACTCTGTAAGCCTCTGCGAAATACATTCTGTTCTTTGCAGGTGTTTAGACTGACTTCCCTGCTGTTTCGGAAAGTGCTCAGCATATCTTCCTTCACCTGCCCTACTGCCTGACACTGATACATCCACGCAGCACATTCAAAATGCAGATACAGACTGCGGTAATCCAGATTTATTGTACCGACCACCGCAATTTCATCATCACAGACAAAGCTTTTCGCATGAATAAAGCCCGGCGTATATTCATAAATTCTCACACCTGCCTCCAAAAGCTGTCGGTAATAAGAGCGGGTTAATAAAAACACCAGCTTTTTGTCCGGTATTCCCGGTGTAATAATCCGTACATCAATTCCCTTTTTCGATGCCAGACAAAGGGCTGTCATCATTTCATTGTCAATAATCAAATACGGCGTAGTAATATAAATATATTTTTTTGCCTGATTGATTACATTCAAATAGACATTTTCCCCTACAACCTCTCCATCCAAAGGAGAGTCTCCGTAAGGCTGTACAAAACCGTCATTTTCAAATTCCTCCGGATGGTACACGTAAGGTCCGTAAGCAGGCAAATGAGTTTTTGTTCTGGTAATCACAGACCACATCTGCAAAAACATTACCGTTAAATTCCATACACCTTCTCCGCAAAGGCGCACACCCGTATCCTTCCAATGACCGAAGCGCATCTGCTGGTTAATATATTCATCTGCCAGATTGATGCCTCCCGTATAGCCTGTGTGCCCGTCAATCACCAATATCTTTCGATGGTCTCGGTTGTTTAACACAATGTTTAAAATCGGTCTTATGGGATTAAAGGCAGCGCATTTAATTCCTTTTGCCTGAAGCTTCTTATAATAACGATACGGAAGTGTTGTCACACAGCCCATATCATCATAAATCAGCCTTACATCCACACCCTGCTTTACTTTTTCTTCGAGGATTTCCAAAATTTCATCCCACATTTTCCCTTCGTGTATAATAAAATACTCCAGAAAAATAAAATGCTCTGCTTTTTTCAAATCCTCCAGCATATCTACAAACATCTCATCTCCTACCGGATAATACTTGGTAGTGGTGTTTCTATGAACCGGAAATCCGGCAAAATCTCTGATATACGCTGACTGGTTGGAAGCGCTCAGACTTTCCTTAGCCAAAGCCTTTCTCGTTCCCGCACTCTCTTTAAAATAGTTCTCAATCTCTTTTACTACTTCTTTTGACTCCTGTGTCATTTTCTTTGCCACACGGGATTGTCCAAAAAGAAGATAAATAATTACGCCGAAAACAGGAACTGCCAATATCAGGATTGTCCACGCCAGCTTATAGGAGGGATTGATATCTTTATTTACAATCCACAATACCATAAGAAGACTCAGCAGACTAATCAAATTCATAATATGACCGGAAAATGCTCCCAGCCCCCAAAGCATTGCAAAAATCCAGATTAACTGCAAAAGAACCGCTACTACTGTAACAAAAATCCGATTGGATATTAAATCGATAATCTTTTTCATAAAATTCCTTTTTCCCGTCTGTAATATGGTAAAAAAGCCTCTGGTAATTGTCCAGAGGCTTTTAACTGCACATTAATTATATTTACGTTTTCTAGCTGCTTCAGATTTTTTCTTACGACGAACACTTGGTTTTTCGTAATGCTCTCTTTTACGGATTTCCTGCTGAATACCTGCTTTTGCACAGCTACGCTTGAAACGACGTAAAGCGCTATCTAAAGTCTCGTTTTCTTTTACGATTACATTTGACATAAGCTCACACCTAACCTCCCTCCAGCTGTAAATTGTGCATAATACAACTGTCTGGGTATTTTTATTGCACAACTGATATTATATCAGATTTTTACAGTTCGTCAACTGTTTTAAATAATTTTTCTTAAAAAGTTTCATTATTTTATCTGGTCTGCCAAAATATTTGCTGCGGCTTCCAATGCTTCCGGCACTTTATCCGGGTTTTTGCCCCCTGCCTGTGCCATATTCGGACGTCCACCGCCGCCACCGCCTACGATAGCAGCCATTCCCTTAATCAGGTTTCCTGCGTGTGCCCCTGCTTTCTGCGCCTGCTCTGTTACCATAGCAAGAAGACTTACCTTACCGCCTACAACACTTGCAAGAACAACAACGCCTTCGCCCAGCTTTTCTTTTAACTGGTCACCTAAATCACGAAGACCGTTCATATCTACATCGGTAAGAGATACTGCCAAAAGCTTCACGCCTTTTACTTCCTGTACCTGATTTAATACATCTCCTACTGCTTCCTGTGCCATCTTCGCTTTTAAAGACTCATTTTCACTGTGAAGCGCTTTTACTTCTGCCTGAAGATGAGCAATCTTTTCTTCAATTTCTGACGGAGAAGTCTTTAACATTGCTGCGATTTCAGCCTGTTTCTTCTCGATTTCTTTATAATAAGCAAACACTCCGTCTCCTGTAAGAGCTTCAATACGGCGTACACCTGCTGCAATACCGCTTTCAGAAATGATTTTAAATGTAGTAATCACACCTGTATTGGAAACATGAGTACCTCCGCAAAGCTCTTTGGAGAAATCACCCATGGAAACCACACGAACTTCTTCGCCGTATTTCTCTCCGAATAAAGCCATTGCTCCGGCTTTCTTTGCTTCCTCAATGCTCATAACCTCTGTCACAACAGGAAGTGCTGCCTGAATTTCTTTGTTTACAATTTCTTCCACTTTTGCCAGCTCTTCTGCTGTCATGGACTGGAAGTGTGCAAAGTCAAAACGCAGTCTATCCGGTGTCACAAGAGAACCCTTCTGTTCTACATGAGAACCTAAAACAGTCTTTAATGCTTTCTGTAAAAGATGTGTTGCACTGTGGTTCTTACAGGAATTCATTCTGTATTTTTCACAAACCTGTAAAGTTACCACATCACCTGTTTTCAGCATACCTTTTGTGAGAACACCTACATGACCTACTTTTCCGCCTCTTAAATTAATGGTATCTTCTACCTTAAATTCTGCATCTCCCAGAGTAATCACACCTTTATCGCCCTGCTGTCCGCCCATAGTAGCGTAAAATGGTGTCTGCTCTACAAAAACAGTACCTCTCTGGTCTTCTGTGAGAGCTTCTGTAATTTCATCCTCTGTTGTGAGAACTGTGATTTTAGAAGTACAGGTTAAAGAGTCATAGCCCACAAATTCTGTTGTAACATTTACATCAATTTCATCATATACCGTTGCATCTGCACCCATATAGTTGGTTGTGCTTCTTGCAATACGGGCTTTTTCTCTCTGCTCATCCATCGCAGCTTTAAAGCCTGCTTCATCAATGGTACAGCCTTTTTCTTCTAAAATTTCCTTTGTCAGGTCAAGAGGAAATCCATAAGTATCATAAAGCTTAAACGCAGCTTCTCCGGAAAGCTCTGTTTTTCCTTCTGCTTTCATGGCAGCTTCCATTTCAGACAGAATATTTAATCCCTGGTCAATGGTTTTGTTAAACTGCTCTTCTTCTTTTGTCAGAACTTGGAAAATAAAATCTTTCTTTTCTTCCAGCTCCGGATATCCGTCTTTAGAGCCCTCAATTACAACAGCACTTAATGCGGCAAGGAATTTTCCTTCAATACCGAGAAGACGTCCGTGACGAGCCGCACGTCTGATTAAACGACGAAGCACATAGCCTCTGCCTTCATTCGTAGGCATAATACCATCGGAAATCATAAAAGTCGCAGAACGGATATGGTCTGTAATCAGACGAATGGAAACGTCCTTTGCTGCATCTTTCTTATATTCTGTGTGTGCCAGCTCACATACTTTTGTTCGAAGAGCACATAAAGTATCAACGTCAAAGATGGAGTCAACATCCTGTACAACAGATGCCAGACGCTCTAATCCCATACCGGTATCGATGTTCTTCTGAACTAATTCGGTATAATTTCCCTCTCCGTCACTTTCAAACTGTGTAAATACATTGTTCCAGATTTCCATATAGCGGTCACATTCACAGCCCACGGTACAGTCCGGACTGCCGCAGCCGTATTTTTCGCCTCTGTCATAATAAATTTCAGAACATGGTCCGCATGGTCCTGCACCATGCTCCCAGAAGTTGTCTGCTTTTCCAAAACGGAAGATACGCTCTGCCGGAATTCCAATTTCTTTATTCCAGATTTCAAAAGCTTCTTCATCTTCTTCATAAATAGATGGGTAAAGGCGCTGTGGATCCAGCCCAACTACTTCTGTGAGGAATTCCCAAGACCATGCAATGGCTTCATGCTTAAAATAATCTCCAAAAGAAAAGTTCCCAAGCATTTCAAAGAAAGTACCATGACGTGCAGTCTTTCCTACATTTTCAATATCTCCTGTACGAATACATTTCTGGCAGGTTGTCACTCTGCGTCTTGGCGGAATTTCCGCACCTGTAAAATATGGCTTTAAAGGCGCCATTCCTGAATTAATTAAAAGCAGGCTCTTATCATTTCTAGGAACCAGCGAAAAGCTTTTCATAGCTAAATGTTCTTTACTCTCAAAGAACTCTAAAAACATTCTTCTAAGTTCGTTTACTCCGTATTTTTGCACGTTTTTCCCTCCTAATGGTATATCTGATAAGATAATCATTGTTTTTTATGATAGCACAGTGTGAAATGTATTTCAAGAAAGAATTACTTGACTCTTTTGGATGACATTTTTCTTTTCCTGCTTTGGGGACTTACCGAACCTCTCTGTTTCTGCATCTTCTTTTTATTCATACAGTCTAAATCTATTTCATAGATGGTATTTCCATCTTCCACTACCCTTGTTTTTCCGTTTTCCATAAGCATCTCCTTTCTTTTTTATTTTATGCCCAGAGTATCTTTTTTGACATAAGTCCACACACCCGAACATATAATTTATGGATTTCATTCTAGGAGTATCAATCAATATGAGTTCCCAATCATTACTGGACGAAATGGTAAATGAAGACTCTGTGCGAATTTTAAAAGCATCCATTCCCTATCTTCCCTCAAAAGGACAGTCCTTTGCATGTATTTTTGCAAAATTTCTGGAATTACAAAACACCTTTAAACTTTTACATTCTTCTGAAAATGCTATGCAAATCTGCGCAAAACCACAGGAAAAAGCAGATCCCTTAGAAATGCTCTCTGCCTGCAGCAAGGTGTGCCGTGGACCATTAAAAGAAAAATTGGAAAATATCACAAATACTTTCCTTATGATGCAAATGTTAGATTTAGACAGTTTTCAAAAAGGAGGTCCTCCCTTTCATGAATAATTTTTATTCAAATTCAAATCAAGAAACCAAAAAAGAGGAAGCTGCCCAAAAAGCAACCTCCTCCTGGATGGATAATCCCAAACTTGCAGGAATGGATATGTCAAAACTTGCCATGCTCAATGCACTGGCAGAACAAGGCTCTGCGAAAAAAACGCCCCAGGAGCTGCTTCCTTTTCTCATGTCTGCCGCTTCTGCCAACAAATCTAAAGGAGTTCATTTCTCCCCACAGGAAATGGAAGCAATCATTCAGGTATTAAAAGCCGGCAAATCACCGGAAGAAGCTGCCCGTATGGAGAAAATCCTACAGATGTTCAAAATGCTGGGATAAATACTCGTAAAGCTGATGAAGAGCACAGGCAACTGCTTCTTCTCTTACCTCGCTTCGACTGCCATCCAGATGATATTCTCTCACCTGTATTTCTTTGGCAGAACCACAGCCGATAAAGACAGTTCCGACCGGTGCTTCCCAGCCACCGGAAGGACCTGCAAAGCCGGTAGCCGATACGGCTATATCCGCTTTTGCTTCCAAAAGCCCGCCTCTTACCATTTCTTCTGCACATTTCTCGCTGACTGCACCGTATTTTTCAAAAACTTCCTTCTGCACCTTCACGGCACGCATTTTTGCTTCATTGGAATAAGTCACAAAGCCCTGCTCAAACACCTCCGAAGCTCCCGGCACGTCTACAATCCGTGCTGCAATCGCCCCTGCCGTACAGGACTCTATGGTTGTCAGTTTTAACTGGTGCTTTTTCAAAAGCTCTACAACCTTTTCTTCCGGTTTCATTCTGTCACCCTCTTTTTAATCCTGCATACTTAATACATTTTTATTCTTCAGAATATAATCTACCAGTGAAATAACAGTAAGCGCTACGGCAATTACTACAAATACCGTAATTGCTCCCTGAAATATAGTATTCTGAATATTCATAATCATTAAAATAATCATAATCATCTGAGAAACTGTTTTAAATTTACCCCAGTAGCTTGCTGCAATGACAATTCCGTTGTCAGCTGCAATCAGGCGGAAGCCGCTGATAATAAATTCTCTTGCAATAATGATAATAGTAATCCATGCAGGAAGCTGTCCTGTGGAAGTAAAGCAAATCAACGCAGAACAAACAAGCAGTTTGTCAGCCAGTGGGTCCATAAATTTTCCGAAATTTGTTACAAGATGATATTTTCTTGCCAGATAGCCATCCAGTAAATCGGTAAGGCTGGCAATTACAAAAATAGCAAGAGCAATCCATTTATCTGCACTGCCTGTAATATCATACATTAAAAATGCAACAAAAAACGGTATCATAATAATTCTTGCAATGGTTAATTTATTCGGTGTATTCATTTTCCAACTCTCCTATCAAATCATATTCCAGCGCCCCTGTTACATGAACTCTGGCAAAATCTCCTGACATCAGCTCTGTGTCTGTGTTGATAAAAATATATCCGTCTACATTTGGAGCATCTCCATAGGTTCTGCCCACATAAGCATTTTCGTCTGCAACCTTGCCTTCAATCATTACCTCTACACAAGTGCCGATTTTATCATTTCCCTTATCAATGGAAATCTCCTGCTGAAGTTCCATAAGCTCTGCCTGTCTGTCTTCTTTCACTTCTTCTGCAATCTGATTTGGCATATTGGCAGCCGGTGTATCTTCCTCTGCTGAATAAGTAAAGACGCCTAATCGGTCGAACTCCATAGTGTCAATAAACTCCATCAGCTCCTCATGGTCTTCCTCTGTTTCACCAGGAAATCCTGTAATTAAAGTAGTTCGCAGTATAATATCAGGAATTTCCTTTCTCAGAAGCGCAACAATGTCAATCAGCTCCTGTTTTGTAGTTCTTCTGCCCATTTTCTTTAAAATTTTATCGCTGCAATGCTGAATAGGCAAATCCAGATAATGACAGATTTTCTTCTCCTCTTTCATAGTCTGGATAAGCTCCGGATAAATCTCCTCCGGATAGCAGTATAAAATTCGTATCCATTGAATACCCGGAATTTTACAAAGCTCTTTTAAAAGCTTGTGAAGACATTTTTCCCCGTAAATATCTTTTCCGTATACGGTAGTCTCCTGTGCTACTAAAATCAGTTCCCGAACTCCCTGCTCTGCCAAATATTCCGCCTGAGAAATCAGTTGTTCCATAGGAATACTGCGATAGTTTCCACGAAGCTTCGGAATAATACAGTATGTACATCTCTTATCGCAGCCCTCTGCAATTTTCAGATATCCATAATAGCCTCCCGTTGTCAAAACTCGTTTCTTACTAATTTCTGTTAGGGCGTTAATATCTTTAAATTCCAGATACCGCTCTCCTTCAAAAACCTTATCCAGCGCCTTAATAATATCTCCGAAGCTGGTAGTTCCAAGAACTGCGTCTACCTCAGGAATTTCTTCAATAATTTCTTCTTTATATCTCTGTGCAAGACAGCCTGTCACCAGCAATGCTTTTAACACACCCTCTGTTTTGTAACGTGCCATTTCCAAAATACTGTTGATACTTTCTTCCTTTGCATCATGAATAAAGGCACAGGTATTCACCACAATGACCTCTGCTTCTGTTTCGTCATTGGTAAGTGTATAACCATTCTCCACCAGCATCCCCAGCATTTCCTCGGAGTCCGCCAGATTTTTGTCACATCCCAGAGAAATAAACAATACTTTTCTCATGTATCCTCCTTAACTGCAACACGAGGCTGTTGCATTAAGTGCAATTTCCGTTTAATGCGACAGCCTCATTTTTTATTAGATTTCGTTTTCTTCTGTTGTTTCTTCTTCCACTTCCTCTTCTTCCGGCAAAATGTGAACCTTTCCCTTGTAGATTTCTTCTACTGCTGTGGAAAGCGGTTTTTTACCTGAGCTTGGAACCATAGCCTCTTTTCCTGCAATTAACTGTCTTGCTCTTTTACTTGTAGCAAGCACAACAGAATAGCGGCTGGTTACTAATGGTTCGTCATCGATTTCTGCTCCTTCGTTAATAACCTCCATAAGTTCTGTGTAAGATGGATGTATCATAATTATTCTCCTTTCTTGAATACAGCAATTTCTTCTGTAATTTCTTTTATAAATTCCTGACGATTTTTGACTGCGTCATGCTGACTCTGAATAATATTGTGCATATTGTCAACACAATCTTCAATCACATCGTTAATCAATATATAATCATACTCCGGCATTCCCTCTGCTTCTTCTGAGGCTCTGCTGAGTCTTGATTCGATAACGTCCATGCTTTCTGTTCCACGATTGACAAGACGGCGTTTTAATTCCTCTGCACTTGGCGGCGTTACAAAAAGCAACAGGGTATTGGGCATTTTTTTCTTAACCTTTAATGCCCCCTGTATTTCAATTTCCAAGATTACGTCTTTTCCCATATTTAACTGTTTTTCAACGTAAGCCTTTGGCGTTCCGTAATAATTATCAACATACTGTGCATATTCAATCAAAGCATCTTCTAAAATCAGTTCTTCAAATTCTTTCTTTGTATGGAAAAAATATTCCCTGCCATGCTCTTCTCCCGGTCTTGGAGCTCTTGTTGTAGCAGAAACAGACAACGCATAATTATCATATTTTTCCATCAGACGTTTCATCAGTGTTCCTTTTCCGGCGCCTGAAAAACCGGATACTACTACTAAAATTCCTCTATCAGCCATCGTATTCCCCTTTTGTTTCATTCTCTGAAAAAATCCCAAACCTCTTTGCTATTGTCTCCGGCTGCAAAGCGGACAGCACCAGCATTTCTCCGTCTGTAATGAGAACTGCCTTTGTCTTTCTTCCCTGTGTTGCATCGATTGCCCTTCCGGACTCCTTTGCCGCCTGCACCAGACGCTTAATCGGCGCTGCATCGGGACTTACCACCGCAACCACCTTATCCATGTTTACCACATTTCCAAATCCTATGTTCAACAGCTTTGCCATAGCACATCCTGCCTTTATTCAATATTTTGAATTTGTTCGCGAATTTTTTCAATCTCTGTTTTTAAATCAATAGCAAGATTGGATGTTTCCAAATCATTTGCCTTAGACAAAATGGTATTTGCCTCTCTGTTCATCTCCTGCGCAATAAAGTCCAGCTTTCTTCCAATTCCTTCCTTTTCGTCAAGTACAGACTTGGTATGTTTGATATGGCTTTTCAGACGAACTGTTTCTTCATCTGTACATATCTTATCTGCATACAGGATAACTTCTGCTGCAATACGGGTTTCTTCCATTTGTGTATCAGCTAAAAGTTCTTTTACCTTCGTTTCCAGCTTTTCTCTATATTCCTTTATAATATCCGGAGAACGTTTTTCGATCAGCTCTACCTTTTCTTCCATATTTTTAAGTTTATCAAGAATATCTCTTTTCAGTTCTGTTCCTTCTTTTTTTCTGGTTTCTACGAACTGAACAGCAGCACTTCTTATCACGCCTTCCAATGCGTCCCACATTTCATCTTCATCCTCTGTCTGCTCTTCCATAGTCAAAACTTCCGGATAACGGGAAAGCAATGCTGCGTTTATCTCTCCATCCAGCTGAAAATCTCTGCTCATTTCCTGAAGGTAGCTCAGATACTGCTGTGCAATCTCACGGTTATACTTCACAGAAATCCTGCTCTGCGTATAGTCCTCGCAGGTAATGAATACATCAACTTTTCCTCTCTGGATATACTCTTTTAACAAAGAACGAATAGAAGCTTCAAAAACGCTGAATTTCTTTGGCATTCTCATATTGACATCCAGATAACGGTGATTTACTGATTTCATCTCTACCGTAATCTTCTTTTCTTCATCTATTAGCTCGGCTCTGCCAAAGCCAGTCATGCTTTTAATCATTTTTGAACTCTTTCTTATGTTTTTGATTTGCCCTAAGGCATAAACATACATGGTTATTATAAGCCAATGACAACACCTCCGTCAAATATTTTTTTGCCTCCGGAGAAATTTTATGCTAAAATGAGGTATACTTGACGAGTTTTTCTTTAAAGGAGATAGAAGTTTGAAACAAAGAGATAGTGGTTAGAGGAAAATAAAATTGTATGGCAAACAA
>UQAX01000002.1 GCA_900539145.1 uncultured Blautia sp.
GACGGGTTTCATGACCCCATCGGTGCCTTTCGCAGAAAGGTGGAAAATAATTATGATAAAAGCAATCATTTTCGATATGGATGGTGTTTTATTTGATACAGAAAGAATTATGAAAAAAGGGTGGGAAAAAGCTGCCGATTTACTGAATTTTTCTCTTGAAGAAGACCGATTAAAACAATTAAGAGGAGGTTCCAGAGAGCGAAATTGTGCTCTTTTTCAGGAATGGTATAACGGCGCTGTGGATTATCATCAAGCCAGAAAAATCCGCAGCGACTACTTAAATGCTTATGTAGAAGAATATTCTATTCCTCCTAAAAAAGGACTTTATGAACTGCTTTCTTTTCTAAAAAGCGAAAATATACCGTGGGGAATTGCCACGTCTACGGATAGAACGCAGGCAGAACACTACTGGAAATTGGCAGATATCTATAAAGAAATTTCTGCTTCTGTATGCGGAAATGAAGTGTCAAAAAGCAAGCCAAATCCTGAAATCTTCTTAAAAACCGCTGAAAAGCTTCGGGTTCCTATTGACTCCTGTATGATTGTAGAGGACAGCATCAACGGTTTAAAAGCCGCAAAGGCTGCAGGAGGTATTTCCTGTATGATACCGGATTTAACCCCTTACAGCCCTGATTTAACGCCTTTTTGTGACTATGCTTGTGAAGATTTAAAAGCCTGTATTTCTCTCATACAGACTATTGGTTTTTCTTCGCCAACTCCATAATTTCCTGATATTTACTCATAATATAACCATAATTTTTTCTCTTATGAGGCAGCTTGCAAGCACTGCAATCTTTTATTCCCTGCTCTGTGTATTTAAAGTTGCCTCCGCATTTACTGCCTAAAGCATACAGAGGACAATAACAAAACAAGCAGTTAAAATTCTCCGGATCTGTGGTTTCATGACAGGGAAAAAATTCACACTTTTTATGATTATAAAAAGAATATTCTTTTCCCTCCCAATATGGTTTTTCCTGTTTTTCTTCCATTTCTTTACTCATACTGCTTCCTTTCCCCGGCAAAAATACTCTTTAAAGCTTCCGGTTCATACTGCTTATCTGCGTCAAAAATTTCTTCCAGTAAGTTCAAATTTTCATCGGAATGTTCGATTTCTCTTGCATAGCGATACGCTGTTTCCAGCAGATTTTTTTCTTCTATTTTTCCTTCCTGTGCTGTCCAATTCCAAAAGGTAATCTCCTCTATCCAGAAAACAGAAATTACAGATAAAACACCTTTGGAATAAATCATATCATCATAAACTGCGCCACAGAAATAAGTATATAAAAAAAACATCAAAAGCTGTTCTTTATAAATATCCCATTGTTTCTGTCCTATGGTATTTTTTATTTCGGCTTTATATTTCTTTCTCTTTTCTGTATACCATGCTTCGCCTTTTTGGAAAAGGCTTTCTGCAGCTTCTAAATTTGTTTTCCATTCTTCCCGAAGGACTTCAAGCCTTAACAAATCTTTCCGGATTGCCTGCACAATTTCATAATGACTGACGGAAAATTCCTCTGCACTTTCCTGCAAATAAAGCTCTGTTTCTGAAATAAAATCTCTTTCAAAAAACTCGCCTTCCTCAAGGGCTTCCTGCAAATTTTTTGCTATTTTCAAGACACAGTACATTCTCTTTTCTATGGGAATTGTTCTGTTTTGCACAATGGAAAACAGCTTTTCTCTCACTTCTAAGAGGCAGTCGAATAAAAGAAAATCAAAATCTTCAAAGTCTTCTTCACATTCTTCTTTCTCGTCCTCTTCTTCCAGAAATTTCACCGGTTCCTGACATTCTAAAATCATTTTAGCTGCTACGGGACAGGATAAGGACAGGGAAAATTCTCTTAAATTTTCAAATTCTTCGATATGTCTGGGGTATAAACGACAGGTGTCACACAACGCATCTGCGCCTAATTCCTTATAAATATCGCAGAGATTTTCTGCGTTTAAAAAGCTGCATCTTTTATGATACTGTTCAAAAACTCCTTCTCCCCAATCAATGGAATTCAAAAGACGAATACCAAAATCACCGGAAACATTACTGTATTTTTCTAAAGAATTTTCATCAATTACAATCTGCCAGCCTGCACAGCAAGTATCCGGACATTGCTCCGCTGTGCAGGAAAATTTGTCATAATAATGTGGTTTTCTATAATACATACGCTATTGTTTTTCTACAATTTCATTGCCTTTTTTATAAATACTGTCAGAAGGAACAACGCCTCTTACGGAAGAAAGAGGATAAATATTGCTGTTGCTTCCCACTACTGTTCCCGGATTTAAAACAGAACCGCAGCCAACTTCCACTTCATCTCCAAGCATTGCGCCGAATTTCTTCAAACCTGTTTCAATATGTGTGTTTGCAGCCTTTACAACTACCAGTTTTTTATCTGATTTTACATTGGATGTAATAGACCCTGCCCCCATGTGAGACTTATAGCCTAAAATAGAGTCGCCTACATAATTGTAATGAGGAACCTGAACCTTATCAAATAAGATAACATTCTTTAACTCTGTGGAATTTCCCACTACTGCGCATTCTCCTACCAGAGCATTTCCTCTGATAAAAGCGCAATGGCGAACCTCTGCCTCTTTTCCAATAATGGCAGGACCATTGATATAAGCAGTCGGCGCTACTTTCGCTGTTTTGGCAATCCATACATTATCGCCTTTTTTCTCATACTCTGCTTCGTCTAAAGTCTCTCCTAATTTCAGAATATATTCGCCAATGCAGGGAAGAGCCTCCCATGGATAAGTCTTTTCTTCTAAAAGCTCTTTTGCAAGGGTTTTGCTTAAATCATGATATAACTCTTTAATCGTTAACTGCTCCATTTTTTCTACCTACCTTCTCTTAAATTATTTTTTTCTATTTTACTACGCTTTTTTTGATTTTCCAACCTTTTTTGCGCCGGTTTTTTATAAAACTTGGAAGAAGCGTCAAAAAACTGCTTTAACATCAACTGATTTCGAAGCCCCAACACACCTTCTGTACGGGATTTAATGAAATTTTCCAGCTTAAACATATATTCTTCCGAAGTGATACTGCCTTCTGCCACGTATGTAAGCCCCTTCTCCCAGCTTGCCGTAAGCTCCGGATTTAAAAGAGAGCGGATGGAGCAATTCACTACATCAAAAATCATTTCCCCTAACAGTGTAGGCGTAATCACCTGTGTTTTTTTATTTAATTCCAGATATTTAATGGTCACCAATTTCTTCAAAATCTCTGCTCTGGTAGCGCTGGTTCCGATACCGCTTCCCTTAATCTGTGCACGCAGCTCCTCATCTTCGATAAGCTGTCCTGCGTTTTCCATTGCCAAAATCATCGAACCTGAGGTATAGCGCTTTGGCGGTGATGTTTCCCCTTCTTTTATAGAAAAGTCTTCAATGGAAAGAGGACTTCCTTTTTTAATACCTAAAATCCAGTTAAGGAAATCTCCATCCTCTGTAATGGTTTCTTCTTTTCCTGCATTGTCTTTCTTCTTTCCAAAAGAATTCGGAGTTACTTTTAAATAGCCTTCTGATACCAGTATTTTAAAAGAAGAAAATAATTTTTCTTTTTCAATCACCGATACCAGATTGATTTTCTGATATACTGCCGGAGGATAAAAAATACTTAAAAACCTTCTTACAATCACTTCATAAACCTTACTTCCCTGCACGGAAATACTGCGTAAAGCATTTAATCCCTGCCCTGTGGGAATAATAGCATAGTGGTCTGTAATCTGTTTATCATTTACATATCTTGTTTTTATGAGATTCTTATAAGAACCTGTTTCTAAAATCTCTGTCGCATAAATACTTCCATGCTCATAGTTCTTTAAACCGCTGATATTTTTATAGATTTCCTTTGCAACTGCACTGGAAAGGACTCTGGCATCTGTTCTTGGATAAGTAACCAGCTTTTTCTCATATAATTCCTGCACAATTTTTAAGGTTTCATCAGGACTTAATTTAAATAATCTGGAACATTCATTTTGAAGCTCTGCCAGATTAAATAACAGCGGAGGATTTTTATTTTCCTTTTTCTTCTCTATCTTTTCCACCACTGCTTCCAAAGGAGGATTTGCAGAAAGAATTTCCTTTAATTCCATAGCTGTTTCTTTCTTTTTAAATCCGTTTTCCTTATATAAAAGAGGCGATGCAAAATATCTGCTGCTCTCTGTCGCTCTCCATTCTCCTTCAAAAGTATGCCCCTGCTGTTTAAAATTACCGATGACTCTGTAAAAAGGTGTCTTGACAAATTCTCGGATTTCCCGTTCTCTGCGCACCACCATTCCCAGAACACAGGTCATTACCCTTCCCACAGAAATTGCCTGATAACGGCTTCCCAGATAATTTGACACAGCATTTCCGTACTTTAAAGAAAGTAATCTGGAGAAATTAATTCCCATGAGATAATCCTCTTTTGCCCTGAGGTATGCAGATGCAGAAAGATTATCATACTCGCTGATATCTTTTGCTTCCTTTATCCCACGAATAATTTCCTCCTCTGTCTGGGAGTCAATCCAGACTCTTTTTTGCTTTTTATCTTTTACCCCTGCCATCATTGCCACAAGGCGGTAAATATATTCTCCTTCACGTCCAGAGTCCGTACATACATAAATCGTTTCCACATCCTTGCGGTTTAAAAGCCCGCTTACAATCTGAAACTGCTTCTTTACAGAAGGAATAACTTCATATTTAAAGTCCTCCGGAAGAAACGGAAGGGTTTCTAAACTCCACCTTTTCAGTGCAGGGTCATAGGCTTCCGGATAACTCATGGTCACCAAATGTCCCACACACCAGGTAATAATGGTATTTTCCGACTCTAAATATCCGTCCTTCCTTGAAGTATTTACTTTTAACGCTTTTGCAAATTCCTGTGCAACGCTGGGTTTTTCTGCTATAA
Organism: uncultured Blautia sp.; assembly: GCA_900539145.1. Classification (GTDB taxonomy): domain Bacteria; phylum Bacillota; class Clostridia; order Lachnospirales; family Lachnospiraceae; genus Blautia. The sequence goes on from UQAX01000002.1 coordinate 4,883, forward strand.
ATAGTGATTTATTCATGAAAGCTCTCTTTCCTTTCAAAATTACGTATCTTTTATGCTAACACAACTTTTTAAAAGCGTCAAATAGGACGCAATTTGCCATGTACGAATTTTCCTATGGAAGAAAAAAGGCGGCATACCTGTTTCTTGCAGGCTGCCACCTCTGTTAAAAAAATATCATTTTTTATTTCTTTGTAATATATCCTTTTGCTTTTAAGGTTTCTGCACAAAGCACTGCACCGCCTGCTGCGCCACGAACTGTATTGTGAGATAAACCGATAAATTTAAAGTCGTATACCTTATCTTCTCTTAAGCGTCCTACGCTTACGCCCATGCCGTTTTCATAATCTACATCAGCCTGTACCTGTGGTCTGTCAGCTTCTTCCATATAGCGGATGAACTGTTTTGGTGCGCTTGGCAGCTCTAATTCCTGTGGAATTCCTTTAAATGCTGTCAATTTTTCAATTAACTGCTCTTTTGTAGGTTTCTTTCTGAATTTTACAAAGACTGCCGCTGTATGTCCGTTTAAAACAGGAACACGTACACACTGACAGGTAATAACAGGTTCTTTTGCAGGAACGATTACGCCGTCTTCGATTTCACCCCAAAGACGCAACGGTTCCATCTCGCTCTTCTCTTCCTCTCCGCCAATATAAGGAATAATATTTTCTACCATTTCCGGCCAGTCTTTAAAAGTCTTTCCTGCACCTGAAATCGCCTGATAAGTAGTAGCAACCACTTCATAAGGCTCAAATTCCTTCCATGCTGTCAATACAGGCGCATAGCTCTGAATAGAACAGTTTGGTTTTACTGCAACAAATCCTCTTGTTGTTCCCAGACGTTTTTTCTGAAATTCAATCACATCAAAATGCTGTGGATTGATTTCCGGAACAACCATCGGTACGTCCGGTGTCCATCTGTGAGCGCTGTTATTAGAAACTACCGGTGTTTCTGTCTTTGCATATTCTTCTTCAATGGCTTTGATTTCCTCTTTTGACATATCTACTGCGGAAAAAACAAAATCCACAGTGGAAGCAACCTCTTCTACATCGGCAACATTCATAACCACTAATTTCTTTACTGCTTCCGGCATAGGAGTTGTCATTTTCCAACGAGCTCCTACTGCTTCTTCATAGGTTTTTCCTGCACTTCTTGCACTTGCTGCAACAGTCACCACTTCAAACCAAGGGTGATTTTCCAGTAAAGAAATAAATCTCTGTCCAACCATTCCTGTTGCGCCTAAAATTCCGACTCTTAATTTTTCACTCATCTGCTTATCTCCTCCGTTTCGTTTTATTTAATATAGCAAATCCTGTCAAAATGTCAATGTTTTTCACAATCTTCCAGATATTTTTTCTGAATTTCCAGTACCTTTTTCATTGCCTCCGGTCCCGGAGCGCCGATGGTATTTCTGGTTTCCACACAGGTCTTCATGCTGATTGCTTCATAAATATCCTGCTCAAATACCGGACTGATTTTCTGATATTCCTCTAACGGCATTTCATCAAGAGAAATCCGATTTTTCACGCAGAATAACACCAGCTCGCCCACAATGCTGTGAGCATCTCTAAACGGTACGCCTTTTTTCACAAGATAATCTGCCGCATCTGTGGCATTGGTAAATCCGTTTTTCGTACTCTTTTCCATGTTCTCTTTCTTCAATTCCATGGTTTCCAGCATACCGTTAAACAGGGCAATGCAGCCTTTTACCGTATCCATTGCGTCAAATGCGAGCTCTTTATCCTCCTGCATATCCTTATTATATGCCAAAGGAATTCCTTTCATGGTAGTAAGAAGAGACATCAGCGCCCCGTAGACACGACCTGTCTTTCCTCTTACCAGCTCTGCTATATCCGGATTTTTCTTCTGAGGCATAATGCTGCTGCCTGTGCTGTATCCGTCATCAATTTCAATAAACTGATATTCGTTGGAATTCCACAAAATAATTTCTTCACAGAAACGGCTCAGGTGCATCATAATCACAGATAAGTCTGATAAATATTCAATTAAATAATCTCTGTCTGCAACAGAGTCCATGCTGTTTAAGGTTGGTCCGTCAAAGCCCAGCAGCTCTGCCGTATATTCTCTGTCCAAAGGATACGTTGTTCCTGCCAAAGCTCCGCTGCCTAAAGGACAATAATTTAATCTCTTTTTCGTATCTGCCAGACGACTTCTGTCCCTTTTGAACATTTCAAAATATGCGCCGAAGTGATGTGCCGCCGTAATCGGCTGCGCCTTCTGCAAGTGGGTAAATCCCGGCATATACGTATGTAAATTGTCTTCCATTAACTTCAAAAGTGTTTCCAGCAGCTCTTTTAAGAGCATATCTGTCTCCTGAATTTCATCTCTGACATAAAGCTTCATATCTAATGCAACCTGATCGTTGCGGCTTCTTCCTGTATGAAGCTTCTTTCCCACATCACCTGTTCTTTTAATCAGATTTGCTTCTACAAAACTGTGAATATCCTCATATTCCGGAGAAAACTCCAGCTTTTTCTCTTCAATATCCTGAAGAATTCCTGTCAGCCCTTTGAGGATTTCATCCTTTTCCTGCTCTGTTAAAATTCCCTGCTTTGCAAGCATTTTAACATGTGCCATGCTTCCCTGAATGTCCTGCTTATAGAGCTTTTTATCAAAGCCGAGGGAAGCATTGAAATTATAAACCAGCTGATCTGTTTCTTTCGTGAAACGTCCTCCCCATAATTGTGCCATAATTCTGTTCTCACTTCTTTCTCTTTATTGTAGCCAATGCTTTGAGCAGAATTTTATCACTTTATAGTATTAAATGCAAGATTTTTTCTTTTGTTCTTCTCTTTCTTTTTTCGAAAATACACAGCCGCAATAATCTTGACGATATAATTGATATTCTTTTGACAATTCCGTAGAACGCTTATATCCGTTTTTCTTCTTAAAATCAGAGGGAAGGTGCTTAACATCATAAATTTCTGCCAGCTCCTCCCCTATTTCATTTATTTTTTGTGCATTTTTTAACGGACTAATGGTCAGCGTTGTTGTGAAATAATCATACCCACCTTCTGCTGCCAAACGTGCCGCTTCCTCCATACGCATACGGAAGCACTTAAAGCATCGCTCTCCGCCCTCCGGCACGTTCTCCAGTCCCTTTGCCATTTTGAAAAAATCTTCCGGACAGTATTCCCCTTCTACAAATTTGGGCTTATGTACAAAAGGCATCTCCTCAATGAGACGCTTCATTTCTTCTGTTCTTTTTTCGTATTCCTCCCTTGGAGAAATATTCGGATTATAGAAAAAATCGGTTATTTCAAAATATTGAGAAAGATATTCTAATACATAGCTGCTGCAAGGTGCACAGCAGCTATGTAGAAAGATACTTGGAACTTTATTTTCCGCTTTATTTTTCTCAATAATTTTTTCTAGCTCTTTCTGATAATTTCTATTCATTTCTATCCCTTCCGGCTTATTTTACCTCGTTTTCGTTTGTTTCGCCTTTTAAGAAAGTCATTGCATTATCAAGGGTTGTCTGAGAAATTGCAGTCAGCGCTTCTTCTGTGAAAAATCCCTGATGAGAAGTAATCATAACATTCGGGAAAGAAAGCAGTCTGGCTGTTGTAGAATGTTCCAAAATTTCATCAGAACGGTTCTCAAATACGTTCTTTGTTTCTTCTTCGTATACGTCAAGACCTACTCCAAAGAATTTTCTTGCACGAATTCCGTCAATCAAATCATTGGTTTTTACCAGTCCGCCTCTTGATGTATTTACAAGGATAACACCGTCTTTCATCTTTGCAATGGTATCTTTGTTAATTAAATGATAAGTGCTGTCCATCAATGGGCAATGGAGAGAAATCAAATCACTCTGTGCCAGCAATTCATCTAAAGTTACATATTCTACAAAATCGGCCAAATCCGGATTTTGGTATACATCATAGGCAATTACTTTCATGCCAAATCCACGACAAATTTTTGCCATAGCAGCACCGATTTTACCGGTTCCTACAATACCAGCTGTTTTTTGGTAGAAGTTAAATCCCATCAGTCCGCCAAGACTGAAGTCATTTTCTCTTACTTTTACATAAGCTTTATGAAGACGGCGGTTTACTTCTAATGCCAGCGCCATAGCATGTTCTGCTACTGCTTCCGGTGAATATCCCGGTACACGCATCACACGAATACCATATTCTTTTGCTTTATCCATATCAACATTATTAAATCCTGCACAACGCATTAAAATCAACTTTACACCTGCTTCATGAAGCACTGCCATAGTGTCGGCACCTACATCAGAGCTCACAAATGCGCATACTGCATCATACCCTTTTGCCAGAGGAGCTGTCTTTGGAGAAAGGTCTGTCTTTAAATAATCCATTTCAATTTCAGGATAATTTCCAATCTGTTTTTCAAATGAGTCTTTATCATAGTTCTTTGTGTCAAAAAATAAAATTTTCATAATTACAGTCCTCCTGTTAAATAATTCACAATCTTTTCCTCCTCTAATATAATAAATTCTATGTTATTTGTCAAGTACCCTCTTAAATTCTTTTTTATTATAAACTATGTTTTTTTACTACCTGTTCTATAATATGTTCAAATTTTTGTTTTCCATACCAATATAGTCCCCCAGCCAGCGGCAATAATATCAGAAACACCCAATTAGGAACCATAATCTCCTCAAAAGGCAAAACATCCTCAAATACTATTTTAATCAGCAGATTGGGAAAAACTATAAAAGCAGCCGCCACTGCGCTTAAAATCCAGCCCATTTTTTTAACCAACGCAAAGCGCCCAATGGTGTGCATCTGCCATAAGGATATCAGACAAGGCAAGAAGAAAACTCCTAAAAAATCTGCCAAACTAAATCTGCTGTTTCCTAAAAAGTGATTAAAATCCGTTGTCATTAAAACAAAGAAAACCAATGCAATCACAAACAAATATGATTTTCCGATTTCCTGAATACAGTAATAAATCTGGTCTTTTTTTCCCTCCTGTCTTCCTTCTTTAACCAGGTTTTCTGTAAATTCCTTTACATCTCCCAGAGATTTTTCTAATCGCTCTCCATTTTTTTGTGCCTCTTCTGCCATACCGATTAAATCTTTTCGGATTATTTCCATTTCTGTCATCCCCACACCTTGATTTATGGCATAACTCTTTACCTTATCCAAATACTTTTGGTCTTCTATTTCCAAATTCAAGGCTTTAGCATTATTTTCTTTCTTTAATTCTTTCCATATGTTTTTCTTCATATTCTCGACCCCATTTCCCAAAAACTACATCTCTAAATGATATTTCTCTGCCGTTTTCTCCGCACTTTCAAAAAACTTATATCTCCCATATATGTATATCACTGCAATCAAAGCTTCAAATAATATCCAAAAAGCATTTGGTACATAGATATTTCCACCCGGCAGTTGATTAAAATTAAAGTTTGACCTAACAAGGTAGCTCATTCCAAACAGAAGCAAAAAAGGAAGTCCTGTTTCCACTACCCCCAACACCCTGCCAATTTTACCGGATAATATAAAGTAATACTTGAAGAACACCTCATAAATTGAGAATAAAGGAGGTAAAATAAGATAACACAAAGAAAACGGTAAATTAAATCGAATGTTCTCAAATTGAAATTCAAATCCAAGTACAATTGTAATCAATTTCCAAATCCCGTATACAGCAAGCATAAAGATTGGTACGCAAAGATACGCCCATCCCAATTGCCAAAAGAAATAATATAATCTTTCTTTTTGTTTTTCTTCTTTTCCTGCAAAAGCCAGTGTTTCTCCAAATTCCTTTACGGAACCAAGCTTCACCTCTAAAGATTTACCTTCCTCTTTTGCCTCTGCTGCCAGACCAATAAGATCCTTTCTTACAATTTCTGTCTCCATCATTCCATTTCTATGGCTGTTTAAATACCGAATAACTTTATCTATATAGAGCTGGTCTTCTATCTCTAAATTTAACTGTTTTCCATCATTTTGTCTTTTTAATACACTCCATTTACATTTCTTCATATTCGCCACCCCATCTTTCTACCTTGCACTGCACAGTAGTATTTCTAACTATATTGTAGCACATAGTAGCTCTTTGTCAATTCTTTTTCTATCAAAACGCATTTTCTTTTCATATCATATTATATGAAAACCTCAAGAAAGGAGCTTCACTATGGATTTACCTCTTCTTCAAGTAAAAGATGTAAGCTACACCTACCATACGAAAGCCGGTGAAACTCCGGCTCTTTCTCATATATCTTTTTCCGTATTTCCCGGAGAATTTGTAGCCATTGTAGGACCTTCCGGCTGCGGAAAATCTACCTTTTTAGATATGCTCTGCGGTCTTTTAAAACCGGCTTTTGGCGAACTCCTGTTAAACGACAAGCCTCTGTCCATGTCAAGCACCAGCATTGGTTACATGCTTCAAAAAGACCATTTATTTGAATGGCGCACGATTTACAGCAATATGATGCTAGGGTTGGAAATTCAACGGCGGGTTACTCCTGAAGCAAAAGAACACGTTGAAAAACTTATGGAAAATTATGGACTATATAAATTTAGAAATGCGAAACCTTCTCAATTATCAGGTGGAATGAGGCAAAGAGCAGCTCTCATCCGTACCCTTGCTTTAGAACCCGATTTGCTTCTTTTAGATGAGCCTTTCTCAGCTCTGGATTACCAGACTCGCCTTTCTGTTGGAGATGATATCGGAACAATTATTCGACAGGAAGGCAAAACTGCTATTCTTGTCACACATGACATTTCAGAAGCTGTAAGTATGGCAGATCGGGTAATTATCTTCAGCAGCCGTCCTGCCTTTGTCCAAAAAATTATAGATATTAAATTTTCTATGGCAAAACGAACACCTATGGCATCCAGAAATGCTCCGGAATTTAAAACTTATTTCAATGAAATCTGGAAGGAGTTGAATGTTCATGGCTGATTTACACTCTGTGTCTGCCGAGCAAAAGCACTATTTAAAAACTCTAAAGCACAATATATACCTCATTCAAGCTTCTCGTATTCTCTTACTAATTCTTTTTCTGGGATTATGGGAAATAACTGCCCGACTGGGCATCTTGGACTCTTTTATTTATTCCAGTCCTTCACAGATTTTAGATAAAATGTGCAAAATGATTTCAGACGGAAGTCTGGCAAAACATGTTTCTGTTACGCTTACCGAAACTTTAATAAGCTTTGCACTGGTTACTTTACTTGGTATTTTCTGTGCTGTAATTCTCTGGATTTTCCCCAGACTTTCCAGTATTTTAGAGCCGTATTTAGTGGTATTAAACAGTCTGCCAAAGTCGGCGCTTGCGCCCCTCTTGATTGTATGGCTTGGCAGTAATATGAAAACCATTATTATTGCCGGTATTTCTGTGGCTGTTTTTGGCGCTGTTTTAAATCTGTATACCGGTTTTTGTGAAACAGATCCTGATAAACTAAAGTTAATTCAAACTCTGGGAGGCAATAAAAAAGACGCTCTTATCAAGGTTATTCTGCCCGCCTCCGTTCCTTTAATTCTCAGCGTTATGAAGGTGAATATCGGGCTTTCCCTTATTGGAATTGTAATCGGAGAAATGATTGGCAGTAAACAGGGGCTGGGCTATTTAATTATTTATTCCAGTCAGGTATTTCAGCTCACTACCATGATTATGGCAATTGTTATTCTGTGTGTCATCGCAGTTCTTTTATACGGCTTTATTTCTCTTTTGGAGAAATATTATTTAAAAAGGCATCAGTGATAGCAAAAGGGAGAAGCCCAAAATGGTTTTCTCCCTTTATTGTTATACTGCTATTTTTCGGTACCTTGTTGTATCCGTAATGCTTTATCAAGAATATTTTCTTTTCTTTCTTTAATCATCAAAAAATAAAATTGTTTTTTTATTTTTGAAATCGGTGTTTCTTCAATAATCTTCTTAATCGCCTTCTCATCATAATGTTTTTCTACGTATTCCATAGCAGTAATACAACTAATCTCTGTTGTTTTACTTAAATATCCAAAATAATTAATCTTTTTACCATTTTCCTTTAATGCTGAATTTGGAAAAACATAAAGTCTGTTTTCAATTTCTTTCCTATCTTTTATAATCGCTTCCATTTGTTCATCTGTCAATTGAGGATAAAGGCAGGAACCATTATCATAAACTGGCGCAATTCTGGATTTCATTGTTTGTTCATTTACAATAACACCCCAATTCCCATTATGACGGTCAAAATTTCCCAGCAAAGCATCTACTACAAACATTTTCCAAAAATGTTTCTTTAACGTTATAGGATCGTAAAGCTGTTGTGTTTCAATTGCTTCCAATACAGATTTTAACTCTGTTCCATAACCGCCGTGTTCACTATCAATACATTGATTTTTTATCATTCCAAAATTAATAATTCTCTCTCCTGTTGCACAAAAATCTTTGCATGCTACAATTTCTTTTCCCTTATAAATTCCTAATAAAGTTTCCTGCGTATCAATTCCTAAACTTCTATAAATAGTGCTGGCAACATGTTCATTTAAGCATCCGTTAGAATAGTGCATAAATTTATTATCTTTAGCATAAGCAGGAAATTTAATCATATATCGTTCATTGTTGTATATTACACAAATTTTTGAGCCGTTAGCTCCATCATAAGCACGTAGGGGATCAATCTTGCAATTCGTAAAATCTATCATATAGTTAGCTCCTCTCCATATTCAAATATTTTTCCCGTAAATACCAAGCATGATCTTCTGTAATATCTCCATCTATAAAAGCACAATTAATTGAGCCGTATAACTCTCCCCATAAACAATCATAAGGATATTTGCCTTCTTTCATCGCATCTAAATCATGCTGAAGATAGGATGGCAAATTAATTTCATAATATTCTTTTATTTCCATAATCTCGCCCATTCCTCTTTAATTATATCGTTTTACTGCTTATCACACAACGCAATTATTTTATATCCAACTCCCAATGATACTCTTCTGCTGTTTTCTCCACGTAATTGATGAATAAAATTTTTCCGATGATATATATTCCCATTCCCAAAAGCAATATACCACACAAAATTTTTCCTGAAATCATGTATGCAGAATAGGGTTTCATCAAAAACCAGTATAAAAGCACCAACAAAACCACTACTGTTCCGTATCCTATATTTTCACCCCATTTCTTTGCACCCTTTTCAAAAACAAACCTATTTCCCACAGCCCATTTATAAACAATAGCAATCGCTGTGGTTAAAAAAATACAAAGAATTAAAGATACCGGAACCGAAGAAAAAAACATGCCTGCCAAATATCCGAAACCAAGTGTCATAATTATTGCAATTTCTCCAAACTGCTGCATACTTAAATAAATCTGCTCACTTCTTTTCATTTCTTTATTTTCATTACAGATATTTCTTGCAAACTCCGTTGGTTTTCCCAACCTGTTTTCTATACTTTCCCCAACCAGTTGTATTTCTGTCGCCATACCAATTAAATCTCGTCTGATTATTTCAATTTCTAAAAGACTCATGTTTTTCACACAGAGGATTTTAACCACTTTTCCGATATAACTTTGATTTTCATCTTGTAGCTTATCTTGTTCTAAATCATTGTGTTTTTTCAATTTTTTCCATTTATTTTCTTTCATATTCTACACCTGCTTTCAGTTTTAAAATCCCTTCTACTGTATCTGATATATTTCTCCAGCATACTTCAAATTCCTTTAAGAGCTCTTCTCCCTCTTGAGTAAGAGAATAATATTTTCGACTTGGTCCTAAAGGAGAAGGGCGAAACTGTGAAGTAATCATCTTTTTCTTCTCCAGTCGGACTAATAGCGGATAAATCGTTCCCTCTTTCATATCTTCAAATCCAAATTCCTGCAATTTCATTACAATTTCATATCCATAAGTTGTCTCAATGCTTATAATTTTCAAAATACACCCTTCCAGTGTTCCTCGCATAAGCTGTGACTTATCATACACGTTTTTCCTCACCTACCTTGCATTACATAGTAGCTTTTCTAACTATATTGTACCACATAGTAGCCAGTTGTCAACAACAATATCAAAATATTTATGTGCACACGGCACACAAACCAAAAAATACCACCAGTCATTAGACTGATGGTATAAAAATCTATCTTAAAATTTTTGTTCTAACATTTTCCTTACCCCTTTTAAATCTCAATGTTATTTAATTCTTCATCTGTCTCTGCTTCTTCATGCTTATGTCCCACCGTTCCGGCTACTGCATATAAATGGAATTTCGGTTCATAATAATACTCTTTTACCAGTGAAAAATCTTCTATCTGTCCGGTGCTCTCCACATGCAGCAAAGGTCCGGTGCAGTCCATCACATAATTCCCAATCTGAATATGCTCCTCATCATAAGGCTTGATTGGGAGATCCTGACGAATAAGAGCCAGCATCTTTTCTTCGATTTCTGCCAAATCAAATGAAGGCTTCTCTGTATAATTCAGCATAAATCCATGCTTAATATCCGAACGGATACATTTCGGCCTCTCGATATCTTTTACACAATATCCGAATAAATCTTCTGCACTATGTGCCATTTTTCGATAAATTAAAGAGTCAAAGACAACATTTGCAATATTATCCGGCAAAGGACCGAACAGAGAAGGTCTTGTAACAATGACTTCCTCTCCAATTCCAATAAGCAAATCTGCATTTCTCTTTAAAACAGGATACAGGATTTCAAAATGCTCTACAATAACTCTTTTATTCATTCCTGTCACATTCTGTATCGCCTTTGCAATATCCTCCAGAGAAACATATTTTCTGGCGCTGCGTACATCCACATGGAATGTTCTCGGTGTATAAAACCCCACATCCTCTGCATTCAGCAAAGGCATATTCAAAATATCAAATTCATCATCTGACTCCACCGTCTGAATTCCCGGAAACATTCCTTTAATCAACATACTTTTACCTGAGTCTTTTGCCCCGATAATCCCAATAATCTTGTCAAAAGGATTTAAGTACATCTGGGTAATTTTTCTTCCCAATTCCATAACTCTGCGATTTCCACGAGGAGCAAAAAAGAAATTATAAAGATTACATTCATGTCGAACATTATTATAAATCATGCGACACCCTCCTTCCAATACCAGCTTACTGTTATTGTAGCATAAATCCTCAAAGAAAGCTTATATTATTTTTAAAATTCACGGATAAATTGTGTCTACTCCTTTACAACCAGAATATTTCCAAACGCCGCATACGCTTCATCCGGCTGTTCATTTGTGATGATTTTTGCTCTGTGCATTTCCCCAAAGCTGACCGGTCCTGTTTTATGAAATTTACTGCTGTCACATAAAATATACGGTTTCTGACTGTGCTCCATGGCGCACTCCTTAATCATAGCTTCGTTAATGTCCGGTGTTGTAAATCCTGAAATAAGATTTACTCCGTTAGTCCCTAAAAAGCTCTTTGTAAAATGATATTTTTTCAGGTTCACATACGCTTCATTCCCTACGATTGCTTCTGTGGCAGCCTTTAGCTCCCCGCCTATTAAAGTAACTCGAAACCCGTTTTCAGCCAGCTGCAGCGCATGAGAAACTGCGTTTGTTACAAAAGAAGCCGAATACTGGGTAATATAAGAAATCATATATCCCGTTGTAGTTCCTGCGTCTAAATAAATAAAATCTTCCGGTTCAATCAGAGAAGCCGCATATCTGGCAATTTTTATTTTTTCTTCTCTGTTTTGGGCCATGCGAAGAGCTACCTCTTCCTCCTTCATATTAAGTCTGGTTTCTGCCTGAACAGCTCCTCCGAAAACCTTTAACAGAGCACCTTTTTTATGAAGTACATTTAGGTCTCGCCTGATTGTAGACTCAGATGCCTGAAATTTTTCTTTTAATTCCTGTACTGTAACACTCCCTTTTTGCTCCAGCAGATTTAAGATTTCTTCTTGTCGTTTTTCTGTCAGCATGGTTCATTCACTCCCTTTCTCTGCTCCGGACGCAGAAAGTTTTTCTTTATTGTACACAATATCCCTGCTTCCCGCAACTATTGAAAAAGTTTTATCTTTGTCCGAATGGCAAAAGGGACTATGCACGAATTTTTTGCACATAGTCCCTTGGTTCATTCTATAAAATTATAAATTTTCTTTTAAAAAGTTTTCCAGTGCTGTTGCTGCGACTTCTTCGTCCGCACCTTCTACCTGAACCTCAATCTCTTCTCCCTGTTTAACACCAAGTCCCATAAGACCAAAAATCTTCTTTGCATCTGCTGCTTTTCCGTTTTTTAAGACTTTTACCGTAGATGAAAAGCCCTTTGCTGCCTTTACAAGCTCACCTGCCGGGCGTGCGTGAATTCCTTCCTTGTCCTGAATTACATAATGAAATGTTTTCATGATTTTTCCTCCTTAATATATCCTTTTTTATTCTGTTACTTTTTTCTTTAAAATTCCAAGAAGCAAAGCTCCTACTATGGTTCCAATTACAAGAGATACCAAATACATCAGTCCATGTTCCACAACAGGGAAAACAAAAATTCCGCCGTGGGGTGCCATTAAAGTACATCCAAATACCATTGACAGCGCTCCTGCTGTTGCTGCTCCTGCCACGCAGGACGGCAATACACGAAGCGGGTCAGACGCCGCAAAAGGAATAGCCCCTTCTGTAATAAAGGCAAGGCCCATAATAAAGTTTACAGGTCCGGAATTTCTTTCTTCCTGAGTAAATTTGTTTTTAAATAAAAGCGTTGCCAAGGCGATTGCACAAGGAGGAACCATACCTCCAATCATAACAGCAGCCATGATATCATAATTACCGGCAGCAATGGAAGCTGTTCCGAAAACATAAGCTGCTTTATTAAACGGACCTCCCATGTCAATGGACATCATTCCTGCAACAATCATACCTAATATAATTTTACTGGAGCCTCCCATGTTAGTCAATGCTGTATTTAACGCCGTGTTCAGAGCGCCTATGGGCGGTTCAATAACAAAATTCATAATCAATCCCATAAGCAGTATTCCCACAAAGGGATATAGTAATACCGGCGCTATTTTTTCAATGGCCTTTGGCAAGCGCTCAAATATTTTTCTTAAAAACAGAATTAAATATCCTGCCAGAAAACCGGCAGCTAAAGCTCCCAAAAAGCCTGACTTTCCGTTTGCCGCAATCATTCCTCCTACAAAACCAAGGGCTAACCCCGGTCTGTCTCCGATACTCATGGCAATAAAGCCCGCCAGAACAGGAAGCATAAATCCAAACGCTACACCGCCGATTTCCTTTAAGGTCGCTGCAAGAGGCGTAATCGTACCAAAGCTTGCTCTGGCTTCTGCGGACAGTGAATTCATGTCAACAGATAAGCCGTCAATTAAAAAGGCAAGGGCAATCAGAATTCCTCCGCCTACAACAAAAGGAAGCATGTGGGATACCCCGTTCATAAGCTGCATATATATTCTGTGTCCTGCTCCTCCCGATGCTTTCACAGAAGCTGCTTCTTTTGGATTGTCTGCCTGATAAACGGGCGCATCTCCATTCATGGCACGTTCAATGAGCCGGTCTGCCTTACTAATTCCATCCGATACCTGACATTCAATCAGCTTCTTTCCATGAAAACGGTCCATGGGAACTTTTGCATCTGCTGCTACGATAATACAATCCGCAGTCTGAATTTCCTGATCGGTAAGTACATTTTTCGCACCGCCGGAGCCTCTTGTTTCTACTTTAATAAAGCAATTCTTTGCTCTGGCTGCCTTTTCCAAACCTTCTGCCGCCATATATGTATGCGCAATACCTGTGGGACAGGAAGTAACTGCCAGAATTTTACAGGCTTTTTCCTCTGCCGATACTTCACTTTGCGCTGCCAGCTGCTCATTTAAATCCGGTTTTTCATCGTCTGCATCGTCCACAATCTGCAAAAATTCTTCTACACTTTTAGCCTCTTTTAGTTTTTCTACAAAAGCTTCATCCATCATAAGCACAGAGAGTTTACTTAATACATCAACATGAATATTGTCTTCCGTATTTGGCGCTGCAATCAAAAATATAAGATGAACCGGTTCACCGTCCAATGAGTCAAAATCCACACCGTTTTTTACAACCATGGCAGCTAAGCCCGGTTTTACAACTGCATCACATTTTCCATGTGGAATAGCAATTCCCTCTCCAATTCCTGTTGTGCTTTCTTCTTCTCTTAAATATACCTGTTTCCGATAGGCTTCCTCATCGCTGATTTTTCCGCTTTTCACCATTAATGCCACTGCATAATCCAAAGCTTCTTTTTTGGAAGCCGGGGATGCGTCCAGCGAAATACTTCGTTTATCCAGTAAATCTGTTATCCGCATATATATTGCCTCCTTCTTTCACTATTTTCCTAATTGTTCATAAACAGCTTGAATTTCTTCTTTCGTAGCCAGAAAATTTGAAAACGCACTGGCGCTTCCGGCTGCAACTCCCATGCAAAAAGCATGAGAATACGACTGTTTTTCCAGCCATCCGGCTATAAAACCGGCTACCATGGAGTCACCTGCTCCCACAGCATTTATCAGTGTTCCTTTTGGTGCCGGAAGCATGAATACTTCTTGGTTTTCCGCTACAAGAACAGCCCCCTCTCCTGCCATGGATACCAGCACATTTCTTGCTCCTTTTTCCTGAAGTTTTTTTGCATAAGGAATTACAGACTCTCTGGTCTTTAATTCCACATCAAAAATTTCCCCCAGCTCATGATTATTCGGTTTAATTAAAAACGGTTGATATTCCAACACATGTAAAAGCAAATCTTTTGTAGCATCTACAACGAAAAGAATTCCTCTATCCTGAAGCTCTGCAAGAATATCTCTGTAAATAGAATTCGGAAGACTCTCCGGTATACTTCCTGCCAGAACTAAAACGTCACCTTTCTGTAACTGTTTGAGCTTTTCCAGCAACTTTTCTGCTTCTTCTTTCTGGATTACCGGACCTATTCCGTTAATCTCTGTTCCGTCATAATCCTTCAATTTTACATTAATTCTGGAAAATCCTGTCCTTGTTCTGATAAAATCACATTGAAATCCAATCTCTCTTACCATGCGCTCAATTTCCTGTCCGGTAAATCCTGCCGTAAATCCCAACGCCGTATTCTCTATCCCAAGATTTTGAAGCACCGTAGAAACATTAATTCCTTTTCCTCCCGGAAGCATCTGTTCTTCCTTCGTTCTGTTTGTCATTCCCATCTGAAACCCCTGTAAAGAAATAATGTAATCCAAAGAAGGATTAAAGGTAACTGTGTAAACCATCCTTTCCTGCCTCCTGTCTCTTTTCTTTATACCTGTATTATACGCTCAAAATCGTTCATTTTCAATCACACTAATTCACAATATTTTCTGTTATTTTTTATATATTTTTCACAATCAATCATTTTAAATCATAAATATGATTGTTTTGATCACGTCTCGTTCATATTCAATCACATATATTTATATAACCGTGCATTTCTGATAGAGCATTTTTTTGTTTCATAGGACGCAATTTCCTATAAAGCAAAAAAGACTGCATCACAGTAGAGTTGTGATGCAATCCCTTATTTATTCTCCAGCTTCTTCTCTCTCTATTTTCAGTTTCCTGTGAACGCTTCTTCTTACAAACCAAAAGCAAATAACCTGAAGTATAATGGTTACAATCCAAGATGCCGGATAGGAAATAAACAGCCAGTCCAATGAACGATGCTCCGGAAATACCCAGAAAATCCAAAGAATTCTGGTTCCTACTGTTCCGATTACAGATAAGAACATCGGTACTGCCGAATGTCCCATCCCACGTAAAGCTCCGGGAAATAAATCCATAAGCCCGCAGAGAAAATAAGTAACTGTGGTGTAAAGTAAAATTTCCACTCCACATTGAATAACCTGCGGGTCTTTTGTATAAATCCGCAAAAGCTCCGGTCCGAAAATATAAGCGCCTCCGCCTAAAAGTACCGCAACAATAACAGAGAGAATAATACAATTCCACAGAACCTTATCCATACGCTTCCATTTTCCAACGCCGAAATTCTGGCTGGTAAAGCTCATACATGCCTGCGTAACGGAATTTACCGCAACAAACAAAAAGCCAAAAATATTGTTGGCTGCCGTATATCCTGCCATTGCAATAGAACCAAAAGAATTCACAGAGGATTGGAGCAATACATTGGAAAAATTAATGACTGTGCTCTGAATTCCCGCCGGAATTCCCACCTGAAAAATCTGTTTTAAATGGTTTTTCTTTAAGGTAAGCTTGGAAAATCGAAGCTGATAACTGCTGTCTGACTGATAAAGACATCGTAATACCAAAACACAGGAGACAAATTGGGAAATTACCGTAGCAATCGCCACTCCTGCTACGCCCATGTGAAAGACGATAACCAGTATCATATTTAAGCCTGCATTGATTAAACCGGCAGCAATCAGGAAAAACAACGGGCGCTTTGTATCTCCCACGGCTCTTAAAATCGCCGCCCCATAATTATACAACATGAAAAACGGCATTCCCAAAAAATAAATTTTCATGTAAAGAGCTGCCTGCTCAATGACATCTGAGGGCGTTGCCATAAGCTCCAATGCAAATCTGGAAAAAAACAGCCCTACAAACACCATTACAATTCCACTGATTAAAGCAAAGGTAATAGAGGTGTGAACGGTCTCTGACATTTCCTTGGAGCGTCCCGATGCGTAAAAGCGAGCTGCCAGTACGTTTGCTCCCAGGGAAACCCCTATAAATAAATTAGTGAACATATTTATCAGCGCAGAGGTTGACCCCACTGCCGCCAATGCCTGACTGCCGCTAAATCTCCCCACTACCACAATATCCACGGCATTAAACATCAACTGCAAAATTCCCGAAAGCATCAATGGCAGAGAAAACGAAATCAATTTATCCATAATAGAACCGTTGCACATATCGATTTCATATTTATTTTTCTTTGACACAGAATTCATATTTTTCTACTCCTTCTAAAATTACAGAAATGGCAAAATCGCCGTACCCCACTTTCAGTGCCCTTTACGCACAATGGATACAGCGATTTTTTCATTTTTAGCTTTGAAAAACAAAGAAAACTTATATTATTTTAAAAATCCGCTGATAATCTGTTCTTCCGCTTCTTCCTCTGTCAGTCCCAGAGTCATCAGCTTAATAATCTGCTCTCCTGCGATTTTTCCGATAGCAGCCTCATGAATAAGCGCTGCATCTGAATTATTGGCAGTAATTTCAGGAATGGAACTGATTTTCGCATTTCCTACAATAATTGCATCACATTCTGTATGTCCGCTGCACTTTTCGTTTCCGTTAAGTACAGATTGGAACAGCTGATAGGAATTGTCCTTTGCAACAGAGCGAGAAATAATATTAGCCCCTGAATTTTCTCCGTTTAAATCCACCACAAAACGGCTTTCTGCTCTCTGTTCTCCATGAGTCATCAAGCGTTCCATCACCTTGACGCTGGCATTTTTGTCCAGCTTTACGGTTGTTTTACGAATGGTAGAGTCCACACCTTTAATCTGGGCAGTATCCATTTCCATATAACTGTTTTCCCCTACTTCTACGATAGTTTCCGGGTTCATAATTCTCTGCCCTTTTCCGTCACCGCTTCCGTAGTGTTTTTCCACATATTTTACCTTTGAATTTTTACCGATAAAAAAGGTGTGAATTCCGTCATGCTCGCTGGAGTCATCTGTTCCGCAGTGAATACCGCAGCCTGCAATAATTGTCACATCACAGTTATCTCCGATATAAAAATCATTGTAAACGGTTTCCTTTAATCCGGCTTCGCTTAACACAACAGGAATATGGATACTCTCGTTTTTTGTTCCGGCTTTGATTTTAATCACAATGCCGTCACTTCCCTCTTTCGGAACAATTTCAATATGTTCGGTGCTGTTTCTCGCCTCTGTTTTTCCGTTTGTTCTGATGTTATATGCGCCCACAGGAATTTCATGCAGTCCTGCAATTTGCTTTAACAGCTCTTTTTGTACGTTATCCATTATCTCTGCACTCCCTTCTGCCACATTTCACAGCCGGTATCTGCCTGTGCCGCATCTAATAATGCAGGCAGCACATCTTCCTTGCTTCCTCTTTTTACCAGTTTTCCGTCTGCAATTACAAGAATTTCATCTGCGGTATTTAAAATACGCTCCTGATGAGAAATAATCAAAATAGAGCCTTTCTTTTCCTTGTGCATCTTTTCAAATACCTGTATTAAATTTTGAAAGCTCCATAAATCAATTCCTGCCTCCGGTTCATCAAAGACAGACAGCTTTGTGCCTCTTGCCATCACTGTTGCAATCTCAATGCGCTTCATTTCCCCGCCTGACAAGCTGGCATTGACTTCTCTGTTAATGTAGTCTTTTGCACAAAGTCCTACTTCTGAAAGATACTGACATGCTCCGGACAAAGAAATCTCTTTTCCCGCTGCCAGATTGATTAAATCAAAAACTGTAACGCCCTTAAAGCGCACAGGCTGCTGAAAAGCATAGCTAATTCCGTGCTTCGCTCTTTCTGTGATACTCCAGTCTGTAATATCCTCTCCGTCTAATAAAATCTGTCCTTGCGTAGGTTTTTCAATTCCTGCAATAATTTTTGCAAGAGTTGATTTTCCTCCTCCGTTTGGTCCTGTGATAGCCACGAATTTATTATCCTCAAGAGTAAAGCTTACATTTTCTAAAATTCCTTTTTCTTCGTCTTTAGAACCTTCTGCAACTCGAAAGGAAACGTTCCGTAATTCCAGCATTTTTCTTCCTCCCTGTATATCATAAATCATCTTGATTTGCAATCCGTTTTCTATTATATAATTCTGTATTCCAGTTGTAAATGCCTTTTGCCTTTTATTTACATTTTCTCAATTCATGGTATAATCATAATATGCTCGTTTAAAATACAAGCGATAGCTTGAAAATTTATAGAATACGGAGATTTAACTTATGAATATTCAAAATCTGAATTTTACAGTAGAGGAATTAAAAATTCTTGCAGAAAACGGTCAAAAAGATTTTATCTATGCTGTGGGATATTATTATGAAAATGGTATTCGGACTTCTGTTAATTTGGCAGAAGCGGCTGTGTGGTATGAAAAAGCTGCACAAAAAGGTCATGCCGAAGCAGCTATGCGTCTTGCCCTTCTCTATGCACAAGGGAAAGGTGTGGAAAAAAATGAGAAAAAAGCTTTCACTTACATGGAACAGGCTGCAAAAGCCGGAAATACCAACGCTCTCTATAATGCGGGACGCTGTTATGAGGAAGGGATTGGGGTAAAGCAGGACTTGTCAAAAGCCTTTGACTGGTACAAAAAGGCTGCTGCCGAAGGTGATTTTCGTGCCATGTGTTGTATGGGCGGATATTTCCTTACAGGAAATCCGGTTCCCTATGAACCTACAAAAGCATTCCAGCTTTTTGAAAAAGCGGCAAATGCCAATATTCCGGCTGCCCAGTACAACCTTTCTGTCTTATACCGCTATGGAGAGGGAACTGAAAAAGACGTGGAAAAAGCAGATTTTTGGAGAATGAAGGCTGCTCAGAATGGTTTCCGCATGGCGATTGATGAGATTGAAAAGCCGGCTGAAAATCAATAATCTATATTTGCTTAACCAAAGAATTATTGGCGGGTGTGCCCTATCCCGCATTTCTTTTAACCCTGTGGGTGTGTAGCAGCACAATCTCTACTTCAATAATTCTTTGGGTAAAGCCATTATACAATAAGAGACCATCATTTTAAAGTTTTTTCTATTTCATGATAGAGTTCCCTTGTCTCTTTTTCTGTTTTTTCGTTTATTACCACATCTCCTTTTTTTGTGTGCAGGATTATGTAGGCTTTACAGTCTTTATACGCATACAAAATATATTTTCCCTGTTCTTCATTTTCAAATTCCCCTTGCAGCAAAGTTGCACCGGAAAATCCATTGGTTCTTGTCCCTGCCTGAAAGTTCTCTGTAAGTTCTATTTCCTCAACCTCTTCTGTTTTTATCTCGTAATCGCTCCACCAATACCCTTGAATTTCAAGTCTGTTTGCCGATACAGCAATTTCAATCTTGCCTTTACTGAAAACAATTCCCATAATCAAGCCGGAAAACACAATGGACACTGCTATAATGCAAATCACTGCTTTATTATAGCTTCTCTTTCTGCTTCCTGTATTTTCTTTTATCTTACAGATTGTATTGCTCAAAATCATAATCCCGACTGCAATAAGGACAACCAAAACAGCGTAAACTATCCAAAACCAATCCGGTATCTTTTCACCAAAAACTTCCATAATTGCCGTAAGCAAGGTAATGATTAGCATACCTGTTCCTGTAATACGGCAAAGTTTTTTCTCATCATATTGCTCCTGGTCTTCTTTTGACATGGTGTTATAACCGGCAATTAAAATACTGCCTCGTCCTGACAATAAAATCAGGGAACAAATACCGCATAAGGCAATTATACTCCAGATTACTATCATCTTTTACGCCTCCACTTCATTTACTTAATAAAGAAGCCTGCACATTGCATATTTTCTTTGTCTAAATTATAGTTCATTTTATCTCTTTCCTCAAGAGAAGTTGTATAAAAGACAGAAAAAAGACCACATTTTACAGATATTTGTAAAATGCAGTCTTTCTTCTTTATAATTCCTGCTCAATCTCGTTTAATTCATCTAAAATTTCCATATATTCTTCATGGAACAGCAGCTTTTTATTATATTTATAATAGCTGTCACAACCATGTTCGCTGATAAATTCTAAGCTGTACGGACTGGTATTCAGCTCTGTCACAAAGATAACCATTTCCTGTCCGTCTGCAAAAGCCGCCTCCAGAAAGTCAAATGCATTTTGAAGATTATTGCGGAGAGCTTCAATGTCCTTTTCTCGTTTTTCCTTTTCTTCCTGAAATCTTTCTTTTACCCCATCAAAAATGACTTCTTTGCTCTCTCCTACAATGTCCAGCGTATCTGCCGTCTCCTTATACGCTCTGAAACGCTCAAGAGCTCTTAACCAAATATATTCCTCATCCTTTGTAAGCTGTTCGGCAGCCTTTTTCTCCTCCAGCTCCTGATTTTCCATATCCAGAATATCTCCCATAGAAACAGAAGCTTTCCGCTCGTCCAAAAGCGCTTCCTTCCAGCTTTTCAGCATTTCAAACAGCTTTTCCATATATACTTCGTTATCGTGATAATTTCGGAATTTCTCGTTTAACTTTCCAATGAGAAGCCCCACCACACTGAACCGTTCATCAAAAGCCGCTGCACGAAGCTTTTCGATTGCAAAGCTTGCGAAAGTTCCTGCAAGAACGGCATCAATCTGATAATCTGTCTGATATTTTTCAAACAGCTCCAGATAATTTGCAAAATCTTTGGCGATTTTCCAGTGCTGGATATACTGTATAATCACTTCTCTGTCCACGGTTTTTCCCAGTTTTTCATACACATATAAAAGCTCGGATAAATCCTCCCATCCTCTGGCAGTGGCAAACATTCTGCCGTCTACATTGGTTTCCATGCGGTAAAAATTCTCCTTACGGATATCCAGATAAGAAATGACTGCCGGATGAATACCTGCTTCATAAGCATATTCCTTCCATACTTGGAAATTCTCCTGTACCTCTATCTTTTTTATTCTGTCTAAGGTTACCACATCAAATTCACGAACAGACTTATTGTATTCCGGAGGATTTCCTGCTGTTACAATCACCCAGCCCTTTGGCACTTGCTGATTTCCAAAAGTCTTGCACTGCAAAAATTGCAGCATGGCAGGGGCTAAGGTCTCTGATACACAGTTAATTTCATCAATGAATAAAATACCTTCCTCTATTCCTGTCTCCTTTATCTTATCATACACCGCAGAAATAATTTCACTCATGGTGTATTCTGTTACCGAACGGTTTTCTCCCCCGTATTCTTTTTCTCGAATAAAGGGCAGTCCCATGGCGCTTTGCCTTGTATGATGGGTAATGGTATAGGACACCAGATTAATCTCACTTTCTCTGGCAATCTGCTCCATAATCTGTGTTTTCCCGATGCCCGGCGGTCCGATTAAAAGCACAGGTCTTTGTCTGACAGAAGGAATACAGTATTCTCCCCGTTCGTCCTTTAACAAATATGCTTCTATGGTATCTTTGATTTCCTGCTTTGCACGTTTAATATTCATATTCTGCTCCATCCTCCTGTATATAAATTTTCATTGCCCACGGGGGTACTTCTACCTCCTGATAATCCTTTTGCATAAGAATAAAAGCTGTATCATAAGGCGGCATTTTATTAGGAAAAGTCCCCTGTCCGTCTGTAAAATATAAAAGCCCTTTTAGGCCTGTAAGCTCTTTTTTCTCCTGCAATTTCTGAATGTAAGAAAAAACAGGGCGAAAATCCGTACCTCCCTGTCCTGCCAGCTCCAGATTTTCCATGTAGTTTTCCAATTCTTCCTTTGAAGTGATTTTCTCATCTTTTTGAATTCTTTCGTCACACTGAAGAATGTGAATGTTAATCTTCCTGAAAAAGCTTTCTTCTTCCTTTAATATTCCGTAAGTTTCCTGTAAAAATCGCTTCACTGCCTCTCCGGAACAGGACATAGAGGTATCAATGGCAATGGCAAATTCTTCTATTTTCTTCACCTCTCTTGTCTCCTGAGGTTCAATTAAAGGCATATTTCCATAGACAGACAAACCATAACTATAAAATACATAGTCAAAGGCATCCGGATCTAAATGCGCTTCTTCCTTTACCACGGCAAATTTTTTCAAAAAATTTCTATAATCAAAAGTTTCCCTGTTTTCTACTTTAATTTGCTCTAAAAATCCCGGAGAACCCTCTGACAAATCCTGTCCGAAGATTTCCATTTCTGTTTCCATTTTATCACGAATATCTTCCCAATTCTCCTTTGGTCTTTCATTGGGAGGCTGGTTTTTGCCCCTTCTTTCCCATAGCCCGTGATTGTCTGTGTGAAACTCCTTTTCCCATTTTTTTGCAGTTTCTAAGTCCGGCTTTTGCTCTGTCAGCTCCTGAAAAATCCCTTCTGCATGAAGCACATTTCTTCTCTTTTTTAACCACGCATATAAATTCTTTTTCTCTCTGCTCATAGGTTTTTTTACACAATGAAAAGGCAGACCGTCTATGACAGACTCCACTGCAATATCACAGGCTGTATTCCAAAGTATGTCTACAATTTCTCTGTCCAGTTGTTCACAGGCACGTTTTTTTCGTTGCTCTGTTTTCTTCCACAAATGTCCGAAAATACAGTGCAGGATTATGTGAAGATAAGCACGGTTTACTTCTCTGCGGCCTTCCCGATACAATCCGCCCAGATAAGCAGGATGGTAATAAAGTCCAATTCCGTCCGTTCCTATGGTGTCTGTTCCTGCATCCATTTGATAGTGCAGGGTGGACAAAGCAACGTCTAAAAACCGCAGATGAAGATACAGCTCATTTCTGGCTGATACCAGAATTTTCAGATTGATTTCTTCTATGCGTTTCTCTTTTTCATAGCTCAAATTTTTTCTCCTTTCCTGCAAATTTCTTTCTTTTTTCTTCCATGAGATACCCCACAATATCCACAGCTTTCTTCCGGGAAGCTGCCTCTATGATGCTCTCTAAAGCTTCCCTGCTCCAGAAATTTCCTCTGTCGAAATAGTCATATACTTCATGCCAGTTGGATTTTTCCAGATAAAAACGTGCACACTTTTCCAGATTTTTTCTCACATAAGCTTCATAGCTTTTCTCCGCTTCTTTGGCAAGCTGATAGGGATATAAAAGCCTGCCTACTGCCATTGGAATTAAAATTTCTTTTTTTTCATACACCAAAGCTGTGGAAAATAAACTGTCGTATCGCTTATAATCTACTTTTTTGTCTGTAAAGCATTGACGATATTTGTAGCCACATCCGTGAAAATGGGTTTCTAAAATTCTGGCAGGCGTATTTTCCACGCCTTCTTCATAATATTCGGGAAAAATCAGCTCTGCTTTTTGCTCTGTATTAAGAATAATAATACTTACATACATCTCATGAAAGGTTTCGCTGACAACGTCTTTGATACAGGAAACACCGTCTTCTTTTAAAAATATAACCAAATTTCTAAGGGAAGAACAGCCTGTAAAAGAGCCTCCTCCGATTTCCCTTACATCGTCAAAAAGCTTTAAGGTTTTTAAATTTCTGCACCCATAAAAAGTATATTTTCCCAGAATTTCAATCCCTTCAGGTATCTCTATTTCTTCTATTTCCGTAAATTCTCTTTGCTCCTCTTTGCTTCGTCCCGCCTTCCACGGAGAATAGGCATAAGACGGCAAAGAGGATGCCAAAGCACCCTCTTTTCTACATTCTTCCAACTTTATGTACCTCCGAAAGCTTAGTCGCAGGCTGCTTTAAATTCTGTCCAGTTCTGATTGTATACTTCTTCTGCCTCTGCACTTACATTCTGAATAATTTCGCCTTTTGTTACAGAGTCCGGAACAACTAAATCTGGATTTACCAATTCATCTGCCGCTTTATTTGTACAGTAATATCCTACGAAATCAAAGCATTTTGCGGCTACCTCAGGCTCTAAAATGTAATCTAAAAATGCGTAAGCTTCTTCTGTATCCGGCGCATTTTTCGGAATAAAGAAGTTCATAATTCCAAAGCCCAAGCCCTCTTTTGGATAAACAACCTTCAAATCAGGATTTTCTGCCAAAGCTGCAATGACCTGTGAGGTATATAAAATGCCTACGGAAGCTTCTCCGTTTAACAGAGCATTCTGTGTATTGGTATCCTGTATCATACGAATATTCGGCGCTAATTCTTTTAACTTTTCTCCTGCTTCTTTAATCACCGCAGGGTCTTGTTCATTCATGCTTTTTCCCATAGTGAGAAGCACCATACCCTCTACGGCACGATAGCTGGCAATGGTTGCAATTTTATCTTCCAGCGCCGGGTTCCATAAGTCTTCATATCCCTGAATTTCGAAATCTACCTGCTCCGGATCATATACGATTAAAGGAATGCCTGCTCCGTGCGGTATGGTATATTTATTTTCCGGGTCGTAAAACTGGCTCTGATACAATGGATTGATGTTATCATAATTTTTCAGCTTTTCCTTATCCAGTTCTTTTGCCAGTCCATTATTTACAATCTGCTCAATAATATAATCGTCACCGATTACAAGGTCGTAATCTTTTCCGTCAGACTGCTGTACCTTCTCAAACATGGTTTCGTTAGAGTCAAAGTTTGAGCTGATAATACGAATGCCTGTTTCATCTTCAAAATCTGTCAAAACCTCCTGAGGAAACAAGCCTTCCCATGTATAAAGCACCAGCTCTTTATTGTCTTCTTCTTTCTTCTCTCCGCAGCCTGTCAGCATACTTCCTGCCAACGCCGCACATAAAATCATAGAAACTATTTTTTTCTTCATTTTCACATCTCACTTTCTAAATATTAATATTTCTTTTCTGCTCTCTTACTCAAAAATGAGGAAAGAAGCAAAACTGCTGTAATTACTACTAAAATAATGGTACAAAGAGCGTTAATTTCCGGTGTTACCCCTGTTTTTAGCTGTGCATACACCTTTACCGGCAGAGTATTCAGCCTTGGACCGTTTACAAAAATACTGATGACCACATCATCAAAGGACATGGCAAACGCCAGTAAGCTTCCGGATAAAACAGCCGGTGCAATAAGAGGCATGGTAATGTCAAAAAAGGTTCTTATCGGTCCCGCCCCTAAGTCTCTTGCTGCTTCCTCAAGGGATTTATCAATTCCCACTAAGCGTGCCTTTACCATCATAAAAATATAGGGAATACAAAAGGTAGTATGTGCAATTACCAGTGTTGTCATACCAAAGGGCAGATTTAACATGGAAAAGAACACAAGAAAAACCATTCCTAGAATAATTTCCGGTATCATAATGGGAATTGTAGAAAGATATTCCATCATTCCCTTTGTTTTGTATTTCACTCTTGCCATTCCCACAGCCCCTAAGGTTCCGATTATCGCAGAAATTCCGCAGCTTAAAACCCCAAGCAAAATGCTGTTAAAAAGCGCTTCCTTTAAATCTCTGTCATTGGCTAAGGTCTCATACCATTTGAGCGAAAAGCCTGTAAAATTAGCGGAAAGTCTGGACTCATTAAAGGAAAAAATCACTACCATAACAAGGGGAAAATACATCAGTAAAATCATAATTGCCAAATATAAATTTGACCATTTCCATTTCTTTTTCAAAATAATCCCTCCAAATCCTTTACATGAGTAACCTTTCTATATACAAACATCATCAGAGATGTCAGCAGCATCAGAACCACTGCAAGGGCTGCCGCAAAAGGCCAGTTGCTTCCTCTGGTAAGCTGGTCCTGAATCACACTTCCCACCAGTACAATCTTATTTCCTCCTAAAATATCTGCAATAAAAAACAGTCCCATAGAAGGAATAAAGGTGAGAATAACACCTGTCAAAAGCCCCGGCAAGGTAAGCTTAAAGGTAACGGTAAAAAACGCTTTTACGGCGTTTGCGCCTAAATCTCTT
The DNA here is from genome assembly GCA_900539145.1 of uncultured Blautia sp. Lineage (GTDB taxonomy): Bacteria > Bacillota > Clostridia > Lachnospirales > Lachnospiraceae > Blautia. The sequence continues at coordinate 31,251 of UQAX01000002.1, forward strand.
GCCGCCTCCACATAAGACCAGTCCATCTTTTCCACACTGGAATACACCGCCAGCACCATAAAAGGCAAGAGAGCATAGACCATTCCAATAACCACCGCAGGATAAGAATACAGGATTTTCAGCGGTTCTTCAATAAGCCCCAGCTTCATTAAAAAACCGTTTAAAACGCCTTTAGCCTGCAAAATTAAAATCCAGCCATACATGCGGATTAAAGAGCTTGTCCAAAAGGGCACCATAATCAAAAGCATCATACGCTTTTTCCATTTAGCAGAAAGCTTCGCCATAAAATACCCGAAAGGATACCCCATAAGTACAATCAACAGGGTACTGGTAATGGCAAGCTGGAAAGACTGCACAAAACTTTTTAAATATACAGGCTCTGCAATCTTTTTATAATTTTCCAGCGTAAAACTCCATATTGTGGAAGAACCGCTTCCATTGGTAGCAAAGCTCAGTGCCACCATGTAAAGGAGTGGTCCTACTACAAAGCATAAGGTAAAAAGATAAAGAGGAAGAACAGTAAGAAACAAACCTGATTTTTTCTTTTTCATCTTCCCGCCTCCTACTCTAAATCCACAAATACCGCATGCTCTGGCTTCCAACCCACGCAGACCTTATCCCCTGCTTTTAAGTCCGCATCCATACCATATCGACAGGACACCAAGGTCTTTCCGGATTTCAGTTTCAATGTGAGATGAAGCTGCCCTGCTGTAAAGGATTTGTCTTCTAAAACAGCATCCAGACCTTCTTTACATTCTGTGCAAACCTTTAAATTTTCTCTTCGTACTGCCAGATTTACCTGCATACCCTCACAAATTCCGTCAATGGGTTCTGCATACATCATCTGATTTTCTATCAGTACCTGCGCTTCTGTATCTGCTACCTTCTGCACCACGCCGGAAATCACATTGGCATTTCCTACAAAATCTGCCACATAACTGGTTTTCGGATGATTGTAAATTTCATCCGGCGTTCCAATTTGCTCAAATCTGCCGTCTTTCATAACCACAATTCGGTCGGACATATTGATGGCTTCTTCCTGATCATGGGTAATGTATAAAAAGGTGATACCCAGCTTTTTCTGTAATCGTTTCAACTCAAGCTGCATGGTACGGCGAAGCTTCAAATCCAGCGCACCCAAGGGCTCATCCAAAAGCAAAAGCTTGGGGCTGTTTACCAGCGCTCTTGCAATGGCAACCCTCTGCTTTTGCCCGCCTGAAAGCTCAGAAGGCATACGCTTTTCATATCCTGTCAGCTGTACCAATTCTAAGATTTCTGCCACTTTTTTCTTAATTTCTGCCTTGGGTACTCGCTTAATCTTCAATCCGTATCCCACATTTCCCTCTACATTTAAGTGAGGAAACAGCGCATAATTTTGAAAAACCGTATTCACGTCCCTTTGATTGGGAGGAACAGCCGTTACATCCTTTCCGTCTAAAAATACCGTTCCGCTGTCCGGCGCTTCCAGACCTGCAATAATACGCAAGGTTGTAGTCTTTCCGCATCCCGATGCCCCTAAAAAGGTGATAAATTCTCCCTTTTCAATGGACAAGGTAATTCCGTTTAAAACATCGGTTTCTCCAAATCCTTTTTTAATATTCTTTAATTCCAGTAATCGTTCGCTCATTTTTTTACCTTCTTTTTCATTTCAACCTATTCCAGATTATATAATGGCATAAGTTTACTATTTTTGTCAATTCTTATGAAGAAATTTAGATTTTTTTAATCCACTTTCATTTGAAAGGACATAAGCTATGCAATACGCAGCAAACGGAACAATCAGTACACAGGCAACTGCCCCAAAAAGCATCACAGATAATTCTTGAAACAGAAATTGAGAATTTACAATGGTTTCTATGGTATAGCCGCCCTTCCTCAAATAAGCAAACAGCAGCATAGAGTCACCTAAATACACAAAGAGCAGGGTATTTACCGTAGTTCCGATAATCTCTTTTCCCACCTGCATACCGGATGCAAACAATTCTTTTTGGCATAGCTCCGGACGATGCTGCTTCACCTCATAAACCGCAGAGGTCACCGATAATGCCGTATCGATTGCCGCTCCCAAAGCGCTTAATATGGTTACCGACACTGCAATCCGTAACATACTGATATGGATATCGGACTCATAAAAGTACATAATATCCTCCTGCATGGATTGTATTTCATTCAAGCCTCCGCCCTGTGCTTTCCATACCACCAAATAAATCAAAAGACTCAGTACAAACATAATTCCTGTTACAGACGCAAATGCCGCAATAGTTTTCAGATTTTTTCCATTTTGCTTTATCAAAGTTATGTAACCAATCATTACCGCTGCCAGAAAAACAACGAGAAACACGGGATATCCCTTTGCTAACAGAATAATCGTTCCTGCCAGAATAAGGATGTTTCCGCAAAGGACTAAAACAGCGATTGCACCTCTTTCTCCTCCCACTGCCACCATGAGAAGAAATAATATCAATACAAGTATTCCTGTCATTTTTTCCTCCTAACCTGTACCTTTAACAAAACTGCAGATACAAAAATAGAAATCGGAATTGCCAGCACAATCCCAATGCTTTCAATCAGAAAACGGCAGATTTCAAAAGGAATGTGATATCGTATATTAGACAAAAAAGAAATATCATTGTTCATTCGAATGAGAAATCCGGGAATTAATCCACTTCCAAAAGTGAACAGCAATACACTGAGCATCGTTCCCATAATGTCATATCCGATTTCTCTGCCGGAGCGAAACAATGGCAAAAATTTAATATCCGGCTTTTTCCGAATAAGCTCCCCTGTTGCGGCTGCTATGGTTACCGCCACGTCCATAATTGCTCCAAGACCTGCCAGCATAACCTCTGCCTCAAACATCTCAGCGGGATTATCCACGCTTCCCAGATATTCCATAGAGGAATAATCTACGTCTCCGTACCAATACATTACAAAATGGAACATTGCCATAATCACCGCAAATACACAAAGAGTTGAACAGACTGCGGCTACGGTTCGCTTGTGAAATCCATTCAGAAGAAAAATTGTTCCAAAGGTAAAGCACAAAACCATGATATTACAGATTTTAATCATATTTCCGCCTTTTAGGTAAAAGTGAAAGCCCACTGCATAGACTGCCGTGTTAAAAATCATGGTGCTTATAGTAAAAATCCCCTGTTGCTTTGTAATCAGAATGAGCAAAAGAAGCAACATTCCTCCTACTGCCGCCAGATAAGTATCTCTTTTTAATCCTTTTATTTTTCCTGACAGCTTCTCTCCGTTTTCACTGGCATGAATAAATACCTTATCCCCTCTGTGGTATTTCTGACTGGTTACACCAGAATAGGTATATTCATTTTTCAGTGTAATCTTACTTCCCTTCCATTTTCCGTTCAGTAAAATCCCCTGCATGGTCTGTCGGTAATAAGCTTCTGTCTCGCCTCTTGCCCCTTCTTTTTCTCCTGTCTTTTCTGTCTGTACCTTTGTAATTTTGGCAATGGTTGTATCATAAAGCCAAGCGTCCTGAGACACAAATAAAAGAAACAACAGATATATTCCTATAAGAAAAAATACCTTTTTTCTTTTACAAACAAATTCTTTCATTTTTCCACCTCATTTGTCAGAATTTACTGCTTTTTTGATTATACCCCTTTCTCTTTTTTACGGCAACAAAAAAGGTACAGAAGCTTTATTGACAAATAATTCCAGATAGTGAATAATACTTTATAAGATTAAACACAAGTGAGGTGACGTCATCTTATGACTATCAAAGAAATTGCCAAATTGGCAGGCGTTTCTATTTCAACCGTTTCAAAAATTGTAAACAACAAAGCAGATAATATAAATATCGAAACCCGCAATCGTGTACTAAAAATTGTAAAAGAATATAACTATACGCCTTATGGCACAGCCAAAAATATTTCCAATGCAAAGACCTTTGTCATCGGCGTTCTTTTAAGACACAGCACTTTGCTGAACCTGATGCTAAAGGGCATTATGGATATGGCACAAAAGCATGGCTATAATGTTCTTCTTTGCGACAGTATGGACTCTGAAGAAAAGGAATTAAAACACATTACCGCACTGTGCAGACATCATGTGGACGGTGTTATCTGGGAGCCTGTCAGTGAAAATAGTATTCAATACGAACATTATTTTCAGGAGCAGGATATTGCTGTTTCCTACATTAACTCCTCCCTTCCGGAGGCCTCTCACTGTCTGGATTTTATGCAGATGGGCTATCTTGCTGCCCAAAAGCTTTTAGATTATCGCCATACTCATATTGCATGTCTGACAAAGCCCGGAAGCTTTCGCTCCAAAATGGTATTTGAAGGATTTAAGAAATGTCTTTTTGACAATGAAATCCCCTACTCAGAGGATATGAAGCTTTTCGTTACCGACCCTGACTTTTATACCCAGATTTCCTTGCAGGGCTTTACAGGAATTGTCAGCACCCACTTTGAGGCTGCTCTTTCTCTGTATGAAAAAGTAAAGAGCTTTCATTATCATATTCCTTCCGACTTATCCCTTATAAGTCTTCGGGAGGATGCGGGAGACGCCATCTGTTTTCCCAGAATTTCCTCTCTCCAAATCCCCTACGAGGCTTTCGGAGAAAAAATCTGCTATCATTTAATTGCAGCCTGCGAAAACTTAAATGAACCTGAATTTACGCTCTTTACTTCTGATAATCTCACTTTGGACCATGAAGAAAGCTTAAATGCGCCGCCTTCCTGCCGCTATAAAAAAGTGATTTCCGTAGGAAGCATCAATACGGATATTACACTGACCGTAGACGAGCTCCCTAGCTCCGGCAGTACCACCGTTACTACGGCCTCCTGTGTTTCCCTTGGGGGAAAAGGAGCAAACCAGGCCATTGGCGCTGCCCGCCTTGGACGTGAAGTGATTTTAATCGGAAAAATCGGAAATGATTATGACTCCACCGTTATTTATGATACGTTAAAGAAAGAGCATGTGCTGACTCACGGAATACGAAGAAGCTCTGCCTCTGCCACCGGAAAGGCATATATTCACGTACAAAAAGATGCGGAAAGCTGTATTACTGTTCTGCCCGGCGCTAATGAAACCCTGTCTCCTGAGGACATCTTATCAAGAGAACATTTATTTGACGGCTGCGGTTATTGTTTGATTTCCACGGAAATCCCTATGAATACCTGCATACAGGCTGCCAAAACAGCCCATTTCCATCACGCCAAAAACATTGTAAAGCCCGCCACTCTAAAGGCGCTGCCAACTGAACTTTTGGTAAATGCAGATATTTTCGTTCCCAATAAACGGGAAGCCGCACTTTTATGTCCTTTTGAAAACACAGTAGAAAAGCAAGCTGATTATTTTTACCGACAAGGCTGTCCTGTGATTATTATCACCTTAGGTCATCAGGGTTCTTACGTAAAAACAGCAGATTTTTCCGGTTATTTTCCTGCTGCTGATTTTCCTTCCATTGACTCTACGGGAGGCGCAGATGCTTTTATTGCTGCTCTTGCTTCCTATTTAACAGAAGGTTATCCTCTTTTGAATGCAGTGAAAATCGCAACTCATGCAGCCGGCTTTTGTATTTCCAGAACCGGTGTAGTGCCGGCGCTCATTGACAGAACCTCTTTGGAAAATCACATTAAAATGACAGAGCCGACGCTTTTAACTCTATAATAAATATCGGGAATATGGTTTATTCCCATATTCCCGACATTTATTTTATTTCTTCAATTTTCTGCCAGCTTTTATCTTCCAAATGATAAAAATAAGGTTCTCCTTCTTTATAAATCCAATATCCGTTTTCTGTTTTATCTTCTACCTTAATTTTATTCAAGTCCTGATATTCATCAAATAGATATTTTTCTTCTTCAAAATCATACCAATTACAATATACCTTTTTTTCCTCTCCTTCCTCTGTATTTTTCCGAAATTCTATATAGTCTTCTCTTGCCCAGATTTCATCTGCATCATCCTGCCATTCCAATACAATCTTTTTTTCCTGTGTTTTTATATTATACTTCTCCAACTGCTGTTTTCCTTCTGATTGCAAATAAAGTATATCATTTTTAATTATCTGCATATTGGATATGGTTGTTTTATATACTTCACTTAACTTTCCTGTTTCAAAATCGTATCTTAAATACTCACATTCCTGCTCCTGTTCTGTATCTTCCCATGGTATCTGCACAAGATATATTCCGTTTTCGCTTCCTCCGCATGGCACAGTATACTTTCCTTCGTTTTCAGCTCCGTTGAGCAAAACCGTTTCCTTTTTTGTTTTTAAATCATACATTACAATCGACGGCTCTGCCGTAGTCAACCCGCTTCCGTCTTCCAGTTCTTTTTGTGTTTGAGCAGATATCACAATCTTCCCTTTATACAAACCCGCCTGATTAGGAAAAATCCGAACATTTTTAAAAGTATGTAATTTTTTCTTTTTACTGCCGTCTTCTTTCATAGAATATAGTTGAAGCTCCAATTCTTCCTTCTCAAGTTTTTGAACCATGAAATATAAAGTACCGTTTGAATATGCCAGACATCCTACAATTCCGTTCTCGACTGCCGGACATTCTTCAGAATTATGTTTGCAATTAACCTTCTGGCACAATATTGTTTTTTTACCAGTTGTTTTATCTACAAAAAAGATTGGGCTATATTCTTCTCCCCATTCAACTCCATATATCCCTTTATCAGACTCCGTCAGATTTGCCATAATTAAATATTCTCTTTCATCTTGAAATCTGTCCTCTCCTGTTTCTTGTTTACTGCTGCATGCTGTAAGAAGCAGTAAGACCGCCAGAAAGAAAAATGGAATAATTTTTAACTTCTTCATATTTTTCGCTCCCTTCGTGTCATCAGAAAAACGACTGTTCCTAAAATAAAACAGATAACTACCACTATTTTTAAATCTGCTGTAAAGACAAAAAACAGATGGTGTGCCCAATTAAGTGCTCTGACAGGCACATACGAGGACAAGATAACAGGTACTGCCAATACACCTAATATCATACCTGTCAGCATGTGCTGATTTCTTACCCTTTTTGCACAGGCAGACAAAAATATAACAACAACTGCCGTTACAATACATTGGAGAATAATCCCTACCACAAAAGCAGTCCATACAGGAATTGATGTATCCTGCTCCCAGTATTGCGACAAACATCCTATGGGAGACATCCATTCCAAATCATACGTTTTCTTTTCCTTCACAAATACCATTGCTCCGCTAAAAAGTACAAAAGGAATACAATATAAAAGTACGGTTTCAATTTTTAAACGCCATAATTTTCCCCTGCCAAATCGAGATGTATTCTGTAACACCTCCATTCCGGTTTCCTTTTCCTTCTGATACACAGACGGAATTAAAAAGGCAAAAGAAACGCACAGCAAAATAACCATCATTTGAGATACTTCGGTATTTCCAAACAGCAATTCATACTGCTTGTCTTTCAACAAAATCGGTTTCTTGTTCTCAGCCAGCAGATTTTCTGTCCGTTCTACATATTTCTGAAATCCTCCTACACATTCCAAGTCCTGTGTAAACTTATAGCTTTTCACAAAATCCTCCGTTTGAGACAATTCTTCTTCCAAGTGCTCCAAACGCATTTTTTCTGCTGCGATTTTTTCATCTGTTTCGGCTGTAATTCTATTTCCAAATTCATCGATATATTTCTGATAATAAAACTCATCTGTGCCCACATAGGTTTTATACCGGTAAACAGTCATTGCTTGTATACACATACATGCAGCAAATAAAATTATCCCTCCTTGATAAATCCACAGCTTTTTCATTTCATAATAAAATAATCCATGTGGATATCTTTTTCTTTTTTCTTTTCGGTAATATTTCTTTTCTCTCTCTTTCGGACAATGAATTCCACCTATTATCAAAAAGAAAACTGCCACGATAATACAAAGCGGTATTCCCAAGCTCTGTTCCACAAGAATATTTTCAAATCTGAGAATTTCATAATTTCTGATTATGGATTTACCTGTAAATGCCCCCCATATATTCCATATCCTAAAAATCGCCTCAAATCCTTCTCCGGTCATTGTATTTTGGCAAAACAAGCTCCCTCCCATAACAAGCATAATACCGAATGCTGTTTTTACTTCCGATACAGACCACCTTGCCAAAAAGACAGCAATCGCAGCAAGAAGGAAAGCTGCCAATCCCTGCATAGCTCCATAGGCTATTATATACATCCCTATACTCCACGCATACGGAACAGCATAAAAGCCCGGCACACTTTGAATTGCCGCATCCATTGAAATCATTCCGTATGTTCCGAAAGCTAATGCCAGATGAATGAAAAATGTGCCAAACAGATAAATCAGTAAAGTTCCGTACACCGTGCATGCTTTGGCACAAAACAAAGGATTTTTACCTTTAAGCATTGTACGGACAAAATCCGCTTTCCCATTTCTCTGCTCCTGTATAAATACAACACTTACAAGATAAATTAACAAAACAATCGCCAAAATATACTGTACATAAAAATCCAGAACCTTCAGAAGTCCCTGATATGGCTGTCGCTTCATCGGAGCTTTAACTTCAAGCTCCTTATATTTCTTTGCTATCCGCTCCATATACTGATTTTCTTTCTCATCTTTTGCAAAAACAGAAATATTTTGACTTTGCTGATACCTGTTTTGAATAGACTCTCGATATGTATCATAGTCCTTTATTGCCGATATCTCGTCTTCCAAATACAGAAGCGCCTTATACTCCCCATAGCCGGTATTTCCCTTTTCCTGCTGTTCCAGCAGCCAATTTTCCGCTTCTTTTTCAGTCATATTATCTGTGGCTTTATGAAATTCCAAATAGGTCTGATGTGCTTCTTTATCCTGATTTAATTCTCCCTGAAATATCACACCGGAAAGAACCCAAAACAGCAATAAGATTTTTAAAACAGAAGCATTTTTCCACAGCTTTTTCCATTCATATAAAATCAATTTTAACATCTTTTTTCCTTTACTCTTCACTGCCACGAAAATAGTACAGATATACATCTTCCAAATCAGGATATACTTTTGCTGCTTTTTCCGGTAATTTCTCTCCTGTTTTTAGTAAAACTTTGGCATAAATTTTTCCTTCCCGCCGATACACACTGCTAATCCGGTATTGCTTCTCCAAGATTTCCAATTCTTCTTCCACTTCCAATTCGCAAACCTTGCCATACAGACTTTTTGTAAGCTCCAAAACACTGCTTTTTGCTAAAAGTTCCCCTTTCTTTAAAAGCAAAATTTTATCGGCAATCAATTCCACATCACTTACTACGTGGGTAGCGATTATAATAATTTTATCCTTGGCATATTCCGCAATCAAGTTTCTCATTTCAATTCTCTTTTCAGGGTCAAGTCCTGCGGTTGGTTCATCTAAAATCAATACTTTAGGATTATCCAGTAATGCCTGAGCAAACATAAGTCTCTGCTGCATTCCACCCGATAAAGTGCGGATTTTCTGCGTTCTGACATCCAAAAGGCGTACCTTTTTCAGTAATTCTTCTGAACTTTGTTCCACACTTTTCTTGTTCATTCCCTTTAGTGTTCCTATGTAATGTAAATATTCCTCTACCCTAAACTCCGGATACAAACAATGTTGCTGGGGCATATACCCCAATCGTTTTAAAAAATTTTTTCTTTCTGTTCGGATGTCTTTTCCATCAAATAATATTGTTCCTGTTGTAGGCTCTATCAACATACAAATTAGTTTCATAAGCGTACTTTTTCCAGCTCCGTTTGGTCCTAAAAGTCCATATATCCCCGGCGAAAGCCGCAAAGTTAATTCCTTTAATGCTTCTTTTTCTCCATAACATTTTCCAATATTTTTTATTTCCAACTGCATCCTTTCACTCCTTCCAACTATCTAATTGTTTCTGGAGTTCTGAAATCACTTCTGTTACCCCTGCTTCCCTTAATTTCTGCTCCTGCTCCTGTATAAACACCTCAAAGTCAGGTATCTCTTCAAATTCTGTTTTACTTTCCATGTCGTTATAAATCTCGGCAATTTCCGCAATCTTCTTGGAAAGATTTTCATCTAACACAGGAGTAAAATTACCATATTCCTGAATTGTTGTTTCTTCTAATAGTTGCTCAGTTATTTGTGCTTTTTCTTTTACCTCCAACTGATTTGGATATGCTATTCTGTTATTTCCAATGTGTTTGAAACTACCCATAGAAGATAAGGCTGTCTGTTCCTCTTGATAAATTGCATGTCCGTCTGTTAGCTGATATTCTTTATCCAAAACTCCGTAAATCATAATGTTGGTAAGCTCCTCATCATACATAGATGCTGCCAACACACGAACTGCCAATTCTTTTTCGTCACTGTCTTTTAAGACTCCATTCCCGAAAGAGCTTTCCACGGTTCTGTCTCCTAATGGCAGCTCCACCCATTCCTTTTCCGTTTCCCCTGTCAATTCTTTTATAGTTGGTATGGATGTCATTCGGAATACTGGAATTCCATTCTGATATTGCCGTTCTATATGTGCATCCAAATTTTCTTTATAAATTAAATCATTGATTTCCAACATTTTTTTCATTTCCGGAGTATCTAACAAGCTAACAATCTTCTTTTCCTGTACATCAACAGCTAAATTACAGTCTCTGGAATTTTTAATCACGGGGATATAACGTTTCTGTAAATACGCTCCATATTGTAAATCGGTTGCTGATGTCAGATAATATTTACCATCCAAAAGCTGTTCTTCTTCAAAATATGGCTTTAAAAATCGGATAACATCTTCCGGAGTCATATTCTCAATTCCCGTTTCATCCAAATTTATTTGGTATTTTTCTAAAAATGGCTTATAAAACACGTATGTTAATTGAAATATAGAAACATTCCCTCTTGGTATTTGATATGTCTTTTGGTTGATTGTATTTGCTTTCCAAACTGTTTCAGGAATTGCATTTAAAACTTTTTTATTTTCTTCCTCTTTTAAATATTCGTCCAACGCTAAAAACTTTTCATATTCTAACGAAGAAAAACCAGCTATGTCTGCATCTGCATCTTTTTCCAACAGATTTTCTATCATTTTTGTTTGAAATAGAAATTCGCTTTCATACAAATTCCCTCTTTCAAAATCCTCCTGTTTTGCCTCATATTTATCCGGCATATATTTAAAAACTACCTTTGCAGGTATCTTTAATTCTTCTAAACGTTCATTAAATAACTGAAAGCGTTCTGCTTCGATTTCCTCATACGCTACCGCATTTTCTATACCATAAGACTCCGGCTCGGATATGTACCATACAAACTCTTTCTTTTTTGAAGAACAACCACAGAAAAGACCGGAAGATAACATTAAAAACATTACTGTAAAAAGATATTTTCTGTTAATTTTTTTCTTGTGCATAGTTCCCCCCTATTTTAAATATTGAATATATTTATTATAACGCAAATCTAATGTATTTTCCAACCTATACACCATTATTTCCCATAATTCTTTATCATTTCTTCTAATTCCGCACAAGTGCTTTTTTCATCATCACATATCATTGCCCGCATTGTTTATAAATAAAAACTGCTGTGAGAAATGCCAATATCCTTACGCATCTCTTACAGCAGTTTTTTTCTAAAACATCTTCCTCATATCATACCAGCAAGCTCCTCCATGTGTGGAGTCTGCCACGCCGAAATTTTCAAAACCATGGCTTCCGTAAAACTTCAATAAATGTTCTTTACAGGTTAAAATCACACCTTTTTTTCCTCTTTCTTTTGCCGTATCAGAGAGGAAATCCAGTAGCTTTCCTGCAATTCCCTGATTTCTGTATGCTTCTCTTACGTCTAATCCAAACACTGTTTGGTAAGCCCCCTCAGGCTTATGCAATGCAGCATTATGATAAAGCTCATCCGGTAAAGAAGGCTGGTCTGTCACTGCCCCGTTAATAAAACCGGCAATTTCTCCCTCCACTTCTGCCACGAAAAAGCATTCTAAAAATGTATTCATACGCTTTTGAATTTCCTCTGCCGAAGCTGCCTCTGCCTTTGGAAAACACTCAGCCTCAATCTGAGCCAGCACAGATGCTTCTTCTAATTTTGCATTTCTGATTGTAATTTCCATATCTTTTCTGTCATCCTCATAAATTCCCATTTTCCGAAAAGCTTCCTCAATAAGCTCTAAAACTTCTTCGCTGTCCGCACTGATGGTATGACAGTGGTGACCTGACGTAATGTTTGTAAGGGGACGTGATTTTCCTGTGCGAATATCCTCCACAAACTGTTTTACCTGTCTTCTGGAGCTGATTTGCAGGGAAGCTCTTAGTTCTCCGTAAATATGATGCTGTACAAAGACATCTAAGACCGTTCCTCCACAGTCCACCACTGCATTTAATTCTTCCTCAATTTTTTCATCGGTATGACATACCCGAAAAACCCGAACAAATTTCTTCGTTTCCTGACAGATATATCCTCTGTTGGTAGACAGAATTTCACAATCTGCCGCACGCAGCAATGCAATATCCTGTACGATTACCTGTCTGCTTACATGAAAAATTTCTGCCAGCTTTGTTCCTGATACCGGTTTGTCGCTTTCTGAAATATACTTTAAAATTTCTTTTCTGCGTGTTTCTCCAACCATTCTGAAAAATCCCCTTCCTTCGCTGTCTTATACCTCGTGAAGATTTTTTAAAGACAAGTCTAAAATCGGAGAAGAATGTGTCAAAGCTCCGCTGGAAATATAGTCCACACCGACTTCTACCAGACGTTCAATATTCTCTTTTGTAACATTGCCGGAGCACTCTGTTTCTGCTCTGCCGTCAATGAGTTTTACTGCTTCCTTCATTACCTCCGGTGTCATATTGTCCAGCATAATAATGTCTGCTCCGACTTCTACCGCTTCTTTTACCATATCCAGATTTTCTGTCTCAACCTCGATTTTACGAACAAACGGAGCATATTTCTTTGCCATTTCCACTGCTTTTTTCACACTTCCCGCTGCTCCGATATGATTATCCTTCAGCAAAATTCCGTCAGAAAGATTGTATCTGTGATTATAACCGCCCCCTACTTTTACTGCATATTTTTCAAAAATACGCATGTTCGGGGTTGTTTTTCTGGTATCCAAAAGTTTGATTTTTGTTCCTTTTAAAAGCTCTGCAATCTGATGTGTATAAGTTGCAATTCCGCTCATTCTCTGCAAATAATTCAGCGCAGTACGCTCGCCGGAAAGAAGCACACGGATATCTCCACGTATTACTCCTAAAAGCTGTTTATTCTTTACCTCATCGCCGTCTTCTGCATAAAATTCTACCTCTGTTGTCTCATCCAAAAGCTTGAATACACGCTCAAATACACCCAGTCCGGCAATAATTCCGTCCTGCTTGCAAATCAGCTGTACTTCTCCCTGTTTTCTGTTTCGCATAACGGCATTTGTAGTAACATCTTCGCTGCTGATGTCTTCCTGTAATGCCATTTTTATTAAATTATCTGCATTTAATTTCATTGTAATATCGTTCATTTTGCCTGTCTCTCTCTTTCTATTTCTTTCAGAATTTCGTTCTTATACACCTCTGCCAGACATTCCTGCTGACTTACAATACACTCTTGTGTCTCTTGATACAGTTTATCAAAATCTGCATCATTTGTCTTGCATTTTTCCCTGTTTTTTTCAATATTTTTTGCCGCACGCTCAGCAAAAACCAGACTTTCCAAAAGGGAATTGCTTGCCAGACGGTTAGCGCCGTGCACACCGTTACAGCTTGTCTCACCTACTGCATACAGACTTTTCATTGTTGTTTTACTGTCTGCATCCACATGAATTCCCCCCATAAAATAGTGCTGGGCAGGAACTACGGGTATCCATTCCTTGGTTACATCATACCCTTCCTCCAGACATCTTTCATAAATATGAGGAAAATGATTTAAAATCACTTTTTCTCCTAAAACCGTCATATCCAGCCATACATAAGGCTTATTATCCAATTCCATCTGCTTATGGATTTCCTTTGTCATCAGGTCTCTTGGAAGCACCTCATTTGCAAAACGTTCTCCTTTTGCATTATATAATTTTGCTCCTTCTCCCCTTACAGACTCGGAAATCAGAAAACGTCTTCCCGGTTTTAAAGAATATAAAGTCGTAGGATGAATTTGAATATAGTCAATATTTTCTAATTCCACTTTATGGCGCATAGCGATTGCCAGAGCATCTCCTGTTAAATGGGGATAATTGGTAGAATGTTGATATAAACCTCCAATTCCGCCGCTTGCCAGTATGGTATGCTCTGCCTGAATTCCCATACATTCCTCATTTTCCGTTTCTGCAAGAATTCCCATACAGGTATTGTCCTTCTCGATTAAATCCAGCATGGTGGTATGCTCCATAATTTTCACATTTGGAAGCTTTTTCACAGCCATTAAAAGCTTGCTGGTAATTTCCTCTCCGGTAATATCTTCATGGAATAAAATTCTGGCTTTTGAATGACAGCCCTCTCTTGTATAATCCAGCTCTCCGTCACGCTTTGCGAAATCTACTCCGTAAGAAATCAGTTCATTAATAACCTCTCTGGAAGAACGTATCATGATATCCACAGACTCTTTTCTGTTCTCATAGTGCCCCGCTTTTAATGTGTCTTCCATGAAGCTTTCATAGTCATTTTCGTCTCTTAAAACGCAAATTCCACCCTGCGCCAAATAGGAGTCGCTGTTTTTAAGGTCATCCTTTGTAATCAATATAACCTGCATATCGGAAGGAATATGAAGCGCTGCAAAAAGTCCGCTTGCACCTGTTCCTACAATCAGCACATCTGCTTTTATCTTATTCATAAAGACACCCCCCTACTTCGCCAGCTCCAGCATTTTGTCCAATGCTTTCTGTGCTTTTTCTCTGGTGTCTTCTGTAATCTCCACCTCATATTTTTCTTCTTTTAAGCAGTCACGCACCTTCTCAAGAGTGACTTTTTTCATATCTGCACAACACTGTCCCTGCATAACAGAATAGAAACTTTTTTCAGGGCATTTTTTCATAAGCTCTGCAAAAACACCGTCCTCTGTGCCAATTAAAAATTCCTTTTTTGAAGACTTTTCTGCATAGCCGATAATGTCCGAGGTACTTCCGATAAAGTCTGCCTCTGCCAGAATTTCCTCTGTGCATTCCGGATGTGCCAAGAATTCTGCCTGTGGGTATTTTGCCTTTGCCTGCCTTACGGTTTCTACTGTAATTTGTTTATGTACCGGACAATATCCGTCATTTAAAAGAATATTTTTTTCAGGTACTTGTTTTGCCACATAGCTTCCCAGATTTTCATCCGGAATAAAGAAAATATTTTTATTTGGCAACGCTTTTACAATTTTTACTGCGTTGGATGAGGTCACGCATACATCAGAAACCGTCTTTAAAGCGGCTGTTGAATTAATGTAGCATACCACTGCCAAATCCTCATATTTTTCTCGCATTTCCTGCACTTTTTTCGCTGATGCCATGTGTGCCATTGCACAATCTGCCTCTGCATCCGGCAATAATACTTTCTTTGTGGGATTTAAAATTTTGGCGCTTTCCCCCATAAAAGAAACGCCTGCAAAAACAATGATTTCTGCCTCTGTCTCTCTTGCCTTTTTTGCTAAATAATAGGAGTCGCCTACAAAGTCCGCAACCTCCTGAACTTCCTTTGGAACATAATAATGTGCTAAAATTACTGCATTTTTTTCTTTTTTCAGCTGTTCGATTTCCTCTTTCATGGCTTTCATTTTTTCTTTCCTCCTGCCAAGCATTTGACAGCTATTATACACCATGTTTTTACAAGTGACAAGACAGTTGTTAATTTTTATCTTTACAGAAATTCACCTCTTGACTTTCCTCTTGTTTTATGAGGTATAATGTTAAAAATACAAAAGAACGAGGTTATGAAAAATGGAAAAAAATTTTACTACCGGCAGTGTATTAAAAGGCATTCTCTTTTTTTCACTTCCATATCTTCTATCCTATTTTCTGCAAACCCTTTATGGAATGGCAGACTTATTTATTATCGGACAATTTGCAGACGTTTCTGCCACAACAGCCGTCTCCATCGGCTCACAGGTTATGCACCTTATTACTGTAATGCTTGTAGGACTTGCAATGGGTTCTACGGTTTCTATCGGACAGGCAGTAGGCAGAAATGACAAAAAAAGTATCTCTGAAAATATTGGAAATACCGTTACCCTGTTTATGATAATCTCCCTTATTTTAACAGGCGTATTGCTTATTTTTGTAAATC
The DNA here is from genome assembly GCA_900539145.1 of uncultured Blautia sp. GTDB lineage: Bacteria > Bacillota > Clostridia > Lachnospirales > Lachnospiraceae > Blautia. Next base: position 47,418 of record UQAX01000002.1, read on the forward strand.
CTGTTGTTTCTTTCATGTCAACGCCTCCTGAAGCAGTTTCCGGTACTGTTGACTATTTAACTATTTGCTTTATGGGAATACCCTTCATTACGGCATATAACATCATCAGTTCTATTTTCCGTGGTATGGGTGACTCCAAAACGCCTATGTATTTTATTGCTGTTGCCTGTATCATAAACATTGGACTGGATTATCTGTTTATGGGTGCGTTTCAAATGGGGGCTTCCGGCGCTGCATTGGGAACAGTTTTGTCACAGGCTTGCAGTGTTCTGATTTCTCTTATCATTATTTTGAAACGAAAAAATGAGATGGGTGTAAACAAAGAAGCTTTCAAGCCAAATCGGATTGTAATGAAGAAAATTTTGAATGTGGGAATTCCTATTGCATTGCAGGATGGATTTATTCAAATTTCTTTTCTTATTATTACAATTATTGCCAACAGCCGAGGTTTAAATGATGCGGCAGCTGTGGGAATTGTAGAAAAAATTATCAGTTTTCTGTTTTTAGTTCCTTCTTCCATGCTTTCCACAGTTTCTGCCTTGGGAGCACAAAATATCGGCGCAGGAAAGCAGGAACGGGCAAAGCAGACTCTTCGCTACGCAACTATAATCACAGTATGTTTTGGTCTCATTGTTGCTGTTTTAATGCAGTTTTTTGCCCAAACGGTGGTGGCTCTTTTTACAGATGGGACAACCGCAGACGGCGCAAAAACCATTCTTCTGGGAGAACAGTATTTGCGAGGGTATGTATGGGATTGCATGTTTGCTGGAATTCATTTTAGCTTCAGTGGTTATTTCTGTGCCTGCGGAAAATCCATGCTTTCTTTTATACACAATATTCTGGCAATTTTGCTGGTGCGTGTTCCGGGCGTGTATTTGACATCCCTGCTTTTCCCTGAAACCTTGTTTCCTATGGGACTTGCTACTGCTGCCGGTTCTTTATTGTCTGCTGTGGTTTGCGTAATTTTCTTTAAAACAATTTTAAATCGCAATACCCCTGTTGCTTTAAAGAACTAATCATTTTATATCTGATGATTTCTGTTATTTTTTATATTTCTTCAGTTATAACTGAAGAAATATACTTTTGTTGATTGTTTATAAGTTATAAATATGTTATGCTATATGCAATACAAAAAAGGGGGACTATTTTTCATGATTAAACGAGAAATGTATATGAACCGTATTCGCCCATTTATGGGAACAGACTTGATAAAAGTTATGACCGGTATTCGCCGCTGCGGAAAGTCTGTTATGCTGGAACTCATTAAGCAAGAACTTGCTGCATCCGGCATCAATCCTGCTCAGTTTATTTCCATCAACTTTGAAGATATGAACTATACACATTTACAAACTGCAAAAGCGCTGCATGAAGAAATCACCAAAAGAGCCTCTCATATAGACGGCAAGATTTACCTTTTCTTTGATGAAATTCAGGAGGTAAAAGACTGGGAAAAATGTATAAATTCCTTTCGGGTTTCTCTGGATTGTGACATTTATATTACCGGTTCTAATGCCAAATTATTATCCGGTGAACTTGCCACTTATCTTGGAGGACGTTATGTAGAATTTGTCATTTACCCCTTCTCTTTTTCAGAATTTATGGAACTATATAAAACTATTTTTCCTGATACGCCCACTCAAAAATGTTTTCAAAAATACCTTTTGTCCGGCGGTATGCCTTATCTTGCAAACATACATTATACAGATGAGCCAACAAAACAATATCTTCACGACCTTTTTAACTCTGTTCAGTTAAAAGATATTGTACAGCGAAATAAAATTCGAGATATTGATTTACTGGAACGCATTATTGCTTATGTAATGGCAAACGTAGGAAACACCTTTTCAGCAGCATCCTTAGCAAAATTTTTCAAAAGCGAACAGCGTACGGTTGCGCCCGAAACCATCTTAAATTACATCAAATACTGTTGCGATGCTTATTTGTTTTATCAGGTAAAACGAGAAGACTTACAAGGTAAACAAATCCTTGCATCCAATGAAAAATATTATATTGCCGACCATGGTATCCGAGAAGCTGTTTTTGGCGGTAATCTGAAAGAAATCAATCTTACTTTAGAAAACATTGTTTATCTGGAGCTTTTACGCCGTGGCTATAATGTTACAGTAGGAAAAACCGGCGATAAAGAAATTGATTTTGTCTGCCATAAACGAGATGAAAAATTATATGTTCAGGTTGCCTATCTGCTTGCCTCCGAGGAAACTGTTCAACGTGAATTCGGAGTATACGATACAATCCGAGACAATTTCCCGAAATATGTGGTTTCTTTAGATGAATTTGATATGAGCCGCAATGGTATCAAGCATCGCAATATCCGTGATTTTCTCTTGGCTGAAGAATGGAATTAAATAATTATGGAGTTGTTGCTTTCAGTGATATTTCTAATCACCACGAAAAGCAACAGCTCCTTTATTATTTTAAGAAAATTTATTTAATTTTATCTTCCTGCCCAATAGTCCACCGCTTTTACAAGGAACTCACCGCATCCTTTTATATTCTTATCATAATATGCAAGAAATCTCTCATCCGCTATATACATAGACGCAAGTCCTTTATGTGCCTGAGCAGAATATTCCTTCCATGTATATCCCAGCCAGTCCTTATGCAAAAGCACAATTCTGTGTCCTGTTTCGCTTTCGGGCAATTCTTTGTTTCTTACCGCTTCTTCTAACTGACGAAGCACTTCCTTTTCCAGATTTTTAAATCTCTCGTAATCTGCCTCGGACAGTCCCATAATTTTTTGATTTGCCTCATCAACAGCTTCTTCGCCATATTTTTCTCTGGCTTCTTTCCCGTAAAGTCTTTCTTTTTCTTCTATCAGCTCCCGCTTAAAGCCCTCAAATTTCTCTTTATCACTCATACTTCTTTCTCCTTTCATGTCTGCAATGGTATTTTTTACAGTCTGAATTAAGGTAGAAATATGCTTTTCCTGTTCCATAAGAGCAATTAAATGTTCCTCAAGCGCTTGTGCCGCATCAAATTGGGGATTGCTGATAATCTCTTTAATCACATCCAATCCCAGATTTCTTTCCCGGTAAAATAAGATTTGTTGCAGCAGGTCCACCTGCTCCTGTTCATAGTAACGACAGCCCTGCTCATTTACTCTGCTGGGCTTTAACAGACCTCTTTCATCATAATAACGAAGAGTTCTGGTACTGACTCCTGTAAGGTCTGCCAACTGTCTGATACTGTACTCCATATTTCTTTCTCCTTTTCTTTCTGTACAATTACCATAACAGTTTCCGCTGCGTCAATGTCAAGCCTGTTTTTTTATTTTTTAATTCCATGTCTGAACAATATCTATGATTTCCTGCTCATAATCTCCGAATAAGTCCTCATGTCTTCCCATATTTTTCACATTGGTTTCTGCGCCCCATACATCATCACAGAATTCCCATACATGGTAGGAGACTCCACGATATTCAAAATCAATGCTTCCACATCCGTCTTCCTCAGAGTAAGTAAAGGGAAATCCTTTTTCTTCTAAGAGCCTTTGTAACTTTTCTAATCTCATTTTTTATCTTCTCTTTCTTATCACTGTCTGGAGCATTTTTCCGCATCAATAGCCAAAACCAGCATTAACACGTATAATGCCTCTTCCGGTTTATCAATTTCCATTACATAAGTATCCGCCAGAGTAAAGACCTCCTTATTCACCAAAGCTACTGTTCTTCCGGTCTTATCCTGTATTTCATAGTCCCATTCCCATACGTTTCCCTGTACGCTCCAGCCATTAAAATCAATGACAAATTTAGGCTTAAAAAAAGTAAATTCTTTCTGCACACATCCTAAATACTGCTCTCCTGCATAAAGCTCAAATTTCGGCAGGAAGGTCAATACTTTTTCTTTTACTGTACCGATATTCTGTCCGTATCTATCCATGATTTTCAGACAGTGTCCCCATGCCAGCTCGCCTTTTACCGTGTAGACTTTCTCTCCCTGTTCATTATAAATATCATAGCTGTCAAACCATGAAAAAATCCTTTGTTTAAATAAAAGCTTCATATATTCTCCCTTTATTTCTCAATGACATTTACTCCAGCCACAGCTTTTACAAATATTGCAGCCCTCCTCAAAAACAAGCGGCTCTCCGCACTCCGGACAATACATCTTGTCAGTTTCTTCTTTTACCGGAACAGCCTTGGGTTTCGGAATTTTTTTTCCTTTTTCTTCCTTTTCTTCCTTCTGACTTAATTCCTCCTGCATTTCCTTGTACATATCCATTAACGCATTTCCCACTGCCATCGGACAGCACGCACCTTTACTTGTATCCTTTCTGGTTACTCTGCGGGCTGTATAAGAAGGACAGGAACCGCTGGAATTTAGCTGGTCCACAATGGTTTCAATATCAATTCCCCCTCGTGCGCTGATGGAAATCATTCTGGAAAGTCCTACCATGAAATTGTTGCAGCCACCGGTAGAGCCTTTGCTTAAATAAGTTTCCAAAAGTGCTCCTGTATGCGGGTCAAAAAGGGCAATACAATGAAGGCTTCCGCAGCCGGTAATCAGCTTTCTCTTCTTGCCTACCACATCGTCTGTGACAAGAATAATTTCTCCTCGTTTCAGTCCTTCTCCTGCTGTAATTTTCTTGGTTTCCTTTGTATTTAAAATTCCCACACGCTTGCAGCCGTCTCGGAAAATAGTAATTCCTTTTAACCCCTGCTCAAAGGCATATAAATAAAGATTTTCTGTTTCTTCCACAGTAAAGCCGGAAGGTACGTTTACCGTAGAACTGATGGATGCGTCAATATGTCGCTGCCAGATGGACTGCATATCTATTCTCTGATGATAGTCTAAAGTCATAGCCGTTACAAAATAGTCCGGTAAAAGTCTGTCATCCGAAACCTTGTGCTCCTCCATAAAATCTTTTACAATTTTTGTATAAACCTTATAATACACGTCCTCTCCATGTAAGGACTCTGTTTTTCTCTCATAATAGTTGGCATAAATCGGCTCAATTCCTCCTGAAATGCCCAGCATGGTAGATAGGGTTCCCGTCGGAGCAATGGTTAAAAGCTGAGAATTGCGAAGCCCGTATTTACGCACCAGTTCTTTTGTTCCCTCTGTTGTATTTGCCAGAAAATAAGGTGTTTCCATAATTTCCTCCACCTTACATTTTGGAAATGCACCCAATTCCTTGGCAAGTCTTGCGGAGGCTGCAATCGCTGTATCTGCCATGACAAAGCCTATTCTGTCACAGACAGAAACTGCATCTTCTTCTCCATAAGTCAGTCCCAGCTTAATCAGTGCATCTGCAAGTCCCATAATTCCCAGTCCGATTTGACGCCACTGGCTGACACTTTCTCGCTGTTCCGGAAGGGGATGCAAGGGCAGTCCTTCTTCCAACACTTCATTTAAAGCTCTTACAGATGCCTGTACACAATGCTTAAATTCTTCAAAGTCAAAATAGGCGTTTTCTGTAAAAGGATTTTCTACAAAAGCAGAAAGGTTGATACTTCCTAAAAGACAGCTTCCTCCTGCCGGCAAGGGCTCTTCTGCACAGGGATTTACGCCTGCATAAGAAAATTCCTTGGTATTGCTAAGTAAATTCCAGCCGGTAATTCTGTCCCAGAACAATGCGCCCGGTTCTGCATAATCCCAGTTTGTTTCCGTAATGCGGTGAAACAGCTCTCTGGCATTTACCATACGTTCAATAACCTGTCCTGTCTCTTCTCTTGTATAATGCAGACAATACTCTTCGTTTTTCTTCACTGCTTCCATGAAATCCTCATGAATACGCACGGAAATATTCGCTGTATTTACTTTTTCCAAATCAGTTTTCAGCTCAATAAATTCCGGAACGTCAGGATGGGAGCAGTCAATGGAAATCATCAACGCTCCCCTTCTTCCGTTTTGTCCGATTAAAGAAGTCACAAGAGAATATAATTCCATAAAGGATACCGCTCCGCTGGTTTCCTTTGCCGCATTATTGATTTTCGCACCTCTTGGACTGAGCTCGGAAATATCCACACCGCAGCCCCCACCATAGCTGTACGTACGTGCCAGCTTTTTGGCACAGTCAAAAATACTTTCTATATTGTCCTTTGGCGGTTCAACCACATAGCAGTTGGAATAAGTCACCTTTTTCCCCTGCTTATCCAGTCCTCGGTTGGATAAAATTCTTCCTCCGAAAAGAAATTTCTTTTCTTTTATGTACTTTGCGATTTCTTCATTTCCGCCGCTGATACGTGTAATCCAGCTTTCAAAATCCTCTTGTTCATTCCGGTATTTTTTATTCCAGATATCCATTCCAAGCCGGTTTTCGCTGCCCAGCCATTCTTCAACATTCATCCTTTTACCCTCCACTATATTTAGTCAGTATGTATATATACTAACACGATATATAGTTTGTTTCAAGGGCTGTTAATTTCCACATTCGATACTGATTTCGTTGAATTTCTCTAAAATGTCCTCAATTTTTATTTCTTTTTTCTTTTCTGCTTCCGCATCCATAACTGCATTTCCCTGATGCAGCATGAGAAGTCTGTCTCCGTATTCCACTGCGTAGCGAAGATTATGCGTTACCATAATGGCTGTCAAATGCTTTTCTCTCACAATTTTCTCTGTTAATTCCATAATTAAATCTGCGGTTTTCGGGTCTAATGCTGCCGTATGCTCATCTAAAATCAGGAAATCAATAGGCGTCATAGTGCTCATTAAAAGCGCCAATGCCTGTCTTTGTCCTCCTGAAAGAGCCCCTACTTTTGTATTCAATTTATCTTCCAAGCCAAGCTGTAATTTTGCCAGCTCTTCTTTATAAAAAGCAATGCGTTTCTTATCTGTTCCTCTTTTTAATCCAAAGGCTTTCCCCTTATTATCTGCCATTGCCATATTTTCTAAAATAGTCATGGAAGGGCAGGTTCCCATAGCCGGATTTTGATACACACGTCCGATTTTCCCCAGACGCTTATATTCTTTTTGCTTTGTAATATCCTGACCGTCTACCAGAATTTTCCCCTCATCTAATTCAATACTTCCGCAGATAATATTTAAAAGAGAGGTTTTTCCTGAACCGTTACTGCCTACAATGGATACAAATTCTCCTTTTTCTATGGTCAGATTAAAATCTTCAAACAGACACATTTCATGCACTGTTCCCGGATTATAGTATTTATGAATATGTTTTAATTCAAGCATGGCTTTTCCCTCTCTTCTCTTTTTTATCAACAACCAGAATTAAGACTAACACGCCTAAAAGGAACAATGCAGAAATCATTTTCATTGCCTGCGGCGGGAAGTATAAAATGGCAATTCCTGTACACGCCTTATAGAGAATTGCACCTAAAAATACAAAGGTTGTAACCTTGATAAAGGATATTTTTTTCAGCATTTTATAAAGACTTGTTCCTACAATAACACTGGCAAGTCCTACGACAATAGCTCCTGTACCGGAAGAAATTTCAAATACTCCCTGCTGCTGACAGGAAATACAGCCGCTTAATGCAACCAGTCCGTTGGCAATGGAAAGGCCTAAAATCTTCACATTTCCCTTGTTTTTTGCAAGAGAAGTAACCAGATTTTCATTATCACCTACGGCTCTTAATAAGTATCCTGACTTTGTTTTCAGATATCCGTCTAATGCAAATTTACTGATAAGAACCACCAGCAAAATAATCATCAAATTGCTGTATTTGGAAATTCCTCCGCTGAATATACCGGATAAAAACTCATTTTTAAAAATGGTTTCCTTAGAAAATAAAGGGACATTATTTGTTCCTGCTACCATTAAATTCACCGTGTATAAAGCTGTCATCATAATAATTCCGGAAAGTAAATCCCGTACCTTACATTTTACATGAATAAGACCTGTGCAAAGTCCGGCTGCTGCCCCGGCAAAAAATGCCACAGGCAGTGTGAGATAGGGGTTTACGCCGGATTTTAAAAGCGCCGCTGTTACGGCTGCTCCCAAAGGAAAGCTTCCGTCTACTGTCAAATCAGGAAAATCTAAAATTTTATAAGTAATATATACACCTAATGCTAAAATGCCGTAAATCAATCCCTGCTCAATAATACTGATTGCAAAATCCATCTTTTTTTCCTCTTTTCTTATCCTTCAATTTCTGTAAATACTTCCTCTGCTCTGTTTTTCAGTTCTTCCGGAAGTTCTATTTTTAAGTTTTCTGCTGCTTTTTCGTTGATGTAAAGGCTGCTTCCCTCTAAAAGCTCATAAGACATTTTCTCTGCTTTTGCTTCACCCTTTAAGATTTTTGCCGCCATCTTTCCTGTTTCTTTGCCCAGGTTGATATAATCTAATCCTTCGGCTGCCAGACAACCCAGTTTTACCTGTTCGATTTCACTGCCGAAAACAGGAATACCTTTTTTATTTGCCTGCTCTAAAATTGTTGGCAGAACACTGACAACCGTATTGTCTGTAAGATTAGTAAGACAATCTACCTTTTCCAGCAATCCTGCTGCTGCCAAAGACACCTCGGAAGTATTGGTAACACCTGCTGTTTCTAAGGTAAATCCGTATTCCTTGGCATATTTTTCATATTCTTTGATACTGTGAACGGAATTGGCTTCGCTGGTTGTGTATAAAATACCGATTGTTTTTGCATCCGGAAGCATTTCACGTATCATCTTCAGCTGCGCCTCTACGGGAAGCTGGTCACTTGTTCCTGTCACATTTCCCACCGGTGTTTTATCCTCACCTGCAAGCTCGGCTTCCTCCGGATTAGTCACTGCTGTATACACAACGGGAATTTCTGTGTTCGCTGCACTGTTGTAAGCTGCCTGTGCACTTGGTGTTGCAATGGCACAAATTAAATCCACCTTATCTGACACAAATTTATCAGAAATCTGTGCTGCTGTGGCAGTGTCGGAATTGGCATTGTCTAAATCAATCTCCAGATTTTTTCCATCTTCAATACCTTCTTCTTTTAAGCCTTCCAAAAATCCCTCCCGACAGTTATCCAAAGAACCATGTTCTGCAAACTGAGAAATGCCAATGTGATAGACGCCTTCTTTACTCTCTTTATTTTCGCCTTTGCATCCGGTGAAAAGACCTGTTGTTAAAATTGCTCCTAAAATCATAACAAATACTTTTTTCTTCATAATTTTTTCTCCTTTTCTCTGCTTTTCTTTTTACATTCCGATGTGCAAGGGCTTTCTATTTCATAGGACGCAATTTCCTATGAAATAAAAAACCGCCCCAAGTTAGAAACTAACTTGAGACGGTAATAAAATCATTTATTATCGCGGTACCACTCAACTTGACATTGCCAAATGTCCACTTTACCATGTACTGACATACACGCCTGATTGATAACGGGTTCGGTTCCCGACAACGCCTACTCTTTTCATTTCGGGCTGCCCTCGAAAGTCCATTCAACTTCAAAATCCATACGACAATCCCACCATCTGCCGCTCTCTGTGATTTCATTTCAAGCTTACTCCTCTTTCTCATCGGTTTTGCTTTTGTTGGTATCATTTTATGCTTAACTTTGTTTTTTGTCAACTATTTTTTGAAAATTTTTTCTGTCTGTTCTCTTTATTACAAACATTCCCACTGCCATAGTACATAATTCTGCCGCCGGGTATGCCAGCCAAATTCCTGTAACTCCCATAAAAACAGGCAATACATAGACAAAAATCAGTACCAGCACACAGCCTCTTAAAAGACATAAAAGCAAGGAATATCCATTTTCCACCACAGACTGAAAATAACAAATATACACCATATTTACTGCTGTAAATAAAAATCCGATAAAATAAATCCGCACTGCGTTTCCTGACATGGAAAGGATTTCCTTATCAGGATTTAAGAAGATATAAGTAAAGAAATCCGGTGCAAAAATTCCAACCGCTACAATCACGCCACAGACAATGACAGAAGTAACCATTGTCAATTTTCTTACGGAAAATGTTCTTTCAAACTGTCCTGCCCCATAATTTACAGAGATAATAGGCTGGGATGCCTGATTAACGCCTTTGCAAAGACACATTACCACAATAGCTGTATTACAGATAATGCCGAATACCGTAACTCCCGTATTTCCCACATATTTTAAAAGCTGTAAATTAAACACAAAAATGGTAATTCCCGATGAAACTTCAATCAAAAAACTGGCTGTCCCGTTCACCATAATATCTTTAATATAGCCTACACGAATACCACGGAGGTTGAATTTTAACTGATTTTTCTTTGTAAAAAAATGAATAAGCAAAATTCCTACGGTTAAATAAGAGCCGATAACCGTTGCGATTGCAGCCCCTGCCATTCCCATTTCCATAGGAAATACAAACACATAATCCAGTACAATATTGGTAATTCCTCCGGCAATTACCGCATTCATTGCCAGCTTCGGAGCGCCGTCATTTCTTACAAAGGTCTGTAAAAAAGCAGAGAGAAAATATGCTCCCATTCCCCATATAATATAGGGAATATAGTCCATAATATAAGGCATGGTTTCTTCTGTTCCGCCTAAAAGCCATGCGATATCTTCCATGAAAACCATACTCACCACAAGGAGCAGAAGCCATACGAGAATGTTCAAAAGAAAGGATGCCGTGAAATAAGCATCTGCCTTTTCCTTTTCTCTTCGTCCCCTGAAAATGGACATCAGCACAGAGCCGCCCACACCAAATAAAAGCCCCAATCCAAAGAACACATTATAAATGGGAAGTGCGATGTTTAACGCTGCCATTGCCACACTTCCCAATCCTTTTCCGATAATAATGGTATCTGCCAGAACATAGATAGAGGTTACCATTGTGCCCATAATGGACGGGATTAAATAATGAAAAAATAACCCTTTTACCGGTTTTGTCATAAAATCTTTTGTTTCCATAAACACCTCACCTGTATAGTTTATTTCTGTAAGAGTAAAGTATATACAAGTTTAAAGGCTCTGGCAACCACTTTTTCTATTGCGCTAAGAAAGCATCGTTTCCAATGGCAGTATGCACAGCAAGGTAAAGAGAACCGCACCTGAAAAAACAGCCCAACGGACCAATGGAATTTTTCTTTTTTGGTGCCATATAATCATAAAAAGAACAAGGAACAGCCATATCATAAATACACCTGCCTGTATTCTCTTTATGGTAAAACCATAGGCTGCAATATACATTCCCAGCTTGCTCATTGCCGTAATCAAAAGCAAAATCGTCACTGCGGAAAAAGCTATATTTATCACAGAAAGCACCTTGTTTTCTCTTGTTATCGTCTTTGTAAAAGTATTCATAAAAAGGAGCAGAAGGACATTAAAAGCGGTAATTCCGCAAAGCTCAAAAAAGCCCTGTCTTGCATATTCTGCATAAGTAAAGCTCTCCGGTAAAATCCCCGCACAGGCAGAAAAAAGATATTTTGCCTGAAAAGCAATAAACAAAATATAGGTAAATCCGATAATTCCTGCAAAGGTATAAACTGCCACATCCGGTATGATATGCAGGCCTTCTCCTGATATCTCCCGATGCTCTTTACAGAGGTCTTTTTCTATATTTCTCTGATAAATTCCTCCATAAACAGTACCAAACATTAGAGAAGAAAGAATAAGCATAATCGGAATTTCTATACATAGCTGAAGGAAAAGACCTCCGTCAAAAATATTTCTCAAAACGCTTTTAAGCATCTGGGAAAATCCTGCGTCTGCATGAGACAAAACCGGCAAAATAATAACAAGCACCGGCAGAGATATCCCTATTCCCAGTAAAACCATAGCTCCTGTCCGTTTCTGCGTTTTGCTGAACAGACTTTGCAGCAGCACTCTGATTTGACACAAAAAATTAGAAAACGGCAAAATAATCAGCGCATACCATACATCCAAAAGCACCCACGAGGAGGTTTCGCCATCCAAAACAAGCGCATCGGTCATAACCAGCGTCCAATAGGCGCCTACCACCGCCAACATTCCCAGCTGTGTCAGAGGCATAATCGAATAATATCCGTAAGGTATTCCAACTCCCAGCAAAATAATACTCCAAAATATCTTTTCACCGTTTATATGAAAGCCTTTCACAAAACAATACAGAGAAACTACTGCAATATAGAGAATAACAAAGCCTGATATATTAAAAAAAGAGTCATACTGTCCTGTTTTCCACAGCACATATCCTAAAAATAAATACGCCGCCGCAAAGATTTTATCCCATTTATCTACCTTTATTTTCTCAAAAAAGGGTTCACTTTCCAAAGGTAAGCCCATTTCTGTACTTACCTGATTTTTATCTTCCATTTTTCTTCCTCACTTTCTGAAAACTATTTAGAATTCTTCCTCAGAAACATACTCCAGAATATCTCCCGGCTGACATTCCAAGGTCTTACAAAGAGCTTCCAAAGTAGTAAAACGAACTGCTTTTGCCTTTCCGTTTTTTAACACAGATAAATTGGCAGGCGTAATATCAATGGCTTTTGCCAAGTCTCCTGCGCTGATTTTTCTCTTTGCCATAACGACATCAAGATTAACTACAATAGGCATTTTTATCACCCTTCCTATATGGTATAATCGTTTTCTCTTTTAATTTCTTCCGCCTGTGCAAAAACATTCTTTATCACACGCAGTATCAAAGCCATAAACATGGCTGCCCCGCATAAAAACCAAAACGGAAAATAATAAAAACCGCTGGCTGCAAAAATCATTCCTGCCGCCGCACAGCACCATGACAGTTGTCTTAAACACTCTGTATTCTCAGAAATGAACACCTGATTTGCACTGATGTTTTTCAACAGACCATTCATTTTGTAAAGCGCCGCTCCAACAGGAACTGCCGTAGCATAATTCGTCACTAAAAAGTACGGCAGCATTCCGTCTAAAAGAGGACTGCGAAGTTCTAAAAAACCACGATACAGCCACGGAGCGCCAACGCACATCCCCACAAGAAGGACTGTAAACAAATAAATACAGACTCTTGTAAATTTTAAGCTTTTATCCTTGTTCCAATTCATCTTTTACCTCCCGCAAAAAAAGTTCTGTGATTTCTCTTTATCAAAGAATACCACAGAACTTTTTGTTTTTCAATATTTTTTTATCGTTTTTCGATAAATTTTTATTTTCTTTTGGAGCGAATAGCTATTCCTGCAGCCAAAAGCACAACACCTGCCATTCCCAAAGTCCATTTCCACTCATATTTGCCAATACTCATGGAAAACAGATACAATCCTTTTATCTTGTTAGGGGAAATGGTAATATTCAACATATAATACAGCAGAGGTATCATATAACCTACTACCACCTGGTCGGTCAGTGCATAAAAGAAAATGCCCATTCCGCCTAAAAACACCATGGTTGCCAGCTCGCCCATATATAATTTCAAAAATGCAAATTCACAATTTCCTGCTTTTAAAACGCACATATAAATGCCTAAAAGTAACATTAAATAGATAATCGCCTGTGTCATGCGAATACCGTATAGCTTTGCCACAGGCATATACTTTGATGACAGCAAATCTCGAATGTCTTTATCCTGCTCCGGCAAAAAAACTGCCGGCAATAAGATGATGCTGATAAATACTGCATAATACTCCAATACCTTTGCAGTTTCCGGTTCTGTAAGGTTTTCAATTCCCAGAAAAAGAGGAGAAACTATGAGGAGTAAAATACAAATCAAAAACGGTATCCAAAGATTATGCTTTTGATTTTCTCTTGCTACCACGACGTATCTTTCCATAGAAATCCCACGCTCCTTTTCTTTTCATACTATAAACCCATACAGACAATGCAAGGAAAAACAATGCTAAGCCTGCGTAAAAAACTCTGTTTATGATAAATTCCTGATAATGGTCTGCAAATATCTGATAATCTAATACACTGTTATGACGTACAACCAGATGGAAACCAAAATCTCCGGAAGTTAAGCCTCCTATCTGCATAAATACGCTGGTGTACCACCACACTGCCTGTACAAGAACTGCAACAGCCGTATCGGTAAGCTCTGTCAAAAACATGCCAAGAGCAGACACTACCATAATTTCCGGCAGCAGCCAGACAAATACAGAAGGCACAAACGCCAGATAATCAATGGCAATATTCATCCCTTTCGTATAGCCAATACATTGCATCAAGGTATAAAAAGCTGCAAAAATTACCGGTAAAAGCATTGTCGCTACCATAGCTATATATCTGCTCAAAACCACGGTACCGGAAGAAACCTTACGAACATAAATCAGCTCCTGCATCTTTGCTCTTCTGTCTCGCATACATCTTGTAACGACTACAAACACAGGCATAATTCCTAAAATAATACCCAGATAGTCACTGAAAAGCCTTGCATAGCCTCTTGTAAATTTGTCCTTTTCTATGAGGTTTTCATACTCTGCCACAGCATCCTCATAATCCGCCGCAACTTCTACACCCTGGCTGAATTTACTCTCCTCATAAGAAGAACCGGCTCCTAAAACAGCGCATACCTTTTTCATATTTTCTTTAAAAGTTTCATAAGAAACACCCTCTTTTACAGGAAGTCGAAAATCAGGCAGCTCATAATAAGGTTGTGCGATTGCTTCTTCTTCAAATTTTTCGATTGCCATACTTCGCTGTTTTTCTGTAAGTCCTGTCATTTCCTCCAGAATTTTGTCAATTTCCTGTATTTCTGTTTCATCCGGCTTCACATATTTAATAAAACCTGCCGGATAGGTTTTCCAGTTGTTTTGATAGAAATCCTGTGCCAATTCTCCTAACAAAACCTCCTGAATATCCTTTTCATCCTTTGAAAGAACCGTTCCGTATACTCCGTCTTCTGTTTTTACAGGTTTCTTTGCATCAAATTCCGGACTTCCCATCTGCGTAAAGAAAAACAGCAGCACGCAGATTACATAAATCCAATAAATCAGACTTTTAAAAGTCTGCATACATTCCTTTTGCAGTAATTTAAAGAACATCCATCTCACCTGCCTTTTCTCCCATAAGATACATATAAGCATCCTCCACTCCGGCAGTACATACTTCTGCTGCAAACGGCGGTCTCTCGTCAGAAATAAATCTTACAGAGACATTATTTCCCGTAGTAAGCATACCTGTCACACGGTATTCTCTCTTTAACCGAGGCAGTTCCTTTTTGCTGACTTTTACTGTATAAACTTTGCCTTCTGCAAGAGAAAGGAAGTCCTCTACCGTACCCTTAAAAAGGATTTTTCCTCCGTCCATAACCGCAATATTTTCACAGGTAGCTTCAATATCTCCTACAATATGAGTGGATAAAATTACAATTCTTTCTTCTGCAATTTCACTTAAAAGATTTCGAAAACGTACTCGTTCCTCCGGGTCCAGACCGGCGGTAGGCTCATCTACAATCAGCACTTTTGGATTATGAAGAATTGCCTGCGCAATGCCTAATCTTCTTCTCATTCCTCCTGACAAAGCTTTTACTTTCTTTCCTTTGTCATCCTGAAGGTTTACACGTTTTAAAAGCTTAGGTATTCTTTTCCTTCTCTCCTCTTTTGACATACCGGATAAAACACCCAGATAATCCATTGCCTCATACACGGTCATATTTGGATACATGGAAAAATCCTGCGGCAGATAACCCACTATTTTTCTGATTTCTGCGGTTTCTTCCACAGGTATTCCGCAAATCGTAACACTTCCCTGCTGCTTTTTCAGAATGGTTACAAGGGTTTTCATCAACGTGGTTTTCCCTGCTCCGTTTCTTCCCAAAAGCCCGAACATCCCCTGTGAAATCGTAAGATTTACATGGTCAAGCGCCTGTTTTTTGCCATAATTTTTACTCAGGTTTTTTATTTCAATTTCTAAACTCATAATTTCATCTCCCTTTCCTTTGATGCTCTTATCTTAAAAGAAAAAACTCTACATTCTATCTACTTTTTCCTAAAAATTCTTTAAGAAATCAAAAAGGAGGCTGAAATAATTGCTCCGTTTCCCTCTATTCTGTTCGCCAGACTGACAGTTCCTCCGTGTAAATTACAGAGCATATTGCAAATATAAAGTCCAATTCCAAAGTGTTCCTCTTCCTGCTCACTGCTGTAATAAGGCGCAATAGCTTTATGCAGTTCACTGTCTAAAAAGCCTTTTCCGTCATCCTCTACATATAAATACATGTATTTTCCTGCTGCCTTTTCTTCGATTTCAACGGACACAATCACCTGACTTTTTGCAAAACGAATGGCATTGGATAACAGGTTATCTAAAACCTCCAGCACAATATTTTCATCAAAAAACACCGTTTGTTTTTCCATTTCCTCAGACAAATATTTTACAGAAAGTGTAACAGCTCCACCCATATTTAAAGCTTCTACAATGCCTTCTATGGTTCTGCAAAAATGAAACAGCTCTGTCTTTTCCTTCTCAATGGGATATTCATCCAAATTGCGAACTTCTTTCATTGTCTTGCTGAAATCAGACAGTCGTTCCAGCTGATTTGTCATCAAAAGTAAAATATCTGTCATCTTTTCCTGACTTACTGCACCCTGAGGCAAGTATCGGCTTAAAAATTCGCAGTACCCCTTTAAAACTGTTAAAGGGGTGCGTAAATCATGGGCAAATGCTGCATTTAACTGCTTTTGCTCCTCTATCAGCTTCCACATATACTCATAATTTTCTACCAAGGTTTCCCGCATTTTATCCATAGATTTTAAAAGCTGTCCCATCTCATCCTGACTTTCGTACTCTAAAGAGAACTGTAAATTCTGCTTTTGTATCTCCAAAACTCCCTTTTCCAAAAGGGCAAACGGACGCTTTAATCTGTTCTTATAAAACCGCTTCAGCATCAGAATTACGGCTGCCGCCAAGTAGAAAAAACCGGAAAATCTGAAACCTATTTCCCATAAAATCACCTGCCACTGCTCCAATTCTATTCTTCCTGTATGCCACATCAAAAGCCGTCTGTCGCAAATACGCACTGTAAGAACAGTAAGTACAAAGGCAGCTCCTCCGTAAAGAAGAAAATAGCATAAAACTCCACGAAATAAAGACATTTCCTGTATCCGCTTTTTCAAGTTTTCAAGCTTTACATCTATCCAATCCATTGATATCCCACTCCCCATACAGTTTTAATATATTCCTTGTCTGTATATGCACTGATTTTATTGCGAATACGTCTGATATGCTCTGTAATAATAGTATTGTCACCTGTTCCGTCAATCCCCCTTACCTGCTCGTAAATCTGCTCCTTGCTGAAAATCTGTCCGGGGTTCATAGACAACAATTCTAAAATATTGAACTCTGTTTTTGTAAGCGTAACAGGCGTTCCGTCATAAGAAATACTCCGCTGACTGTAAGAAATCACAAACCCTTTTTGGCTGTCCTTTGTAGGCTGACGGCGTTCTTCCCTCCTGATATGTGCCATAACTCTTGCACCTAATTCTTCTATGGAAAAAGGTTTTAAAATGTAATCATCTCCGCCCATCAGAAAGCCATTAATTCTGTCCTGCTCTTCTATTTTTGCGGTTAAAAATAAAATAGGGCACTCTATTTTTTCTCGGATTTCCTGACATACATGCAGACCGTCAATATCCGGTAAATTGATGTCAAGCAAAATCAAATCGAAATTCTCCATAGCTTTTTCTATGGCTTCCTGTCCGTTTTTTGCAGTTAAAACCTCATATCCCTGTATTTCAAAATAATCCTTTAAAAGCTGCAAAATTCCTATTTCATCATCTACAATTAAAATCCTGTAACCCATTTTTTATTCCCTTCCATGATTATTTTTTCTCAGTTTACCCCAAAATTCTCTACAAAAAATCTATTTATCATTACATAAAAAGAGCCGCTGCATCAAGTATTCTCTTGACACAACAACTCTTATTCTCATGGATTTAAAGTATCATATACCATCTTCGTAAGTTCATGGATATCTCCGTATACTTCCTCTGCTCCATTGGTATCTTTTGTCATAATACATAAAATGAAGTCTGTACTGTCTCCATATACGATGGCCGCATCATGCTGTACCTCAGAAGTTTCTCCAGTTTTATTGGCAACCTTAGTTCCTTCAGGAAGTCCCTGAGGGATTTTTATGGTATTTTCCTGATTTAACAATAAATGCAGCATATTTCCTGATTTTTCATGGCTGACACAGTTTCCCGTATAAATTTTTTCCAAAAGCTTTCCACAGTCTTTCACCGTAGTTACATTATCACCCTTGCCGTCTTTTTCAGACTTGGAGTATGCCGGATGTAAAGTGGTATGTATTCCTGTATCTTCATATCCGTTTTCTTCCAGATATTCATTGATTTTCGCCGCTCCCTTGACAAAGCTTCGGTCTGAGGACTGCACTTTTATCAGCTCATTATAAGCTTCATTATCGGAAACTTCTATCATTTCCTCTAAAAGCTTTTTTGTTTCGCTCCAAGCTTTCTTTGCACTTCCGTAATACTCTGTCTGGGTTTCCATGACTTCATCCAGATTTTCATAAGTGGCAGCCATAACAAATAATTTTACTAAACTTGCCGGATACATAGGCTCATTGTTTAACACAATTTCATTTCCGTAATCCATTTCCTGAATGTATACGCTCCAGTCTCCTGCAAACCCGCTTACCATCTTTTCTGTTTCTGTCTGAAGCTTTTTCATCAGCGCTTCACGCTCTTTTGCTTCCTTTTCATGCTCTTTTTGGCGAACTTTTACAGCCGCTTCTTTTGCTTCTTCCTTGGCAATCTGAGCTTCCTTTTTCGCTTTTTCTTCCTTTGCGTCTGCTCTGGCAGATGTTACGCAGGATACAAAATAGATACTGAGTCCTATAACGAAAACAACTGCAACAACAAGCCCTAATTGCCTTCTTACTGCTCTTTTTCTAAGCAATCTTCTTCTCTCGTTGGCATCCATACTTATCGCTTTTCCTCTTAGCTTCTCTCAGACAAACCAAATGCTTCATGAACTGCGTTCATAGCTGCCACTGCATCCTTTTGTGCTACTAAAACTGTAATTCTGATTTCAGAAGTGGCAATCATGTTAATGTTTACATCCTGATTATACAGACATTCAAACATCTTTGCCGCAACACCCGGATTAGACATCATACCCGCACCTACAATAGAAAGCTTTGCAACATCACAGTTATATTCTACCTTCTCAAAGCCCAGAGCTTCTTTCTTTTCCTCTAAAAGTGCAATGGCTTCATCCAGATTTTCATGAGAAACCGTAAAGGAAATATCCTTTGTGCCATCTCTTCCCACAGACTGGATAATAATATCTACGTTAATATTTTTCTTTGCCAAGGTATTAAAGAGCTTAAATGCACTTCCCGGCATATCCTGAATACCGATTACTGAAATTCTGTCTGCATTTTTATCTAATGCAACCCCACTGATAATCATTCTTTCCACTTTATTGACAACCTCCTTTACTACGGTTCCTTCTGAATTATTTAAGCTTGAACGTACCACAAGACGCACGCCGTATTTCTTTGCCATTTCCACAGAACGGTTATGTAACACGCCTGCTCCTAATGTAGCCAAATCCAGCATTTCGTCATAAGTAATTGCTTTTAACTTTTTCGCTGTCGACACAAGACGAGGATCGGCTGTATAAACGCCGTCTACGTCTGTATAGATTTCACAGGCATCCGCATGAAGAACTGCTGCCAAAGCTACTGCTGTGGTATCAGAGCCGCCTCTGCCCAATGTTGTATAATCATCATATTTATTTACACCCTGAAAGCCTGTTATAATTACGATTTTTCGGTCTTCCAGTTCTCTTTTAATTCTCTCTGTGTCGATTTTCTTTAACCTTGCATTTCCATAACTGCTGGTGGTGTGCATAGGTACTTGAAAAGCATTTAAGGAAACAGCTCTTACTCCCAACTGTGCCATTGCCATTGCCATAAGGGATACAGACATCTGCTCACCAATGGTAAATAACATATCCATTTCCCGCTTAGGTGGATTGGGATTGATATCATGAGCTTTTTCAATCAATTCATCCGTATATTTCCCCATTGCAGACAAAACAACCACAACATCATTTCCTTTTTCATAGTCCTCTATACACCTTTTTGCCACATTGAAAATGCGTTCTTTATCGGCAACAGAGGTTCCTCCAAACTTCTTAACAATTAACATGGTTTCCTCCTGCTCAACAGCTTGTCCCGCTGTTTTTTCTAAATTGTAAAACAACTATATAATACTATACCATTTCATTGCGGTCAATTAAAAATAAGAAAGCTCTTGCAGTTTCTTTTGTTTCGCAATATAATGAACTCAAATTTTACTGTTTTGGAGAAAGATTATGGAATTTGAGAAAATCAGTTCCCCCTCTCTTCGGGAACTTTTTGTAGACCAATTAGAAAATATGATTTTGTCAGGAAAGTTAAAAATCGGCGAAAAGCTGCCTCCCGAACGTCAACTTGCTCAGATGATGCAGGTCAGTCGTGCTGTGGTAAACAGCGGAATTGCAGAATTGGAAAAAAAGGGGTTCTTAATCGTGAAGCCCCGAAGCGGAACTTTTGTAGCGGACTATCGCAGAAAAGGCACGGTGGAAACTTTGGTTGCCATTATGAAATATAACGGAGGACGTATCCGCAGGGAAGAAATCCGCTCCATTTTAGAGGTGCGTATTGCTCTTGATACACTGATTGCCAGACTGAGTATTCCTATGATTACAGACGAGGAAATTCAGGTGCTTTTAGAAAAAGTAGAAGCTATTCAAAATACTGCAAGTGTTCAGGAAGCCATTGAAGCTGCTTTTGCCTTTCAGCATGAATTTGCTCTTTCCTCTAAAAACACTTTGATACCTCTGATTTTTCAGTCCTTTCATGCGCCTATCTTTACCATGTGGGAACGCTTCTGCGAACTCTACGGTGTAGAAATGCTGTATAAACGTAATTATACGATGTGGACATATATAAAAAGCCGAGACACACAAGGCGCAGTGGATTGGATTGAATATTCCCTAAAGCAATGTATTGATGGGGATACACAGATTTATTTTGATTAGAGAAAACAAGGCTGTTATTTTATGACAGCCTCATGATAAAATTACATTTTATTTTTCATCTACCAGTCGAACCCCTGTATCTTCTGATAACTCTATTGTCAATCCCAATTTGCTTGTTTTCCCATAACCTTATTCATAGTTTTTTCAATTTCTCCGTCTCTGCCTCCTATACATAAAAAAGGAAGCGCTAAACCTTTATCATTGTAATAGGAAATCCATACACCACGTGCTTTTCCTGAATATATGTATTGAAAATTCTTCATATATCTTTTCTCATAAAGTATTCCATTTATCACTAACCAGTTTCTACTTGCAAACATATATTCCGCTCGCAAAGCAGGATTTTCAAATTTTACTCTTTCGAACTTTTCATTTCTCAATTTGTTTTCCAATTCATCTTTAGAAAAAAAGTGATTTAAAACAATCGCACAATGATATGGTCTTCTCACATATCTCCAAATAGGATATGCTATTAAAACAGTAATAAAAATAAAAAATAATGTAATTTCAAGAAACTCTTTTTCGTTTTTCATCCATACCAATATACAGCCTCTTACAGATGGGTAAAGACTAAGCAGCCACAGTAAAACTAATATACATTTTTTTAACGGATAAAGTCTAAACCATTCAATCAATTTAATCGGACAGTCACTTGAACTATAATCTCCGTTTGCAAATTTATCAGCAAGTTGTTTTTGTATAATGGATGGCAAATTCACCCACAAAACTATCAGAAAAAATACAATCCAAATTATCATAATATCCCCTTTTTCTATTCAAATCTTTATCTGTATTATATCAGTTACTTATATCGACTACAACAAAAAACTGCTGTATAAAACAGCTATTGAACTATCAATAACTATTCATACAACAGTTTCTCTTTTTTATCTCTCTGCTCTTTCCATAGCCAGTTTAAAGTCCTTCTGGTCTGTAAAAATCTCATGTTTATATGGATTTTTCTTCTGCTGTTTTGCACGTTTGATAATCATTGCCATACATACAACATTGGCAATCAGTGCAATAACCGCTACCACGCCCTGCATGGTGGGATTTGCCGCAGTCGGTCTTGTGGCAGCATCCATAAATCCGTCTGCATACAGTACCGGTATAGTGGTAAATCTGCTGGCATCCTGAAACAGCGGAAATACCTGTGCAAACATACACCATAAAGCCAATGTATTAGCTCTGTTCTGTATCCAACCGCCTTTATTCCAAAGAGCATTGGCAACGGTAGGAGCTAAAAGAAGCGCCAGTCCGCAGTACCATGCGTGTGTAGGCAGATTGTTATAAGTATATTCAAAGTTCCATAAATCGTAAGCCAGAATAAAGCACCATGTCATATCCGGCCACAGCATATCTTTTTTATCCTTGGAAACATAAATTCCAAGCCAGCCTGTCATACAGAAAATATTGATTAAGCCGGAAATACCGTTTACCCAGTTCCACCAGCCACCGTATAACCATACGTTTTCAGATGACAGCCACCAACGGTCTCCGTATTCTGCCATTGCCATCATACCTCTGACACCGGACTCAAAGTCACTGACTACTGCGATTAAAATATTGATTGCCACAATGAGAAACGGAAACAGCTTAAACCATTCTTTTTTTCCAATTCCCCATTTGTATTTAATCATCATAAAGCCGATACATCCTGCTGTTGCCGCATAAAGCTTCGCATAATGAAACCAGCTTGTCATGTGCAGATAAGTCTGGTTATGGAGCGCCCAATCTGCGCCCATAGCTCCACCTACATAAATTGCCACAAAATACACCGTCAACACTGCCGGTAAAATCAGGAAGCAGAAAATTCCTCCTGTTTTACTTCTTCTTGCCAGCTCATTCATAAGAATAAGTCCCGCAAACACTAAAACCCAGCCTAAAAGCTGCCATACTGTGTTATCTCCGTAAATCTGAAACAACATAAAATCCCTTCCTTTCTCTTTCTGCCTGCATTTTTCAGCAGGCAGTTATCTCTTTAATATTAAACTCATTTCCGGCTGCAAGATATGTATGCTCACTTTTGCAATAAGGACAGATTTTTCCAAATTCTGTTGTAGAATAAGTTTTTTTACAATCCTCGCAAAAGGTCACTGCCGGAATTTGTTCCACGGTAAGTGATGCTCCCTGTAGAAGCTCTGTTCTGTCTGACGCCCACCGCCAGCAGCTTTGCAGATAATCTTCCAAAACTCCGGAAACTTCCCCGACTTCCAAAGTTACCCCCGCAATCTGCTTCAAATGGTTTTCTTCTCCCACTTCTTTTAAGCTGTCAATAATATGAAAGACTATTCCCAGCTCGTGCATCTTCTATTTCTCCTTTTTTCCAAAACGGATTTTCATTTCCCGCTTAAATGCGTAAGGAAGAATGACCTTCATTTTATCCTCTGATTTGTGCATGGTACTACATTCCGGATGCTCTCTATACAGATGAATGGCGTCAAACTCACATTTTGTAGTACAAACACCGCAGCCAATACATTTATTTTCATCTACAACAGAAGCTCCGCAGCCCAGACAACGTGCTGTTTCTTTTCTCACCTGTTCCTCTGTAAAGGTTTCCTTTGCATCTCTAAAGGATTTATGAGCGTCAATGTCTTTTCTCATACCCGGTATCTGACGGGAGGAATTATCGTATTCTTCCACCTGAATGTTACTCTTGTCAAGTTCAATAAACTGGCGTCTGTTTCTTCCGATTGTCAGACTGCTGTGTGGCTGCACAAAACGGTGAATGGAAATCGCACCTTCTTTTCCCGCTGCAATGGCATCAATGGCAAATTTCGGTCCTGTGTAAACGTCACCGCCCACAAAGATATCCGGTTCTGCTGTCTGATACGTTACTTTATCTGCCACTGCGCCGTTTCCTCTGCCTAATTCAACCTTTGAGCCTTCTAATAAATTGCCCCAGACAATGCTCTGGCCGATACTTAAAAAGACTCTTTCGCAAGGAACGGTCATGGTTACAGCTTCATCGAATTTCGGTGCAAAGCGTTTGTTTTCATCAAATACAGAAAGACATTTCTTAAATACAATTCCTTTGACTTTTCCGTTTTCTGTAAGAATTTCCTTCGGTCCCCAGCCACAGTTCACAGTGATGCCTTCCTCCTGTGCCTCTGTGATTTCTTCTTCTGATGCAGGCATAATGTCTCTGCCCTCCAGACAGAACATAGAAACCTCAGATGCTCCGCAGCGGCTTGCAGTTCTTGCCACGTCAATGGCTACGTTTCCGCCGCCTACAACTACGGTACGTCCTTCCACCGGATAATTCTGATTATCACCTACTGTGCGAAGGAAATCTACGGCAGTCATAACACCTTCTGCATCTTCTCCTTGGATATTAGCTTTTCTTCCGCCCTGACATCCGATTGCAAGATAAAAGGCTTTATATCCCTGTTTCCGAAGCTCCTCTAAGGTAATATCTTTTCCCACTTCAATTCCGCATTTAATTTCCACGCCCATCTGACGCATCACATCAATTTCAGCCTCTACCACATCTTTTTCCAGTTTAAAAGAAGGAATTCCGTAAACCAGCATACCGCCCGGCTTTTCATTCTTTTCAAAAACAGTAGGTTTATAACCTTTTTCTGCCAGATAAAACGCACAGCTCAGTCCAGCCGGACCACCGCCGATAATGGCAATCTTCTCCTCAAACAGTCTGCCTGTGGTAGGTGGAATAATTGGCGGAATATAACGGTTCTCTGCTGTTAAATCCTGCTTCGCAATAAATTTCTTTACTTCATCAATAGCAACTGCCTGATCAATGGTTCCTCTTGTGCAGGCATCTTCACATCTACGGTTACAGATATGTCCGCACACTGCCGGAAACGGGTTTTCTTTTTTAATCAAAGCCAGCGCTTCTCTATATTTGCCCTGTGCTGCCTTTTTCAAGTAGCCCTGTACTGCAATGTGAGCGGGACAGGCTGTTTTACATGGCGCTGTACCGGTGTCATAACAGTTAATTCGATTGTTATCTCGATAATCTTCATCCCATTTCTCCGGTCCCCACTTCACGGTATCGGGCAGCTCATGCTTTGGATATTCCATTGGTCCGTCTTTGGTACAGAGCTTTTGTCCCAGCTTTACCGCTCCTGCCGGACAGTATTCCACACATCTTCCGCAGGCAACACAGTTTTCGGTCTTTACGTGGGCAACATAAGCAGATCTGGACATATTCGGTGTATTAAACAACTGAGAAGTACGCAGTGCATAACATACATTTACATTACAATTACAGATAGCAAAAATTTTATTTTTCCCGTCAATATTAGTAATCTGATGCACAAATCCGTTGTCCTCTGCCCGTTTTAAAATATCCAGCACTTCCTCGTAAGTAATATAACGTCCGCCTTTTTGTGTCTCGACTACATAGTCCGCCATATCACCAACTGCAATACACCAATCTTCCGGATCATCTGCACAGCCTTCCTCATAAGTCTGTCTTGACAATCTGCAGGAGCATGGGCTTGCCGCATATTTTCCCTCATATTTTTTCAGCCAATGAGAAATGTGTTCAATATCAATGGACTGATTTTCCATTTCAATTGCCTTCTCCACCGGAATAACGTGCATACCGATACCGGCTCCTCCCGGCGGCACCATCGGCGTTACCTTCTCTAAGGGCAATCTGGACATTCTTTCAAAAAATTTACCAAGCTCCGGATGTTCTTCCAGCTGTTTGCGGTTCATATTGGTAAACTCCGCACTGCCCGGCACAAACATCGGCAGTATGTACTGTTTTTCTTTCTGCGGATTTTCCCAGTTATATTCCAGCAGACCTACAATACTCATTTCTTCCAAAAGTCTTTCCAGCTCTTTTTCTTCTTTTCCTGTTGCCTTTAAAAGCTGTGGAAACGTCATAGGCTTACGCACTTTCATTTTCAGCGCTACCTCTGCCATTTCATCTGTTACAATACAGGCAAGCCCCCAGTATTCCGGATCATCCACCGTAACCTTGTGCCCGATACGGTCTGTGATTTTCTGTCCCAGCTTTAAAATTAATTCTCTTTTCTCTGCCATAAGCGACTCTCCTTTTCTTTCTCTTTTTCTATTCTTTCCAATGTCTTACTTCATCCAAAAGCCAATCTGTCCACTGCTGCATTCCTTCCCCTGTCTTTGCACTGATGGGAATGATTTTTGCCTTTGGATTACGCATCAGAATATTTCTTTTACATGCTTCCATGTCAAACTCAAAATACGGAAGTACGTCTATTTTGTTAATCAAAACCACGTCACACACAGAAAACATCAACGGGTATTTCAGCGGTTTATCGTGACCTTCCGGCACACTTAAAATCATAACGTTCTTTACTGCCCCTGTGTCAAATTCCGCAGGACAGACTAAATTACCTACATTTTCCAAAATTGCCAAATCCAGCTCATCTGCCTCAAGACCTTCCAGCCCCTGCGCAGTCATGCCTGCATCTAAATGACACATTCCCCCTGTATGAAGCTGAATGGTTTTTACCCCTAAATCGGATATGGTTTTCGCATCTACATCAGAGTCAATATCTGCCTCCATAACCCCAATGCGAAGCTCCCCTTTTAAAGCTTCAATGGTTCCTGTAAGGGTTGTGGTTTTTCCTGAACCGGGAGAAGACATTAGGTTTAATAGGAATAACTTTTTCTCCTTCAACTGCTTGCGAAGCTCATCGGCACGTTTTTCATTGCCGGAAAATACACTTTTTTTAATTTCCAGAACTTTAAATTTGTCCATTGCTCTTCCTCCGTTCTAATTGGTTGTACCAATTTTGTTATTTTATTAACATTATATTATTATGACGATTTTTTGTCAATATAACTTCTGATTTTCATATATTTTATCCTATTTTTCTCTGTTTTTTCCTTCGTTTATGTCAATTTTTATATTTGGTATCTGGTATAACCAATTCCATTTTTTTAAAAAAAAGAGAGGATATGATAAATCTCAAATCATAACCTCTCTCTATCAACTTTAGCTGTTCTTAACAAATTCAGCTCCACATTTGGGGCATCTTACACTAATCTTACCTTTTCCCTTTGGAATACGGATTTTCTGTTTGCACTGGGGACATGTATAAATATGAAAGTCCTTTCTCTGCTGCTGTATGTATTTTGTTTTCCCGAAAAATCTTCGTACCTTATTTTCCAATGCCAGATACTTTTGATTTTCCGCATATCGCTTTGAAATATTTCTGGAAAACACACGGAAATAAATAAGAATAACAAGTAAAAATTCCCATGAAGTAAGCAACACGCTAAAATATACATTATCCACGAAAATATCCAACATGGCACAGACCAGAAAAACAATCAGCATCGCCTGATTTAAACGGTCACTGCCATACCTCCCATACATAAATCGCTGAAACGCTTCTCTTATTTTATTCATATTGCAATTCTTCCTTCCTGATATCTTCAAATACCTTTTGTACAAAGGCTTTTGCGCCTTCTAAATCCTGCGTGTCAGGATGAAGCATTGCCATGTCGAAATTACGGAGCATGGCATTTATCATCTTCGTATTTTCCGGTGTCTTCATGCTGAGATATTTCTCTCGCACGGAAATCGGCATCTTTCCCTGACAGATGTAAGCGCCCAGATATTCGTTGTCATCCTCAATAAAAACACGTATGTTTTCTTCGATTTTTTTATAATATTCCAAATCATTTCCCATGCCGCAGGTACCGAATAATGCAATCTTCTTTCCCTGAAGACTGCCCAGATAATCCAACACCTCCACGCTGGCGCTTCCTCTGTCCGTCCAAAATCCTATAAAATATATGTCTCCCATTTCATAATCTGTCTGTCCTTCTAAAGGTGCAATATCCTTACACTGTCCGGGAACAGCCTCAAAAATTGCTTTTGCCAGCTTTTCTGTATTGCCGGTTCTGCTCTTGTACAATACCTGCGTTTTCATGTTCATCTTCCCTTCTATTGTTGTCATAATAGTATTTTATCACAAAACAATAGAAATAATATTTCTTAATTCTTAAAAACTCTAAACTCTCTATAAAGTTTTTCCTGCATACACTTTATTTAATATGCACGTCCAACTGAGGAAACGGAATTTCAATTCCCTGTTCATCAAAGGTAAGCTTGATTTTTTCATTCAAACGCCACTTTGTCGCCCAGTATTCCTCTGTCTTTACCCATGCCCGAAGTCCCAAAATCACACTGTCTGCCGCCAGCTCGTCTACAAAGACCTGCATTTCCTGATCCGACATAATACTGGCATCCTCGTGAAGCAGTGTTTCTAAAATTTTCTTGGCTTTTTTCAAATCTGCCTGATAGGAAATTCCCACCTTAATTTCCAGCTTGCGGTTGTCCTTTGCCGTCACATTGACAATACTGGAATTGGTAAGCGCTCCGTTTGGGACGGTAATTCTTCGGTTATCCACTGTGGATAAGGTTGTGTAAAAAAGGTCAATTTTTACAACCGTGCCCTCTTGCTTTCCCGAATTTTCAATAATATAATCTCCGATTACAAAAGGTCTTAAAATCAGGATAATCACTCCGCCTGCAAGGTTTGACAAGCCCCCCTGCAAGGCAAGACCAATAGCAACACCACTGGATGCCAAAAGTGCGGCAATGGAAGACTCCTTCACTCCAAAGCTGGTTGCAATGGAAACAATCAGGAAGAAATACATGGCAGCCTTTGCGAATGAGGATACAAATTGTGTAACTCCGGTATCTGCATTCGCCCTGTTCATAGATGCCACAATCAATTTGCAAAGTTTATGAATGATTTTACTGGCAACTACATAGACCAAAATTGCCAGAAGGACTCTCCCTGCAAAGCTTCCGATTAAGGGCAGCTTCTGACTCCAGTAATCCCATGTGAGATACTGTCTGAAAAACTCTCCAATTCCCGCAATTTCCAACGGTTCTGTCAGTGCGTCTGTCAAGATAATTCTCATCTTCTATTTTCCTCTTTTATGTGTTCTTCTTTTATTTTCTGTTCCAATTCTCTGCGTATCTTCGACTCTTTTACAGGCTTTTCTCCACATTCCTTTACAGAAAAAATCTGTACGGAAAGAGGCGCAACCTGAATTTTAACGGAATACGGCCTTTCGTCCTTTTCCTCTTTTTTTGATTTCTGTACTTCGCTGTTTTTTACGCCTGTACCTCCAAAGCTTTCATCATCACTGTTAAAGATTTCTCTGTATTCCCCTGCATAAGGAACACCCATCGCATAGTCCTCATACGCCAAATCAGAAAAGTTGCATACAACCACTAAGGTATCTGCTTTTTTCTCACCCTTTCGAAGGAAAGTAAGCATATTTTTTTCTGCTTCGATATGATTGATCCACGCAAAGCCGTCAGGCGTATCGTCATATTCATAGAATGCCGGATAGCCCCTGTAAAGCTTTAATAATGCTTTTACATAATTATGCAGTTGTTTATGCTCTTTTTCCTTTAACAGCTCCCAGTCCAGAGAAGTTTTTTCAGACCATTCTTTTTCCTGTGCAAAGTCCTGTCCCATAAATAAAAGCTTCTTGCCGGGATGTGTCATCCAAAAGCCATAGGCTGCTCGCAGATTTGCCAGCTTCTTATCTTTTTCAC
Organism: uncultured Blautia sp.; assembly: GCA_900539145.1. Taxonomy (GTDB): domain Bacteria; phylum Bacillota; class Clostridia; order Lachnospirales; family Lachnospiraceae; genus Blautia. The sequence goes on from UQAX01000002.1 coordinate 76,800, forward strand.
CGGGCATTTTATTAAGGAAAGAACCTTTTCCGTGTACCACCTCATCATGAGAAAAACTAAGCAAAAATTTTTCGCTGTATGCGTACAGCATACTGAAAGTCAGCTCATCATGGACACCGCTTCTGAAAATGGGATCTTTTCTCATATAATCCAGAAAATCATTCTGCCAGCCCATATTCCATTTTCGGTCAAAGCCTAAACCATTCTCCTCTAAATCTCCTGTAACTGCCGGCCATGCGGTAGACTCCTCTGCAATCAAAAGGGCATCGGGATATTTCTTTTTAAAGATAGAATTTAAGTGTTTTAAAAATTCCACGGCTTCCAGATTTTCATTTCCGCCATAAATATTTGCCTGCCACTGTCCATCCTGTCTGCCGTAATCCAGATAGAGCATGGATGCCACCGCATCCATACGGATACCATCTGCATGGTATTTTTCCGCCCAGAACAAGGCATTGGATATAAGGAAATTCTTTACTTCAGGGCTGGCATAGTCAAATACCAGCGTTCCCCAGTGGGGATGCTCTGCCTTCTCTGCTTGGGCATATTCATAGAGAGGCGTACCGTCAAAGCCTGCCAAAGCAAAATCATCTTTTGGAAAATGTGCCGGAACCCAGTCTAAAATCACTCCAATCTCATTTTGGTGCATGTAATCTACAAAATACATGAAGTCCTCGCAGCTTCCAAAGCGACTGGTGGGCGCATAATAGCCTGTCACCTGATATCCCCATGACTCATCTAAAGGATGCTCCATCACAGGTAATAATTCCACATGGGTATACCCCATTTCTTTTACATAATCGCACAGCAGCTTTGCCAATTCCCGATAATTATAAAACTCTCTGCCATCATCCGGCTTTTTCCATGAGCCTAAATGTACCTCATATACAGACAGCGGTTTGTCTTCTTCCTGAAGCTTGCCTCTTTTTTTCATCCACAGACTGTCTTTCCATTGGTAATCAGATAAATCTGCCACCACAGAAGCATTGCACGGACGCACCTCCGCCTGATTTGCATAAGGGTCTGCTTTTAAAAATACCCGTAAATCTTTTGTTTTGATTTCATATTTGTACAAATCCGAAGGTTTTACACCGGGGATAAACAATTCAAAAATCCCCGACAAAGGAAGTCTGTTCATCTGATGCACTCTGCCGTCCCAATGATTAAAATCTCCTACTACGCTGACACGCAGAGCATTAGGCGCCCAAACTGCAAAGTGTACGCCCCAGACGCCTTTTATCTTTTGATAATGTGCTCCTAATTTCTCATATATATCATAACAAATTCCTGCACGGAATTTCTTTTCTTCCTCTTTTGTAATCTGACCTTCGAAATAATACGGATCCTGTACCAGTTTTTCTTCACCACTTTCAAATAAAACCTGATACACATAATTTAAAACCTGTTTTTCCGGTACCAGACAAGCAAAAAATCCTGCCTCATCCTGCATTTCCATCTTATATTCTTGTTTCTTTTTTCCAAAAAGAAGCTTCACTTTCTGTGCTCCCGGAAAAAAGCACTGAAACAAAATACCATTTTTCATAATTTTCGGTCTAAGTGTTTTCTGCGGCTCATTTTCCTCTGAGTAAACAAGAGCCTCTATCTTTTGCCAATCCATTAAATTATATAATTCTTCAGCCATATTGTGCCTCCTTTTTTTTAATATTATCATCAATCTGGTAAATTGTAAAGTTTCGCCCAATCCCTTCTAAAATTTGTATATATAAATTGTATATTTTTTGTTTTTATAACAGAAAATGATTGTAGATTTTACACATATCAAGTATAATATGATTAGCTTCGCAAAGTGAAGGTTTATTTCCCTTTGGCTGCGTATTTGACTATTAGGAGGAGGTATCAAAGCATGCTTGACCAAAGTTATTATGAAAAAACCGATGAAATCATCGAATTTTATGGCCGTAAAGCAAGTTCATTAATTCCCATTATGCAGGATATTCAGGCAGAATATCGTTATCTGCCCGGAGAGCTGCTGACCTATGTTGCGAAAGAAATCGGAGTACGTGAGGCAAAAGCTTACAGTGTGGCAACTTTCTATGAAAATTTCTCTTTTGAACCAAAAGGAAAATACATAATTAAAGTTTGTGACGGCACTGCCTGTCATGTCCGCAAATCTATTCCTATTTTAGAAGCCCTGCAAAAGGAGCTGGGGCTTAGCAAGAAAAAGCATACCACAGATGATATGCTGTTCACCGTAGAAACGGTTTCCTGTCTGGGTGCCTGCGGATTAGCGCCTACTATGACGGTAAACAACGAAGTTTATCCTTCCATGACGCCGGAAAAAGCTCTGGATTTAATCGCAGAACTGAGAGGTGATAATGTATGATAATTGAAAACAGAGAAGCTTTATTAAAAGAAAGAGAAGCTGCCCGTGAAGAACTGGCTTCTTATAAATGTCGTATTTTAGTCTGTGCGGGAACAGGATGTGTAGCCTCCGGTTCTGAGAAAATCTACCAGAAAATGGTTGAGCTCTGTCAGGATTTAGAAGGGGTTTCCGTTGAATTTCAAAAAGACGTTCCCCATATCGGCACAGTAAAAACAGGATGTCAGGGAATTTGTGAATTAGGCCCTTTGGTACGTATCGAGCCTTATCATTATCAGTATGTAAAAGTACAGGAGGACGACTGTGCTGAAATTTTCCAGCGCACGGTTTTAAATGAAGAGCCGGTAGAACGTCTTTTCTATAAAAAAGGCGGTAAAGCTTATCCGACTCCCGATGAAATTCCTTTTATTGCAAAACAGACTCGTATTGCTTTGGAAAACTGCGGTAAATTTGACGCAGAGTCTCTTGATGAATATATTGCTTCCGGCGGCTATGAGGCTTTATCAAAAGCGCTTTTTGACATGACTCCGGAAGATGTTTTAAATGAAGTGGATAAGTCCAAACTTCGCGGAAGAGGAGGCGGCGGCTTCCCTACGGGACGCAAATGGAAACAGGTTGCAGCTCACAAGGATGTAGCGGAACATTTTGTGGTATGTAACGGAGACGAAGGCGACCCCGGCGCTTTCATGGACGGCAGTGTTATGGAAGGCGACCCATACCGTCTGATTGAAGGTATGACTATTGCCGCTTACGCAACAGGCGCTCAAAATGGTTATATTTATGTTCGTGCCGAATATCCTCTTTCCGTTGCAAGACTTCGCAAGGCAATCCGACAGGCGGAAGAAAAAGGGCTTTTAGGCGACCATATTTTAGGTACGGATTTCCAGTTCCACATGCACATCAACCGTGGTGCAGGAGCATTTGTATGCGGCGAGGGTTCTGCTCTTACTGCTTCTATTGAAGGCGACAGAGGTATGCCTCGTGTAAAACCGCCTCGTACTGTTGACAAAGGTCTTTGGGCAAAGCCTACGGTTTTAAATAATGTAGAAACCTTTGCCAATGTACCGGGAATTGTATTAAAAGGCGCTGACTGGTTCAAAACCATCGGTACAGAAGGAAGTCCCGGAACAAAGACCTTCTCCATTACCGGTGCCATTGAAAATACAGGGCTGATTGAAGTGCCTATGGGTACTACTTTAAGAGAGATTATCTATGACATCGGCGGCGGCATCAAAGGCGGCGGTGATTTTAAAGCCATTCAGATTGGCGGTCCTTCCGGCGGATGTCTGACAAAAGAACATCTTGACGTTGAGCTGGATTTTGACAGCGTAAAAAAATACAATGCCATTATGGGCTCCGGCGGTCTTGTTGTTATGGATGAGAATACCTGTATGGTAGAGGTTGCCCGTTTCTTTATGAGCTTTACCCAAAGAGAGTCCTGCGGAAAATGTGTTCCATGCCGTGAGGGAACAAAACGTATGCTGGAAATTCTGGAGAGAATTGTCAATGGCGAGGGCAAGCTGGAAGATTTGGACACACTGGAAGAACTGGCTGCCATGGTGAAAAATATGGCTTTATGCGGTCTCGGAAAGAGCGCTCCTCTTCCGGTTATCAGTACTTTGAAAACCTTCCGCAAGGAATATGAAGAACATATTGTAGAGCATAAATGTGCTGCGAAAAACTGTACTGCCATGAGAAAATATGTAATCAATCCTGAATTTTGTAAGGGCTGCGGCAAATGTGCGAAGAACTGTCCGGTAGGTGCAATTACCGGTGTACGCAAGGAAGCTTATCACATCAATCCAAATCTTTGTATTAAATGTGACTCTTGCCGTGATAACTGTGCATTTGATGCAGTGTATGTTGAATATTAGGAGGGATGATTATGGGATTTATGACAATAGACGGCAGAAAAGTAGAATTTACCGATGAAAAAAACGTACTTTCTGTCATTAGAAAAGCCGGTATTGATTTACCTACACTTTGCTATCATTCTGAGCTGTCCACCTTTGGCGCATGTCGTTTATGTACCGTAGAGGATGACAAAGGACGTACCTTTGCTTCCTGTTCAGAGGAGCCCAGAGACGGCATGGTAATTTATACCAATTCCGGAAGAATTAAAAAATATCGTAAAATGATTGTAGAACTGCTCCTTTCCGCACACTGCCGTGACTGTACTACTTGTGTAAAAAGCGGCGAATGTAAGTTGCAGGAGCTGGCTCACAGAATGAACATCACTACGGTTCGTTTCCAGAATACCAGAGAGGAAAAGCCTTTAGATACAAGCTCTCCTGCTCTTATTCGTGACCCGAATAAATGTATTCTCTGCGGAAACTGTGTTCGTGCATGCCGTGAGCTTCAGGGACTGGAGGTTTTAGGCTTTACCCACCGTGGTACAGATGCTATGGTAACGCCTGCCTTTGACAAGCCACTTTCTGAAACAGACTGTGTAAGCTGCGGTCAATGCCGTGTTTTCTGTCCAACGGGCGCTATCAGCATCCGCACCAATATGGATGAGGTCTGGGACGCTATCAATGATCCAGATACACGGGTTATCGCACAAGTTGCTCCGGCTGTCCGTGTAGCGGTAGGCGATGCCTTCGGATTAACAAAGGGACACAGTGTAATGGGCAAGCTGGTAGCTGTTCTTCACCGCATGGGCTTTGATGAAGTTTACGACACTACCTTTGCAGCTGACCTTACCATTATGGAGGAGTCCAAGGAATTTTTAAACCGTGTGGAAAAGAATGAAAAACTTCCTCTTTTAACCTCCTGCTGTCCTGCATGGGTAAAATTTGTATGTGACCAATATCCTGAGTTTAAAGATAATTTATCTACCTGTCGTTCCCCACAGGGAATGTTCTCGGCAGTTATTAAGGAATATTATAAAAATCCGGAAAGAAGCCAGAATAAGAAAACCTTCGTGGTTTCCATTATGCCATGTACAGCAAAGAAAATGGAAATCCTGCGCTCCAACAATTTTACTCATGGAGAACAGGATACCGATATTGTACTGACTACTACGGAAATCATCCGTATGATTAACAATTCCGGTATTGACTTTGCTTATCAGGAAACAGAGGCATGCGATATGCCCTTTGGCTTTGGCTCCGGTGCAGGAGCTATCTTCGGTGTGACCGGAGGCGTTACAGAAGCAATGCTTCGCCGCCTTGCTGATAACCATAATAAAGCGACCATGGATGCCATTGCAGAAGCAGGGGCTCGTGGTGACGAGGGTATTAAAGAGTTCACTGTAAATTATAAAGGCACTGACTTAAATGTCTGCGTTGCCAGCGGACTTGCCAATGCACAGACTGTTATGGAAGATGTGAAAAGCGGAAGAAAGCATTACCATATTATTGAAATCATGGCATGCCGCAGAGGATGTATTATGGGCGGCGGACAGCCTCCAAGAGCCGGTGACCGTACCAAATCAGCCCGCCGTGACGGACTGTATCAGGCAGACCATGTGACAAGTATCCGAAAAGCAGACGAAAATCCGTTAATTCTCTCTCTTTACGATACTTTGCTGAAAGATAAAGCACATGAACTGCTTCATGTAGATAAATACTAATATTATCTTCCAAAATTAAAATAGAATATCTGCCCTTTTTATGCTCAGTCTGCGTTCACTTTGAGCCTACAGTCTCAAAGATGTACTCGACAAATTCGCTAAAAATGGGCAGATATTTTTATTTTAAATATTGAATTACTGCTCCCAAAGCTTCTGCTTCTTTTTCCTCATGGGTAATACAGATGACTGTTTTCCCCTCACAGCTTTTTTTCAAAAATTGAATAACCCTTTCTTTCATTTCTTTGTCCAATCCTTTAAATGGTTCGTCTAAGAACAGGATATCCCATTTTGCATACAATGCCCTTAAAATCGCCACTCGTCTTTTCATTCCTCCTGACAATTCTCTTACCGGCTGATGGCAGCAGTCCAAAAGTCCTACTGCTTCTAACCCTTCCCGAATTTCTGTTTTTTCTTTTTGCACAAGGCGAATATTGGAAAGGACATTTAAGTTTTCACAAAGCCTGTCCTCCTGAAAGACAACGCTGATATTTTTACCTTCTATTCCTGTTATCTTTCCCCTGTCTGCCTGTTCCAGTCCGATGAGAATACGAAGCAATGTGGTTTTTCCTTTTCCTGAAGGCGCCATAATACAGGTTATCCGTCCTTCTGTCAGCTCCATGTTCAGATTTTCGAACACTTGTCTGCCATCGTAACTTTTGCTCAAGTTTTCTATCTTAATTGCCATGCTTTACATCCTTTCTACCCACGAAACAGCCTTATCCAGCGCTGCCAAAAAGATTTTTTCAAATATCATGCTGACGATAAGAATTACCATGGTCCATGCAAAAAGGTCCGGAGTATCCAGATACACCTTTGCCTCGTATAATCGCTCTCCCATAGAACCGTCAGGAATGCCGATTACCTCCGCAGCAACTCCCGCTTTCCAGCATAGTCCCAGCGACACACTGCAGCCTGCTCTGAAAAAAGGCAGCACTTCAGAAAGATAAATGTAACGGATTTTGTTTTTTCCAGATACCTGAAACACCTGTGCCATTTCCAGAAGATTTTTATCTGTATTTTGAATACCGTTTAATACATTGGTGTAAATCACCGGAAACACCATGAGAAAAGAAATGGTTACAGAGAGGTTTTCGGAAGGAACCCAGATTAAAATTAAAATGACAAAGGATGCAACCGGAACAGATTTCATGGCAAGAATAAGAGGAGCAAAAAGCTCCTGTATTTTCGGAAGCCTTGACGCAATGCTTCCCCCAAATACTCCTGCCAGTACAGCAAGGAAAAAACCGCCCATAATACGAAAAAGCGAAAAACAGATTGTCTTCCAAAAAGAAGCTTCAAAAATCAAACTGCCAAGTCTTTTCAGAACAGCAACAGGAGATACCAGAAGTATCTCCTGTCCAAGCCACAGACTGGCTATTTCCCATACAAGCAGCCAGAAAAGCACTGCCCATAGCTTTATTTTTCTATTTTTCTTACTGGATGTAATAGAAGTCATGATTTGGTACTTCTCCTCCTACTGCCTGAGGATTTTGCGCTTTTAAAACCTCCAGATATCCGGAAAGCTTTTCTTCCATTTCCTCCCCGTCTATACAGACAATATTGCAGGCAGGAAGCGCTTTTTCCGCCACTGCTGCCGGCACAATGTCATATTTTTCGATTAACTGTGCCGCATCTGTAATGTTCTCATTTACACAGTCCACAGAAGTATGGTATTCCTTTAAAAATTCCTGTATTTCCTCCGGATTTTCTTCTGCAAACTCCTTGCGGGCAACCACTACCCCTGTAATCATGCTGCTTTTCTTTTCTTCTCCTTCTTGTAATGCGTCCCATTCCTTTGTTAAATCAAGAGCAGTTCTAATCTCAGGATTTTTTGTCTGTGCCGTAGTGACAAAAGGCTGGGGCAGCATGGCAACTGCATTTTCCTGACTTGCTAAAGCCGCAACACATTCAGAATGTTCGCTTTTCCATTCAATGGTAACGTCTGTTTCAGGGTTTATGCCGTTAGAAGATAAAATGTAATTTAAAGCATATTCCGGTGTTGCACCTTTTCCGCTGGCATAAATGGTCTTTCCTTTTAAGTCTGCTGCGCTTTGTATGGTTTCTCCGTTCTCCACAATATATAGCACACCTAACGTGTTAATTGCCAGAACCTGAATGTCTCCTTCTGTTTTATTATAAAGAACGGAAGCCAGATTTGCGGGAATTGCCGCAATATCTGTTTCTCCCTGCAAAAGCTTTGGAGAAACCTCATCCACAGAAGCTGCTATGGAAAAATTGTAATCAGAACTTTCCATCATTTCTACCAGTCCCATTGCTGTCGGACCTTTTAATGCCATAATATTCACATCTATCGGTGCTTCTTCTGTTTCTTCTACCTTGCTTTCTGTTTCCTTGGTCTTTTCTGCCTTATCTTCGGCTTTTCCGCATCCCGCAAAAGCTGCAGCCGTCATTGCCGCTGCCAATAACAGCGCCGTTATTTTCTTTTTCATGCTCTGTTCCTTTCTCATGAAAACTCTATTTTATAATTCGTACTCGGTATACTTCCTCAATGGCTTTTAATGCCTGTGCCACCTCTTTGGAAATCGGCGTGGTAACATCAATCATCGTATACGCATAATCGCCTTTACTTTTGTTAATCATATTGGCAATATTTACCCCTGCATCACCTAATACTTTTGTAAACTGAGAAATCATATTCGGAATATTTTTATGATTAATTGTCAAGCGTCCCGCATCAATACAAGTACCGCCGTCACAGCTTGGATAATTGACAGAATTTTTAATATTTCCGTTTTCCAGATAATCCATAAGCTGTTTTACCGCCATCACTGCACAATTATCCTCAGACTCCTCTGTGGATGCGCCAAGATGAGGTGTCACCAAAGTATTTGGTGCATTTGCAACGGTAGGATTTGCAAAGTCTGTTACATATTTTTTCATTTTTCCGGCTTTCAATGCCTCGCAGACAGCCTCCTCATCCACCAGCAAATCTCTGGCAAAATTCAAAAGCACCACGTCATCCTTCATCTGTGCAATTTCTTCTTTTCCAATCATCTTTTTCGTTGCATCTGTTAAAGGCACATGAATGGTAATGTAATCACAGTCACGATAAATCATGTTAATATCATTGATGTGAGAAATGCTTCTTGATAAATTCCATGCTGCATCTACGGAAATATACGGGTCATATCCGTAAACCTCCATTCCCAAATGAATTGCCGCATTTGCCACACGCACACCAATAGCTCCGAGTCCGATAATTCCCAGCTTTTTGCCGCTGATTTCACAGCCTGCGAACTGCTTTTTCTGTTTTTCTGCTCTTTTGGCAATATCCTCTGTAACATCCTGTTTTTCCAACCATTCAATGCCTCCGATAATATCTCTGGATGCCAGCAGCATTCCCGCAATTACCATTTCCTTTACTCCGTTGGCATTTGCTCCCGGTGTATTAAATACTACAACTCCCTTTTTTGTCATTTTTTCCAAAGGAATGTTGTTTACACCGGCTCCGGCTCTTGCCACTGCCGCTGTTTTTTCTGCTACTTCCAGATTGTGCATATCTGCACTTCGCACCAGTATGGCATCTGCTTCCTGCATACACTCTGTATTTTCATATTTTGCAGGAAACTTATCAAGACCAACTGCTGAAATTGGATTTAAACAATAATACTCATACATATTTTAAATTTCCCTCCTCAAAGTTCTTCATAAAAGCTACCAGTTCTTTCACACCCTCCATAGGCATTGCATTATAAAGACTGGCACGCATACCGCCTACGGTGCGATGCCCCTTCAGATTATACAGACCTGCTGCTTCTGCTTCTTTTACAAATTTAGCATCCAACTCTTTGTTTCCTGTAACAAAAGGAATGTTCATAAGAGAACGGTCTTCTTTTCTAACGGTACCCTGAAACATCTTGCTGCTGTCTAAGAAATCATAAAGAACCTGCGCTTTCTTTTCATTATATGCTTGCATTGCTTCCAGACCACCCTGTTTTTTCAGCCACTGAAATACCTTTCCGCACATATAAATACAATACGTATTCGGCGTATTATAGAGAGAATTGGCATCTGCATGCGTTTTAAACTTTAGCATGGTAGGAGTTTCCGACATTACATCCTCGGAAATCAAATCCTCTCGAATAACAGAAATCACCATACCTGCCGGTCCGATGTTTTTCTGAACACCTCCGTACATAATCCCATATTTCTCTATATCCACCGGCTCTGACAAAAAGCAGGAGGACACATCTGCCACCAATGGTTTTCCCTTTGTATTTGGAAGTGTTTTGAACTTCGTACCATAAATGGTATTATTTTCACAAATATATACGTAATCTGCCTGTTCGTCAATTTCCAAATCACTGCAATCCGGTATATAAGAATACATTTTATCCTCAGAAGTTGCGATTTTGTTTGCTCTTCCGTATTTCTGTGCTTCCTGCCATGCTTTTTTTGCCCACTGTCCTGTCACAATATAATCTGCCACTTTATTTTTCATCAAGTTCATGGGAATTGCCGCAAACTGCTGGCTGGCGCCGCCCTGCATAAATAAAACCTTATAATTATTTGGAATATGAAGCAGCTCTCGAAAATCTGCCTCTGCTTCCTCCAATATTCTTTCAAACATTTTCGAGCGGTGACTCATCTCCATCACAGACATTCCGCATCCTCTGTAATCTAACATTTCTTCTGATGCTTCTCTTAATACTTCCTCCGGTAATACTGCCGGTCCTGCTGAAAAATTATACACTCTGCTCATGACTCGTTCTCCTCTAAATGTCTTTTATAAAAGTGTGCCATCTACTCCTTCTGGGAATACATGGCACTTTTTTCTTTCTCTTTATGATAAACCTTTCACTTATAGCTGTCAACAAAAACATTTGTCTTTTTGTCAAAGACAATTATGTTAAATCATCTTCATCAAAAGCATCTTCTATATTTGCTCCTGCCGGAACCATTGGAAATACCTTATCATCACTGTCAATGATACAATCCAGAACAACGGTTGTATTCAGCTCAATGGCTTTTGCAATGGCTTTTGGCAATTCTTCTTTTGTTGTAACACGAATACCCACTGCTCCCATTGCTTCTGCCAGTTTTACAAAATCTACCTTATCCTGCAAAACCGTATTAGAATATCTTCCTTCATAAAATAAAGTCTGCCACTGACGCACCATGCCTAATACCTGATTATTCACTACTACCTGAATAAGTGGCATATTGTTTCTGGTAGCTGTGGCGATTTCGTTCATATTCATACGGAAGCAGCCGTCTCCTGCCACATTGATGACAATTTTATCCGGATTTCCCATCTTTGCTCCAATAGCAGCGCCCAGTCCGTATCCCATCGTTCCCAGTCCGCCGGAGGACAAAAAAGTTCGAGGCATATTGTATTTATAATACTGTGCCGCCCACATCTGATGCTGACCTACCTCAGTAACAATAATGGCATTGCCCTTTGTCTGTCTGTACAGCTCTTCGATAATTGCCGGTCCGGTAAGCCCTTCCTGTCTGTATTTTAAAGGATATTTTGCCTTTAGCTGCTCGATATATTCCAGCCATTCCTCTCTTTTGCAGGGACTTAATTTTTCATTTAACTGCTTCAAAATCTCTTTGGCATCTCCTACAATACTGCAGTCCACCAGTATGTTTTTGTTTATCTCCGCTGCGTCTACATCAATATGAATGACCTTTGCATTTCTTGCAAAGTTTCTTGGATTTCCGATTACACGGTCTGAAAATCTGGCTCCCACTGCAATTAAAAGGTCACATTTTGTTACCCCTAAATTGGAAGCTTTTGTTCCGTGCATACCCAACATTCCTGTATAATAAGGGTCTTCCCCTGAGAATACACCTTTTCCCATTAAAGAGTCTGTCACCGGAATTTGAAGGTTGTGGGAGAGCTTACGCACCTCCTCCCACGCACCGGAAGCCACAGCGCCTCCTCCTACAAAGAGGAAGGGACGTTTTGACTCTTTTATCATTTCTGCCGCACAATCAATGTCCTCTTGTCTGATTTCCGCTGTATATGGTTTTACAGGTGACGGTACATAAGGCTTAAATTCCGTTACAGCGGCTGTAATATCCTTTGGAATATCTACCAGAACAGGACCCGGTCTTCCGCTTTTTGCAATTACAAAGGCACGACGAATGGTCTTTGCCAGCTTTGCCACGTCCTTTACAATAAAGCTGTGCTTTGTAATAGGCATTACCACTCCCGCAATATCCACCTCCTGAAAGCTGTCCTTTCCAAGCAAAGGCAATCCTACGTTACAGGTAATGGCAACAACAGGAATAGAGTCCATCTGTGCGGTTGCAATACCGGTTACTAAATTAGTTGCTCCCGGACCGCTGGTAGCCAGACAAACGCCTACCTTCCCTGTGGAACGTGCATATCCGTCTGCCGCATGAGCTGCCCCCTGTTCGTGAGAAGTCAGCACATGATGAATTTCTCCCTGATGCTTATATAACTCGTCATATATGTTTAAAATCGTTCCTCCCGGATATCCGAAAACAGTGTCTACTCCCTGTTCCTTTAAACATTCTATCACAATCTGCGCTCCTGTCATCTGCATAAGCAAAACCTCCCCTTCCTCTTATTGTTTTGGTATTTCCAATACAGCGCCTCTGTTTCCGCTGGTCACCATAGCTGCGTAACGTGCCAGATAGCCTGTGGTTACCTTCGGCTCTTTTGGCTGCCACTGTGCTCTTCTCTTTTCCAGTTCTTCATCCGAAACAAGAAGCTCCAGTCTGGTATTTGGAATATCTACACGAATGCGGTCGCCTTCCTGTACCAGTGCAATAGGACCTCCCACTGCCGCTTCCGGTGAAATGTGACCGATGGATGCTCCTCTGGATGCTCCTGAAAAACGTCCGTCTGTAATCAGCGCAACGCTGGAGCCCAGTCCCATACCCGCAATAGCGGAAGTAGGATTTAACATTTCACGCATACCGGGACCGCCCTTTGGTCCTTCATAGCGAATAACCACTACATCTCCTGCTTTGATTTCGCCGCCTTTGATTGCACAAATCGCATCCTCTTCACAGTCGAACACTCTTGCCGGACCTTCATGTACCATCATTTCTTCACAGACAGCGCTTCGTTTTACAACACCGCCGTCAGGGGCTAAATTTCCTGTGAGTACCGCCAGTCCTCCTGTTTCACTGTACGGATTTTCCACCGGACGGATAACCCCGGGATTTTTATTTACACAGTTGGCAATATTTTCACCTACTGTTTTTCCTGTTACTGTCATACAGTCCAGATTTAATAAATTCTTCTTTGTCAGCTCGTTCATAACGGCATAGACACCGCCGGCTTCGTTTAAATCCTCCATATAAGTATAACCCGCCGGGGCTAAATGGCAAAGATTTGGTGTCTTTTCGCTGATTTCATTGGCAAAAGTAATATCAAAATCCCAGCCGATTTCATGAGCGATTGCCGGAAGGTGAAGCATACTGTTGGTAGAACAGCCCAGCGCCATATCTACTGTCAAAGCATTTAAAATAGCGTCCTTTGTCATAATATCTCTCGGACGTATATTTCTGCGGTACATTTCCATTACCTGCATACCCGCCTGTTTTGCCAGCTTAATACGCTCGGAATATACAGCCGGAATAGTTCCGTTTCCTTTTAATCCCATTCCTAAAACTTCGGTCAGACAATTCATGCTGTTGGCAGTATACATACCGGAACAGGAACCGCATGTCGGACATACGTTATTTTCAAATTCTTCTACATCTTCTTCTGTCATGGTTCCTGCACTGTAAGCGCCTACGGCTTCAAACATGGAAGAAAGACTTCTCTTTTCTCCTCTTACTTTTCCTGCCAGCATAGGGCCGCCGCTTACAAAAACAGTGGGAACATTGATACGGGCTGCTGCCATTAAAAGTCCCGGCACGTTTTTATCGCAGTTTGGCACCATAACAAGGGCATCAAACTGATGTGCCATTGCCATTGCTTCTGTGGAGTCTGCAATTAAATCTCTGGTGACAAGGGAATATTTCATACCGCTGTGTCCCATGGCAATTCCGTCACAAACGGCAATCGCCGGAAATACCACCGGAGTGCCTCCCGCCATGGCAACACCCATTTTTACTGCATTTACGATTTTATCTAAATTGATGTGCCCCGGAACAATCTCATTATAAGAACTGACAATTCCCACCAAAGGTCTTTCCATTTCTTCCTTTGTCATTCCCAAAGCATGGAATAAAGAACGATGAGGCGCTTGCTGCATCCCCTTTCTTACTGCATCACTTCGCATATCTTTCCTCCTGTTATCTACTGTATTTTCTCTATAATCAAGTCTCCCATTTCTCCTGTGGAAACTTTTTTCATATTCTCTGACATAATATCGGATGTACGATAACCTTCATTTAAAACTGCATTTACCGCATTTTCAATGGCTTTTGCTTCTTCCTCCATGGAAAAAGAGTAGCGTAAAAGCATGGCTGCGGACAATATGGCTGCAATCGGATTTGCAATTCCTTTTCCCGCAATATCAGGAGCAGAACCATGAGACGGTTCATACAGTCCGAAACTGGTTTCATTTAAGCTTGCAGAAGGCAGCATTCCAATGGAACCTGTAAGCATACTTGCTTCATCGGAAAGAATATCTCCGAACATATTCTCTGTTAAAATCACGTCAAACTGCTCCGGATTACAAATCAACTGCATGGCACAGTTATCAACAAGCATGTGCTCCAAAATAACCTCCGGATAATCGGCTGCCACTTCCTCTGTTATTTTTCTCCACAAACGGGAGGAGTCCAAAACGTTTGCCTTATCCACACTAGTGACTTTTTTCTTTCTTTTCATAGCGGTCTCAAAGGCTTTTTTTGCAATTCTGCGAATTTCCTTTTCGTCATAAGTAAGAGTATCCACAGCCTTTGCAATTCCGTTTTCTACAACTGTTTTTCTCTCTCCGAAATAAAGTCCTCCTGTAAGCTCCCTTACAATCATCAAATCAATTCCGGTCTGATAAAACTGTTCCTTTACAGGGCAGGCATCCTTTAAAGCCTCATACAAATATGCCGGTCTTAAATTGGCAAACAGCTTTAATTCTTTTCTCAGCTTTAAAAGTCCCGCTTCCGGTCTTTTTTCAGGTGACAGGCGATACCATGGTGAGGTTTTGGCATCTGCGCCTACCGCTCCCATTAAAACGGCATCTGCACTTTTGGCTTTTTCAATAGTCTCATCTGTCAATGGTTCTCCGTACGCATCAATGGATGCTCCTCCTAAGAGTAGCTCTTCATAGGAAAACGTATGTCCGTAGACCTTTGCTGTGGCGTCTAACACTTTTCTGGCTTCTTTTATAATTTCCGGACCAATGCCGTCTCCCGGCATCAAAGCAATTTTATATTCCATATCGATCCCCCGTTTTCTCAAATTAAATTATTACTATGATAAGCCTTTTTTCACCACAATTCAAGCAATAATAAAACAGAGAGGTATGCTTTTTTGTTATGGTTTCCATTCTTTTTAAGCAATACCTCTCTTTTTCCTTATTCTTCTGTATTTCCAAATATCTTACAGCTTTTTTCACAGGCGCTGGCTGTCCCTGCACAGCCGCCCAAAGCGCTTTCTCTCAATTCAAAAGGAAGACATCTCCCTACATGGTACATTGCCTCTGCCATTTCATCAAAAGGAATAATCTGATGAATACCGGCAAGCGCCTGTTCCGCACAAATCAAAGCATTGGATGCGCCAATGGAATTTCGGTTCTGACAGGGGGCTTCCACTAATCCTGCTATGGGGTCGCAAACTAAGCCCAGCAGATTAGAAAGGGCTCCGGTTGCTGCCCACAAACACATCTTCGGACTTCCGCCCATCATTTCCACTGCCGCTGCCGCCGCCATTGCAGAGGCTGCTCCTACCTCCGCCTGACAGCCTGCCTCTGCTCCCGATACAGAAGCATTCCGCATGAGTAAATAGCCCACTGCACCTGCTGTATAAAGTCCGTTTAACAATTCCTCGTCTGACAAATCAAATTCTTCCTGTAAAGCAAAAAGCACGCCGGGGACAACGCCGGAAGAGCCCGCCGTAGGCGCTGCCACAATCACGCCCATAGAAGCGTTTACCTCTAAAACTGCCATGGCATAGGTCATTGCCTTTGACAGAACTGTTCCACAGATGGATTTTCCGCTCAATCTGTGGTTTTCCAACAGTTTTGCTTCCCCGCCGATTAAGCCTCCCATGGATTTCTGGGGATTTTTTAAAGGCTCTTTTGCAGAATTTCTCATAATTTCCAAAGCTGTTCTCATTTTTTTCTCTACTTCTGCCTCGGAAATCTTAGAAAACTCTGCCTCTCTTTTTTTCATAATCTGAGAAATCGGAAATCCTGTCTTCTGACATAATTCCAGTAATTCTGCTCCGTTATTAAATTCCATTTCCCATTCCTCCTATAACTGCACCAGTGTAATATCGGAAACCAGAGGGTTTTCTTTTATTCTGTCCAGCACTCTGGCAGGTATTTTCTCATCAGACTCTACAACAGTAAACGCAGCCGCACCTTTTTCCTCTCGAAACAGGCGCATAAATGCAATATTTACCCCTTCCTCACTTAAAACTCTGGTAATATGAGCCACAACTCCGGGCTTGTCTGTCTGGCTTACAATTAAGGTGCTGTATTCCCCTGTAAAATCCACTTCTATCTGATTTAATTTTACGATTTTTACTTTTCCTCCGCCAATAGAAACTCCTCGAACAAAAAGCTTCTCCCCTTTTGTTCCCTCGATTTCCATATCGGCTGTATTGGGATGAATGGTCGCATCCTCCTGCGCAGAAACAGAAAAGCTATAATGAAGCCCCTGCTCCTTTGCAATGCTTAAAGAGTCACGAATACGCAAATCATCGGTTTCAAAGCCCATAATTCCGCCTAAAAGCGCCCTGTCTGTACCATGCCCCCGATAAGTTCTGGCAAAAGAACCATACAGGGTAAAATGCACGCTCTTTATCTCTCCCGGAAACAGCTTTCTTGCCAAAAGAGCCATAGAAGCTGCTCCTGCTGTATGAGAGCTGGAGGGTCCGACCATATTGGGACCGATTACTTCAAATAAACTGATAAATGCCATATTTCTATCTCCTGTTATATTAAAAACTTGCGCTGCTGCACAATTTTCCTGTGAAATGAAAAAGGTACTGTGGTTTTATCCCTCAGCACCTCTTATTTCTCTTATTCTGCTGCACCGTCGCTTGCTTTTTCTACTTCGGCGATTGCACCTTTTCTCATTGGAATTCTACAATTTCTGTTATTTCCAAATTCTACAATAACATCTTCTTCTGTAATATCGATTAAAATTCCATAGAAACCGCTGGTTGTAACAACACTGTCACCAACCTCCATAGAAGCCAGCATACTTTTTACTCTCTGCTGCTCTTTTTTCTGCGGACGCATAATCATGAAATACATCAAAAGAAAAAATACAATCAATGGTACGAATAAACTAACCAAGCTACCTGCACCTGCTGCTGATAATAACATCTTACTTCCTCCTGAAAAAATAATCTTTGTCTGTCAGACTTATAGACATTATTGTTATAATACACAATTTCCGAC
Organism: uncultured Blautia sp.; assembly: GCA_900539145.1. GTDB lineage: Bacteria > Bacillota > Clostridia > Lachnospirales > Lachnospiraceae > Blautia. The sequence goes on from UQAX01000002.1 coordinate 94,240, forward strand.
TTTTCTTCAAGTGGTTTTTCTGTATTTTTCCAAATTTAATACTTTTTTTACGACACGATTGCTCAGTCCTTTGGGCCTGCTGCCATACCTTCTAATTTCTTCTGTTTATATTCCTCATAACAGCCTTCATCCAGAGCATTTCTGATTTCTTCCATCATGGTATTATAGAAATATAAATTATGCAGAACACAAAGGCGCATACCCAGCATTTCTTTGGCTTTCAGCAAATGGCGGATATAAGCTCTGCTGTAATGACGGCATGCAGGACACTGACAGCCTTCTTCAATCGGACGGGAGTCCAGCTCATATTTTGCATTAAACAAATTGATTTTACCAAAGTTTGTATACACATGTCCGTGGCGTCCGTTTCTGCTTGGGTATACACAGTCAAAGAAGTCCACGCCTCTGGATACTGCTTCTAAAATATTTGCAGGCGTTCCCACTCCCATAAGATACGTCGGTTTATCCACCGGCAGATGAGGTACTACACTATCCAAAATACGATACATTTCTTCATGGGTTTCACCTACTGCCAAACCGCCTACTGCATATCCGTCTAAATCCATTTTGGAAATCGTCTCTGCATGGGCAATACGGATGTCATCGTAAATAGCCCCCTGATTGATACCAAATAAAAGCTGATGAGGGTTTACGGTATCTTCCAGACTATTCAATCTTGCCATCTCATCCTTACATCTTTGCAGCCATCTGGTGGTGCGGTCTACGGATGCTTGCACATATTCTCTGCTGGCAACACTGGAAGGACACTCGTCAAACGCCATGGCAATGGTAGAACCTAAATTGGACTGTATCTGCATACTTTCTTCCGGTCCCATGAAAATCTTTCTGCCGTCTACATGAGAGTTAAAATAGACCCCTTCTTCTTTTATTTTTCTCAGTTTTGATAAAGAAAATACCTGAAAACCGCCGGAGTCTGTTAAAATCGGTTTGTCCCAATTCATAAATTTATGAAGACCGCCCAACTGCTTTACTACCTTATCTCCCGGTCTTACATGGAGGTGATAAGTATTTGAAAGCTCTACCTGTGTTTTAATCTCCTGTAAATCCATAGTAGATACAGCGCCTTTAATGGCTGCCGCTGTTCCCACGTTCATAAAAACCGGAGTTTCGATTGTTCCGTGAACCGTTTCCATGCGAGCTCTTTTGGCTCTGCCTTCCTGTTTTAATACTTTATACATCAATTTTTCCTCTTTTTCCATTCTCTTATTTCTTGCTGTCGTACAGATTATTCTATCATAAGCCAATTTCAAACGCAATGGCTGTGCAATATTTACGATTGTTTTTTTCGACATTTTGTCGTATAATGACTTTGATTTTTTTATACATATAATAATAAGTAGAAACACATACATAGAGGAGGTTTCTGACAATGTCAGAAGATAATAAAATAAAAAACACCTTTTCCTTAGGGATTGATATTGGCTCTACAACTGTAAAAATCGCAATTTTAAATCAAAAACATCAGATTATGTTTTCTGATTATGAAAGGCATTTTGCCGATATTCAAAATACTCTTGCAAGACTTCTTGACAAAGCATACCAAGCGCTGGGAGAAATTTCCGTTATTCCTGTTATCACGGGCTCCGGCGGACTTACTTTGGCAACTCATTTAACCATTCCTTTTGTTCAGGAGGTCATTGCTGTTTCATCCTCACTGGAGGAGCTGGCGCCCCAGACAGATGTTGCCATTGAGCTTGGCGGAGAAGATGCCAAAATCATTTATTTTGAAGACGGCAATGTAGAACAGCGTATGAATGGTATCTGTGCTGGCGGTACAGGTTCTTTTATTGACCAGATGGCGTCTCTTTTACAGACTGATGCACCGGGACTTAATAATTATGCCAAAAATTACAAGGCACTTTATCCTATTGCAGCCCGCTGCGGCGTTTTTGCAAAAACAGACATCCAGCCTTTGATTAACGAAGGGGCTACAAAGGAAGATTTGTCTGCCTCTATTTTTCAGGCAGTGGTAAATCAGACCATCAGCGGTCTTGCCTGCGGGAAGCCAATCCGTGGTCATGTGGCTTTTCTGGGCGGTCCTCTGCACTTTCTTTCTGAATTAAAGGCTGCCTTTATCCGCACCTTGAAGTTAGATGAGGAGCACACCATTGTGCCGGAAAATTCTCACCTGTTTGCTGCCATTGGTTCTGCCTTAAATGCGAAAGCAGATGCCCATGCATTTTCTCTTACTGCCATGCGTGACAGACTTCAGGCATCCATCAAAATGGATTTTGAAATCGACCGTATGCAGCCGCTTTTTGCTTCTCAGGAAGAATATGACACATTTAACGAGCGTCAAAGCTGTTACAATGTAAAAACTGCTCCCTTAGATACTTACAGCGGAAACTGCTATCTTGGTATTGATGCAGGCTCTACCACAACCAAAGCAGCCCTTGTCGGCGAAGACGGTTCCTTGCTGTATTCCTTTTACAGCAACAACAACGGAAATCCCCTAGCAACCTCTATCAAAGCCATTCAGGAAATTTACAGCCTGCTTCCAGCAGGTGTAAAAATTGCCTACTCCTGTTCTACCGGCTATGGCGAGGCTCTGATTAAGGCGGCTCTTCTCTTAGATGAGGGAGAGGTGGAAACCGTATCTCACTACTATGCCGCTGCGTTTTTTGATCCGGAAGTAGACTGTATCTTAGACATCGGCGGTCAGGATATGAAATGTATTAAAATTAAAAATCAGACCGTAGACAGCGTACAGCTCAATGAAGCCTGCTCCTCCGGCTGCGGTTCTTTCATTGAAACCTTTGCAAAATCCTTAAATTACAGTGTGGAGGATTTTGCAAAAGCTGCCCTTTTTGCCGAAAATCCCATTGACTTAGGTACACGCTGTACCGTATTTATGAATTCCAAGGTGAAGCAGGCGCAAAAAGAGGGAGCTTCTGTTGCAGATATCTCTGCCGGTTTGGCCTACTCTGTTATTAAAAATGCCCTGTATAAGGTAATCAAGGTTTCGGATGCTTCAGAGCTTGGAAAACATATTGTGGTTCAGGGCGGTACCTTCTATAACGATGCCGTACTTCGAAGCTTTGAAAAAATTGCTCAGTGCGAAGCTATTCGCCCTGATATTGCAGGAATTATGGGCGCTTTCGGCGCTGCTTTAATTGCCAGAGAGCGTTATGACAAAAATAAGACAACTACCATGCTTCCCATTGACAAAATCAATTCTCTGGAATATAAAACCATGATGGCAAACTGTAAAGGCTGTACCAATAACTGCCGCCTTACCATCAACAAATTTTCCGGCGGACGCCAATATATTTCAGGAAACCGCTGTGAGCGTGGAATTGGAAAAGAAAAAAACAAAGAGCAAATTCCGAATTTATATGAATATAAATACAAACGGCTGTTTTCCTACGAGCCTTTAACTCTAGATAAGGCGACACGGGGAAAAGTAGGACTTCCAAGAGTTTTAAATATGTTTGAAAATTATCCTTTCTGGTATACCTTCTTTACAGAACTGGGGTATCAGGTGGTTCTCTCTCCTACTTCTACAAGAAAGATTTACGAGTTAGGCATTGAGTCCATTCCAAGTGAGTCAGAATGTTACCCTGCCAAAATGGCGCATGGGCATGTATCCTGGCTGATTAAGCAGGGAGTAAACTATATTTTCTATCCCTGTATTCCTTATGAGCGTCAGGAATTTAAGGACTCTGTAAATCATTTTAACTGCCCTATTGTAACGTCTTATGCGGAAAATATTAAAAATAACGTAGATGAGCTGAAAAATCCGGATATTCGTTTCCACAATCCCTTTGTGGCTCTGACCAGTGAGGAAATTATTACCAAGCGTTTAGTAGAAGAGTTTCCTGATATTCCTTCTAAAGAAGTAGAAAAAGCTGCTCATGATGCGTGGAAGGAAATGCGAAAATGCAGAAATGACATCATGCGAAAAGGGGAAGAAGTCCTTGCTTATCTGGAAAAAACAGGAAGACACGGCATTGTGCTGGCAGGACGTCCTTATCACATTGATCCGGAAATCAACCACGGTATTCCGGAGCTGATTACCTCTTATGGCATTGCCGTACTTACAGAGGACTCTGTTTCCCACCTTGCTCCTATTGAACGTCCTTTGCGAGTCAATGACCAGTGGACTTATCACACCCGCTTATATGCAGCGGCAAATTTTGTAAAAGAAAAAGACAATCTGGATTTAATCCAGTTAAATTCCTTTGGCTGCGGTCTGGATGCCGTAACCACAGACGAAGTCAACGAAATCTTAACGAACAGCGGAAAGATTTATACCTGTCTGAAAATTGACGAGGTAAACAATCTGGGGGCTGCCAGAATTCGTGTGCGCTCCTTGATTGCAGCGCTGAAAGTAAAGGAACAGCAAAAACAAAAGAGAGAAATTCGTCCTTCTTCTATTGAGCGTGTTGCTTTTACAGAGGAAATGAGAAAGAAATATACGATTTTATGTCCTCAGATGTCTCCTATCCATTTTAACCTTTTAGAGGCTGCTTTTAATGCCAGCGGATATCATTTGGAGGTTTTAGGAAACGGAAACAAAGAAGCCGTTGACGTGGGATTAAAATACGTAAACAACGATGCCTGTTACCCATCCTTAATGGTGGTAGGACAGATTATGCAGGCATTGCAGTCAGGCAAATATGATTTGAACAAGGTGGCAATTATCATGTCACAGACAGGAGGCGGCTGCCGTGCTTCCAACTACATCGGTTTTATCCGCCGTGCTTTGGAAAAAGCAGGTATGTCCCACATTCCTGTCATTTCTATCAATTTAAGCGGACTGGAAGAAAATCCCGGCTTTAAAATAACCGTAAAGCTGGCAACCCGTATCGCTTACGGCGCAGTTTTCGGAGATATTTTAATGAAATGTCTGTATCGTATGCGTCCTTACGAGGCAGTAAAAGGTTCTGCCAACGACCTTCATAAAAAATGGGAAAAACGCTGCATTGCTTTCCTCTCAGGAAAACATGTAACCTTTGCCCGCTTTAACCAGTTCTGCCGTCAGATAATACGGGAATTTGATACTCTTCCTATTACAAATGAGAAAAAGCCCCGTGTAGGAATTGTAGGAGAAATTCTGGTGAAGTTCCATCCCGGTGCAAATAATCATCTGGTTGAGCTTCTGGAAAAAGAAGGCGCAGAAGCCGTATGCCCTGATTTAATTGATTTTATGTGCTATTGCTTCTACAACATGAACTTTAAATCCGAGTATCTGGGATTTGGAAAATCCTTTGCACAAAAAGGCAAGCTGGCAATTAAAGCCATTGACTTTATCCGAAAAGCTGCCAATGATGAATTTAAAAAGAGCCGTCATTTCACGCCTTCTGCTCAGATTGAAAATCTGGCAAAAATGGCTAAACCGATTGTATCTATCGGAAATCAGACAGGAGAGGGCTGGTTCCTTACAGGAGAAATGCTGGAGCTTATTCATGCAGACACACCAAATATTGTATGTATTCAGCCTTTTGGCTGTCTTCCTAATCACATTGTGGGAAAAGGCGTGATTAAAGCAATCCGCAAGGATTATCCGCAGGCAAATATTGTAGCGGTGGACTATGACCCCGGCGCCAGTGAGGTAAATCAGTTAAATCGTATTAAGCTGATGCTTTCCACTGCTTTTAAAAAGCTTTCTGATAATTAAAGCCTAACAACAAAGAGTTGTCGTATTAAGTGTATAAATATCAAGGATATTCACTTAATGTGACAACTCTTTTCTTTTACATAATATGAAGTTTTCTCGCTATTTGCACCAGTTTTCTTCCACCCGGAAGTCCTGCCAATTCTTCTTCCTTCGGCTTTGCAAAATACAGATACAAAAGGAAATACACACCTGCTCCTAACACAATGGCAGGCATCAATGCCAACAAATTTCCTCCCGGCAGAGATTTCGTCAACAGATAAATTCCCTGATAAACTGCAAATGCTACAATTCCCATAGGGACTGCCGCAAAAAGCGCCGGCATATAAGCCGTCTTCCACGGATTTTTATAATGCAGTTCTCTTTTCAGCGCCCTGTCATTTAAGATACACATTACCAGCGCATAAGCAATCATTGCCAGCACCACATTGTAAATTCCAAAATCTGTCACAAACATCAATACCGTAACTACAACTACATCAACTACCAAAGCAATGGCTGCGTTAATCATAGGGATATTGGCCTTTCCAATTCCCTGTAATACGCCATTGGAAATGTTGGACATTCCGTTCATAATAACTGTAATTACACCAAGCATCATTAAAACGCCTGCGGTACCGTCTGTGGACGGAAATAAAAGTGCAGTAATCGGACCTGCCAGTGCAAAAAGTCCCACACTGCATGGAATAGAAATAAACATACTAAGCCATGTTGCTTTATCAATCTTTTCCTTCGCTGTTTTTAAGTCCCCTCTGGCATACGCCCCGGAAACCTCCGGCATCATAGAAGTCGGCGCTGTACTTGACAGGGTAAGAGGGATGTTAATAATGGTTAAGAAGAAACCACATTCCGCATAAAATCCCTCTACAACGCTTCCCTTTAATCCCTTTAATTCTGATACAGAGGTGTAAATCATGCTGTTGATATAACCGTTTACGTTATACAAAAAAGCGCTTAAAATAATAGGAGCTACAATCATCACAATGATTTTCATAACGTCTTTATAGCTCTCGTCTGCCGATACCTTATCTCTTGCGATTTTTTTCTGAATGGTCTTTTTATTTACCTGATAAACAAACAGCATAAAGATAAGAGCCGTTAAAACACCGGCTCCCGTTCCCAGAGTAGCCCCTGCCGCACTCCAGCTTCGCAGCACGTCCGGCTGTGCATCTGCAAAGTGATGCACCATAAAATTTGCCATTACAAGCGCTACCACTGCTACGGCAATCTGCTCCAAAATCTGCGAAATAGATGTAGGCAGCATGTTTCGATACGCCTGAAAATAGCCTCGGAAAACGCCCAAAATACCGGAAATAAAAATGGTTGGAGCTAGAAACTGAAGCGCCAGTCTTGCATTTGCCATTCCATCCGGCACTAAAATAGGCGCTCCCACAATACAGATGATTGCCACAGCTCCGCCTACAATCACTGCATAGAGCAACGCTCCTTTAAAAATTTTCTGAGCATCCCGATATCTCTTAAAAGCAAGTCTCTCCGCCATGATTTTTGACACGGCCTGAGGAATACTGAAGGATGCAATCATCAGAAGAATAAAATACACATTCTGTGCAAACTGAAAGCAGCCAAAGCTCTCTTTTCCCATGGTGCTTGATAAAGGACTTTTGTAAATCAGCCCGATAATCTTGGAAACCAGCGCCGCAATCATGAGAAAAGAAGCATTTTTTACTAATGTATTATCATTTTTCTTTCCCATTTCTATATCCCCTGTCTGTTTTCTATCTGCCAGTCAATGGGCGCAAGTCCGTTCTGCTCCAAAAACTCATTTGTTTTGCTGAAATGTTTGCATCCGAAAAATCCTCTGTATGCAGATAGCGGACTGGGGTGAGGCGCTTCCAAAATCAAATGCTTCGGATTATTCAACATACTGCGTTTCATCTGCGCCGGTCTTCCCCAGAGCAAAAATACAATCGGTCTGTCCTGTTCATTCAACACACGAATTGCCGCATCTGTAAACTGCTCCCAGCCAATCCCTCTATGGGAGTTTGCCTGATGAGCACGTACTGTTAATACCGTATTTAACATCAGTACACCTTGTCTTGCCCATTTTTCCAGATAACCGTTATCCGGTATATAACATCCGCAGTCATCATGGAGCTCCTGATAAATGTTTACCAGAGACGGAGGGATTTCTACCTCCGGCTTTACAGAAAAGCAAAGCCCATGTGCCTGTCCGTCATTGTGATAGGGGTCCTGTCCTAAAATTACTACTTTTACCTCATCAAGAGGTGTAAAATGAAAAGCATTAAAAATATCATCCGGTGCAGGAAATATCTTTCTTTCCTGATACTCCTGCCCTACTTTTTGAAACAGCTCTTTATAATATTCTTTCTTAAATTCCGGCTTTAAAGCTTCCAGCCATTGTCCTTGTAAAGGCGGCATCTGTACTCCTCCTTTTTCTTTTTATCCGCTTTTTAGTTTAGCAGAATATGTCAAAAAATGCAAACACGTAACCTCTTTTTTCTTCTATTCTTCCGCATCTGCACAGGATAATTCAAACCAGAATTCCACACCGTTTTCATAATTTTTCACACCCGGGAGTTTGACAGTTGAATCATTGAAAATCACCTTGCAGGCCTTATATAACCTG
>UQAX01000003.1 GCA_900539145.1 uncultured Blautia sp.
GTAGAGCATGCGGCTGTTAACCGCAGTGTCGTTGGTTCGAGTCCAACAGGGGGAGCTTTTTTATTTTCAGATTTAAAAGAAAGAGCACAATGGTTATTGAAAGTGAAAACCATTGTGCTTTTTCTTTATTCTTCTTTATAAAAATTCAGCTATTAGCATATATTAGTTATAGGGGTATTTTATCGTGCCGAATTTTAGCGAATTATAAAAGATTTCAAAAAAGGACATGAGTCCTTTTTTGAGGATATAAGATACTATATAATAAAAATATATGAGCGTAGTGAATAGAATAATAAAGAAAGGGACGAAAATAATGAGCAAGCAGAGAGTATATTTGATTGTATTGGACAGTTTTGGAATTGGACATGCACCGGATGCGGCTGATTTTGGAGATGAAGGTGCAAATACACTTTATACAATTTCCAATTCAAAGGAATATGATACACCGAATATGAGAAAATTGGGACTTTCTTGTATAGATGGCGTTGACTATTTGGAAACAGCAGATAAAGTAATTGGCAGTTATGGAAGAATGCAGGAAGCATCGAGAGGAAAAGATACCACAATCGGACATTGGGAGATTGCAGGTATTGTGTCTGAGAAGGCTCTTCCGACTTATCCTAATGGTTTTCCAAAAGAAGTGCTGGATGAATTTTCAAAGAGGACAGGCAGGGAAGTGCTTTGCAACAAGCCGTATTCAGGAACGGATGTTATCAGAGACTATGGAGAAGAACATATTCGTACAGGAAAGCTGATTGTTTATACATCAGCAGACAGTGTTTTTCAGATTGCCGCACATGAAGATATTGTTCCGGTAGAAGAATTGTACAGATATTGCGAAATTGCCAGAGAGATTTTAGTAGGGGAACATGGGGTAGGACGTGTAATTGCCAGACCGTTTGTCGGGGAAGCGCCGAATTTCCGGAGAACTACAAATCGCCATGATTTTTCTCTCTTGCCTCCAAAGGATACTATGCTGGATGTATTGCAAAAAGAAGGATACGATACTTATGGTGTGGGCAAAATTTATGATATTTTTGCAGGAAAAGGTATTTCCCATACGCAGCGTATTCAGGGAAATGTGGATGGAATGGAAAAAACCATACAGCTTCAGGATGAGGATTTCCATGGTTTATGTTTTGTAAATCTGGTGGATTTTGACATGCTTTATGGTCACAGAAATGATATTGAAGGATATGCGATGGCTGCAACTGTTTTTGACAAGCAGTTGGGAACTTTTATGGAGAGAATGCAGCCGCAGGATATTTTGATGATAACAGCAGATCACGGATGTGATCCGGGATTTAAGGGAACAGACCATTCCAGAGAATGCGTACCGTTTTTAGTTTATGGTGAACAGGTGAAAGAAGGGGTAAATCTGGGAACTCGTAAAACATTTTCCGATATTGCTGCAACCATATTAGACATCTTTGGAATTGACAGCAGATTGGATGGAACCAGCTTTAAGGATGAAATCTTAAAATAGGAGATGGAAAATATGGATAATCTTGAATTGCTGGAGGAAGCAAAAAAAGCCCGCTTAAAAGCCTATACTCCTTATTCAAATTTTAAAGTAGGTGCAGCGCTTCTGACAAAGAGCGGAAAAGTTTATCTGGGCTGCAATATTGAGAATGCCACTTATACACCTACAATTTGTGCGGAAAGAACTGCTTTTTTCAAGGCTGTTTCAGAGGGAGAAAGAGAGTTTGAAAAAATAGCCATTGTAGGGGCAAAAGACGGAGATGATGCAAATAAGCTGTGTGCGCCTTGCGGGGTTTGCAGGCAGGTAATGATGGAATTTTGTAACCCAAAGGAATTTCAGATTATTCTTGCCGATGGGGAAAATACTTGCAGAGTCATGACTTTAGAGGAGCTTTTGCCTTGTGGCTTTAGTTCAGCTAATTTGAAATAAAAGAAAAAGGAGGAAAAAACGTGGAATATGTAATTGAAATGAACCATATTACGAAGCAGTTCGGTGATTTTAAAGCCAATGATGATATTACACTGCGCGTAAAAAAAGGTGAAATCCACGCACTGCTGGGTGAAAACGGAGCAGGCAAATCTACGCTGATGAGTGTCCTGTTTGGTTTGTATCAGCCGGAAGCAGGTCAAATTAAAATTAATGGAAAAGAAGTAAAGATTAACAATCCTAATGATGCCAATGCTTTAGGAATTGGAATGGTACATCAGCATTTTAAGCTGGTTCACAATTTTACCGTACTGGAAAGTATTGTTTTAGGACGGGAAACGACAAAAGGCGGAGTCCTGAAAATGGATGATGCCCGCAAGAAAATTATGGAATTGAGTGAACGATATAAATTCAAAATTGATCCGGATGCGTATATTTCTGATATTACGGTAGGTATGCAGCAACGTGTAGAAATTTTGAAAATGCTGTATTGTGATAATGATATTTTGATTTTTGACGAACCTACGGCTGTTTTAACTCCTCAGGAAATTCATGAGCTTATGAAGGTTATGAAGCAGTTGGTAGAGGAAGGAAAATCTATTATCTTTATTACACATAAATTAAATGAAATTAAAGAGGTTGCAAATCGATGCAGCGTACTTAGAAAAGGAAAGTATATCGGAACCATTGATGTTGCAGAAACTTCCAAAGAAGCTATGTCAGAGATGATGGTAGGAAGAAAGGTCAATTTCATTCTGGATAAAAAAGAAATTACTCCCGGTGATGCTATCTTGGAAGTAAAGAATATGACTATTAAGTCAAAGCATCATGGTAAAGAAGCAGTTAAGAATGTATCGTTTACTGTGCGAAAGGGTGAAATTGTTACTATTGCGGGTATTGACGGAAACGGACAGTCTGAGCTGGTATATGGTATTACGGGAATGATGCCTATTGACGAAGGACAGATTTTCTTAAAAGGAAAAGATATTACCCATGAAAGTATTCGCAAGAAATGCTTGGACGGTATGGCGCATATTCCGGAGGACAGACATAAGGACGGTCTTGTTTTGGATTATGACCTTCAGCAAAATCTGGTGCTCCAGAGCTACTTTACAAAACGCTTCCAAAATCATGGATTTTTAAAATTTGATGCAATTCGCAGCTATGCGGAGGAACTGATTAAAAAGTTTGATATTCGCTCCGGACAGGGTGTAAACAGTATTGTAAGAGGGATGTCCGGCGGTAATCAGCAGAAAGCGATTATTGCCAGAGAGCTGGACAGAAATCCTGACATTGTTATTGCAGTGCAGCCGGTTCGAGGACTGGATGTAGGCGCTATTGAATATATTCATAAGCAGTTGATTGCACAAAGGGATGCAGGAAAGGCAGTGCTTCTGGTATCTTTAGAGCTGGATGAGGTTATGAATGTAAGTGACAGAATTCTGGTAATGTACGAAGGCGAAATCGTTGCAGATGTAAATCCGAAGAAGGTTACAACGGAAGAACTGGGATTATACATGGCAGGAGCGAAAAGGAGTGTGAACAATGAAAAATAAGAAGAAAAATATTTTTCGGGGAGAAGGCATGGCAAGTTTCGGTTCATCCATTCTTGCGATTATCTGCGGTCTGCTCTTTGGACTTATTATTTTGCTCGCAAGTAATCCGAGTCAGGCGTATGGCGGATTTATGATGATTTTGCAGGGCGGTTTTACAGACGGTATTCAGGGGATTGGACAGATGCTCTATTATGCAACTCCGATTATTATGACAGGTCTGTCTGTTGGATTTGCATTTCAGACAGGATTGTTTAATATCGGTGCGCCGGGACAGTTTACTGTGGGCGCTTATGTAGCAATTTTAATCGGTGTAAAATGTACCTTCCTTCCGGCAGGAATACACTGTTTTGTAGCCATTGCAGGCGCTGCCTTGGCAGGTGCGTTATGGGGGATGGTTCCCGGTTTATTAAAAGCATTTCGAAATGTAAACGAAGTAATTGCTTCTATTATGATGAACTATATCGGAATGTATCTGGTAAATATGTTAATTCAGAGAACAATTTATGATCAGGTAAAGAACCAGTCTATGGCAGTTGCATCTACTGCAAACTTGCCAAAAGCCGGATTGGACAAGATTTTTCCTAATTCCGATATTAACGTAGGAATTCTTATTGTTATTGCTTTTGTGATTTTAATTTATGTGATTTTAAACCGTACTACTTTTGGATATGAATTAAAAGCATGTGGTAAAAACCCAAATGCAAGTAAATATGCAGGTATCAATGCAAAGAGAAACATTGTGTTATCTATGGTAATTGCAGGTGCATTGTCCGGTATCGGCGGCGCACTTTTATATCTTGCAGACTCAGGAAAATATCTTCAGGTATTGGACATTATTGCACCGGAAGGATTTTCAGGAATTTCCGTAGCGCTTTTGGGTATGTCTAATCCAATCGGTATCCTTTTTGCCGGATTGTTTATCGGACATCTTACCGTAGGCGGTTACAATATGCAGTTGTTTGATTTTGCTCCGGAAGTCATTGATATGATTATTGCGGCAATTATTTACTGTGGAGCGTTGTCTCTGTTGTTCAGAGGTATTATCCATAAAATTCAAGCCGGAAAAAGTAAAAAACAGACAGATAAAGCAAACAGCAATCTGAAGAAGGAGGAGTAGGAGTATGGATATTGTATATTTTATTATGCAGCAGACAATGTTTTTTGCCATCCCGCTTCTGATTGTAGCTATTGGCGGTATGTATTCTGAGCGAAGCGGCGTCATTAACATTGCGCTAGAAGGTATTATGGTAATCGGAGCTTTTGCAGGTGTCCTTTTTATCAATATGACACAGGCAAATTTAAGCGGACAGGGGCTTTTGCTCATTGCCATTGTGATTGCAGGCGTTACGGGAGGAATTTTCTCACTGCTTCACGCATTTGCATCTATTAATATGAAAGCGGACCAGACAATCAGCGGTACTGCACTGAACATGTTTGCTCCTGCATTTGCAATTTTTGCAGCAAGAACCATTCAGGAAGTGCAGCAAATTCAGTTTACAGATACTTTCCAGATTGATAAAGTTCCTGTATTGGGAGATATTCCTGTAATTGGACCATTATTTTTCCAGAATTGTTATATTACAACTTATATTGGGATTTTAATTTTCCTTGTAGCAGCTTTTGTAATTAAGAAAACAAGATTTGGATTAAGACTTCGTGCCTGTGGAGAACATCCGGGAGCAGCAGACTCTGTGGGTGTTAATGTTTATAAAATCAGATATTCCGGTGTTATTATTTCCGGTGTTCTTGCGGGAATTGGCGGTTTGGTTTTCGTTGTACCGACCTCCACAAACTTTAATGCAAGTGTTGCGGGATACGGATTTTTGGCATTGGCAGTATTGATTTTTGGACAGTGGAGAAGCAACAAGATTTTTCTGGCAGCATTTTTCTTTGGAATTATGAAGACTTTGGCAAGTGCATATTCTGCTATTCCTGTTTTAAAGGATCTTCCAATTCCAAATGAAATTTATAAAATGATTCCTTACATTGCAACTTTGGTAGTTCTGGCATTCTTCTCCAAGAATTCACAGGCTCCGAAGGCAGAAGGTATTCCTTACGATAAAGGAAGCAGATAAAGGAGGTAATCGCTATGAGAATGTATGATTTAATCATGAAGAAAAGAAATGGGGAAGCTCTGACAAAAGAAGAAATCCAGTACATGATTACAGAATATGTAGATGGGAAAATTCCGGATTATCAGATGTCCGCATTTTTGATGGCAGTTTATTTTAAAGGAATGAACGAGGAAGAAACTTTGGCAATGACACAGGCGGTGGCACATTCCGGAGATATGGTGGACTTATCCGGCATTGAAGGAATGAAAGTAGACAAGCATTCTACCGGAGGCGTAGGAGATAAAACAACACTGGTTATTGCGCCTATTGTAGCTTCCTGCGGAGTAAAGGTAGCCAAGATGTCAGGAAGAGGATTAGGTCATACCGGCGGAACTGTGGACAAGATGGAAGCAATTCCGGGAATGCGAACTTCTTTAGACAGAGAAGAATTTTTTGATGTGGTAAATAAAACAGGTCTTTCCGTTATCGGACAGTCAGGAAATCTTGCGCCTGCGGATAAAAAGTTGTATGCCCTTCGAGACGTAACAGCAACGGTAGACAGTATTCCGCTTATTGCAGTGTCAATTATGAGTAAGAAGCTGGCAGCAGGAAATGACGGTATTCTCTTAGATGTAAAAACAGGCAGCGGAGCTTTTATGAAGACCGTGGAGGACTCCATTGCACTGGCAAAGGAAATGGTATCTATCGGAGAAAATGCAGGAAAGAAAATGGCTGCGTTGATTACCAATATGGACATTCCTTTAGGACATAACATCGGAAACAGCCTTGAAGTAATTGAGGCTGTGGAAACATTAAGAGGAAAAGGTCCGGCGGATTTAACTGAGGTATGCTTGCAGTTGGCTTCCAATATGCTTTATCTTGCAGGAAAAGGTACAGAGGAAGAATGCAGGGCTTTGTCTGAAAATGCAATAAGAAGCGGTGCGGCGCTGGAACGTCTGGTAGCTATGGTAGAAGCGCAGGGTGGTGACTCAGAAGTTATTTTAAATACGGATAAGTTTGCGAAAGCGCCTTATGTCTATGAAGTAAAAGCAGAAAAAGACGGCTATATTACGCATATTGATGCAGAGGGCTGTGGAATTGCATCTGCCATGTTAGGCGCTGGCAGAGAGACGAAGGAAAGCGAAATCGATTATACTGCGGGAATTATTTTACATAAGAAGACCGGAGAAAAAGTAGAAAAAGGCGACGTTCTCGCTGCGCTTTATACATCAAAGGAAGAATTATTTGAAGCAGCAGCAGAAAAGTATAAAAAATCTATTTTTATAGAAGAGGAAGCGCCCAAGAAGGAACCTCTGGTTTATGCCAGAGTTACTCCGAAAGGAATAGAAAAATATTAAGATAAGGAGGAATTATATGAACACAAGTGAAATTTTAAGTCATGTAGACCACACACTTTTGAAAGCTTTTGCAACATGGGAAGATATTCAGAAGTTGTGTGAAGAAGCCATGGAGTACCATACAGCTTCTGTGTGTGTACCCCCAAGTTATATTAAAAGAATTCATGACACTTATGGGGAAAAAATTAACATTTGTACAGTAGTGGGATTTCCTTTGGGATACAGCACTACAAAAGCAAAGGTTGCAGAGACTGTGCAGGCGATTGAAGACGGAGCATCTGAAGTAGATATGGTAATCAATATCGCAGATGTGAAAAACGGTGACTTTGATAAGGTTACAGAAGAAATCAGAAGCCTGAAACAGGCAGCCGGAGATAAAATTTTAAAAGTTATTATTGAAGCCTGCTATTTAACAGAGGAAGAAAAGATTGCCATGTGCAAAGCTGTTACAGAAGCAGGTGCAGACTACATTAAGACATCCACCGGATTTGGAACGGGTGGAGCTACAATGGAAGATATTCTTCTGTTTAAGAAGTTTATTGGACCACACGTAAAAATGAAAGCCGCAGGCGGAGTTAAGAGTGTGGAAGATATGGAAGCCTTTCTGGAAGCAGGATGCGACAGAATTGGCACAAGTTCAGCAATTTCCCTGATTAAAGGGCAAAGTGTAAAAGGTTATTAAAATTTAGGAGGAAAAATCATGAAGAAAAAACTGATTAGCTTAGTGCTGGCAGGAGCAATGTTATTAGGAATGGCAGGATGTGCAGAAAAACCGGGTGCATCTGAAGAAGGAAAAAAAGAGGACAAAGGAAGCAAGTACGAACTGGCGTTAATCACAGACGTTGGAACGATTGATGACAAATCCTTTAATCAGGGTTCATGGGAAGGTTTAAAGAAATATGCAGATGAAAATGATATCACATGTAAATATTACAAACCTTCAGAAAAATCAGATAAGGCTTGTTTAACAGCTATTGACCTTGCTGTAAAAGGCGGAGCAAAGGTTATTGTAACACCGGGCTTCTTATTTGAAAGACCGATTTTTGAAGCACAGACAAAATATCCGGATACAAAATTTGTTATTATCGATGCAGCTCCGGTAGAGGGTGAAGGTAAAGAACCGGAAATTAAAGAAAACGTACTTTCTATCTTCTACGCAGAAGAACAGGCTGGATATTTAGCAGGATATGCAGCAGTAGAAGAAGGATACAGACAGTTAGGATTTATGGGTGGTATTGCAGTACCAGCAGTTATTCGTTTTGGTTACGGATTTGTTCAGGGTGCAGACGCAGCAGCAAAAGATTTAGGTCTTGCACAGGGTGACATCAATATTAAGTATACTTATGTAGGTAACTTCGACGCTTCTCCTGAAAATCAGGCAAAAGCAGCGGCTTGGTACAGCGAAGGAACAGAATGTATTTTCGCATGCGGCGGCGGAGTTGGTAACTCTGTTATGAAAGCAGCAGAAGGTGCAGGTAAGAAAGTTATTGGTGTAGACGTTGACCAGTCCGTAGAGTCTGAAACAGTTATCACTTCTGCAATGAAAACATTAAGTGACTCTGTTTACAATGCAGTGGCATCTGTTTATGACGGAACATTTGAAGGTGGAAAATCTATCACATTAGGCGCAGCAGATGACGGTGTTCAGTTACCAATGGAAACATCTAAGTTTGAAAAATTCACACAGGAAAAATATGATGAAATTTATGCAGCATTAAAAGATGGTTCTATTCAGGTTGCAAATGATACCGCAGCAGATGATGCAAGCAAGCTTCCGGTTAACGTTGTAACAGTTGAGTCTATTAAATAATTAAGAAATGATAATTCGTATAAGCATCTTCACCTTAGGCTGAAAGATGCTTATGCTATTTTAGCAGAGAAATATCTGCCGGAAGGGAGCAGGAATGGAAAGTGAAAAAATCATAAAACTTCCAAAGGTGGAGCTTCATTGTCATTTGGACGGCTCATTGCCAATGGGAATTATTCGTGAGCTTTTAGGCAGGGATGTAAAGAAGGAGGAGCTTCAGGTTCGGGATGATTGCAGAAATCTTGCGGAATATCTGGAAAAATTTGACCTGCCTTTGTCCTGTATGCAGACAGAAACAGGCTTAAAGCGTACTTCAAAAGCTTTTTTAGAAAGCTTAAAGCAGGATAACATTCAATATGTAGAAGTTCGCTTTGCACCTCTGTTATCTGTGAATGAGAGCTTAGATTGTACGAGGGTAATACAGTCTGTTTTAGAAGGACTGGAGGAAGCCAAAAAAGCATGTGGAATTTATTATAATGTAATTGCCTGTGCTATGCGTCACCATACAGAGGAAGATAATTTACAGATGATGAAAGCAGCCAGAAGCTTTTTAGGGGAAGGAATTTGTGCTGTGGATTTGGCAGGAAATGAAGCTGCATTCCCTATGGAAAATTTCACAGAATTATTTCAGAAAGCAAAAAAACTGGGGCTGCCTTTTACCATTCATGCAGGGGAATGCGGAAGGGTAGAAAACGTCGTAGAGGCAGTCAAATGCGGAGCATCCAGAATAGGCCACGGAATTGCATTAAGAGGACATGCTGATGTAATGGCAATGTGCAAAGAAAAGCAGATTGGAATTGAAATGTGTCCAATCAGTAATCTTCAGACAAAGGCAGTGGCAAGTAAATCAGAATATCCAATGAGAGAGTTTCTGGATGCAGGATTATGTGTTACCATAAATACAGATAACAGAACAGTAAGTAATTCCAGTATACAAAAGGAAATGGAATTTGTGCAGAAGAATTACGGAATTACAGATGAAGAGCTGGTACGTATGACAGAAAATGCAGTTCATGCGGCGTTTGCAAATGATGAAGTGAAAGCAGAGCTTGTAAGAAAACTGAAAGAGGTATAAAAATGCGAAACAAATATTTGTATAGTGTACTGCCATTTTTGAAAAAATGTAAAAGAGAGACACAACAGCAGTTTGAGGATTATTTTCAGACAGCGCCGGCTTGGCTTATGGAATGTTTTCAGGTAGAGGAAATGGAAAAAGGGCAAATATTTGTGCGGGAAAACACACCGATTGATACCATTTATTTTGTAGGAAGAGGTACGATTAAGGCAACAGATTACAGAATTTATGGCATTACCTATGATTTTATGAGCTTTGACTGTGTACATGCTCTGGGCGGAATGGAAATCATTATGGATTTGGATACTTATATGACGACCTTGGAAACTGCCACACCATGTACCATTGTGAAGATTGCAAAGGCAAAGTATGAAAAATGGCTGTTGTCGGATCTGCGTGTTTTAAAGCTGGAAGCAAAGCTTACAGGCAAATCATTACTGGAGGACGGAAGAAAGAGCAGGGCATATTTATTTCTCCAAGGCTCAGACCGTCTGGCAATGCTTTTGACAGAGAGATATGAATTGTATGCAAAGAACGGCATATTGCGGGTACGGGGCGGCAGACAGGGGCTTTCTGACACTACGGGACTGTGTGTAAAAACCATTAACCGTTCTGTAAAGAAATTTTTGGAGGAAGGTCTTATCAGTAAGGAAGGAAATCAGCTTCTTGTTTCTTTTGAACAGTATAAGAAATTAAAAGAATTGATAGCGGCAATCATAGATATTGAGTGAAAGAAGGGAGAATTATTATGAGCGCAGTGTATGAAAAATTAAAGACATGTTTGGAGAGTATTCAGAAAAAAGTAGATTTTAAACCGGAGGTAGCTCTGATTTTAGGCTCCGGTCTGGGCGATTATGCAGATGAAATCGATGTGGTGCAGACGCTTGATTATACAGAAATCGAAGGCTTTCCAACTTCTACTGTGGCAGGTCATAAGGGACGTTTTGTCTTTGGATATGTAGGGAAAACTCCTGTTGTAATTATGCAGGGACGTGTGCATTATTATGAAGGCTATGCCATGTCAGACGTGGTGCTTCCAACCAGACTTATGGCTCTTTTAGGTGCGAAAAAGCTGATTTTAACCAATGCGGCAGGCGGTGTAAACTTTGAGTTTAAGCCGGGAGATTTTATGATGCTTACAGACCATATTACAACCGGTGTGCCAAGTCCTTTGATTGGGGAAAATTTAGATGAGCTGGGTGTGAGATTTCCGGATATGAGCGAAGTATACAGCAAGAGAATACAGGAAATTATAAAAACAGCGGCGAAAGACTTGGATATTGACATCAAAGAAGGTGTTTATGCACAGTTTACAGGGCCCAATTATGAAACTCCGGCAGAAATCCGCATGGCAAGAACATGGGGAGCAGACGCAGTGGGCATGAGTACGGCATGTGAGGCAATGGCAGCACGCCATATGGGAGTGGAAATCGGCGGAATTTCCTGTATTACAAATATGGCAGCAGGAATGTCAAAAGAAGAATTAAACCACAAAGAGGTACAGGAAACGGCAGACAGAGTGGCTGTGCAGTTTAAGAAGCTGATTACGGAAATTATTACGAGATTGAATTAATGCGAAAAATACAGCTCATACATTTTAAGCGGATGTATGGGCTGTATTTTTAACCTAATATTCCATAAGCAGATATTTTTTCACAATAGGAAAGGGAGCAGACCCTATTTCCAGAAGGTTTTTGTGAAATTTTTTTAAGTCAAAGGCATCTCCTTCTAAATCCCGAATTGTATTTTCCAGAGTAGAAAAATTCAGAAATCCCAAATAATATTTTAAATAGTTTGCGGGATTTTCTACAATGTATTGAAAGATTTCATGGCAAACCTCTTGTTCTGTGATGCCAAAAGAAGAAAGGATTTCGGAAACAACGTTGAAATCCCAGCCTTTATCGTGGATGCCGATATCGAGGAGAGAATACAGACAGAGGCTGATACAGCGGTTCAGGCGGAGAAATTCCATGGAGGCAGGACTAATTTTTAAAAATTCTGCCCCATATTGATAGGAACGGTCTTCCACAAAGGTTGCCCAACCTTCGATATAGCCGCTGCAGCTCAGACAGCTTCGGATGGGCGAAGTTTCCTGCTTTCCAAAATACAGCGTCTGATACAGGTGACCGGGAAAACCTTCATGAGCCAAGGTTGTAAAGAGTTCAGGGCAGGAAACGGAAGAACCCTTGTTAATGTAAATGGTATTGGGGTTAAGGGTATCAATGGGAGGAGTCAGGTAAAACGCAGGACTTGAGAATTCTTCCATTGCTTCAGGTACATATTTTACTTCATAATCTTTAACCGTAAGAGGGGGGAAATCTTTTGTAATGGTATCTTGCAGAAATGCAAGGATTTTTTCAGGTTCAACTGTTTCTATGGCAGTTTCTGTGTTTAAGTTTTGGAGTAGAGCAGGGTTCTCTTGAGATAGTTTTTGTATATCCTTGTAATATTGTGAAAGCTGTCGGTATAATTCATTTTCGATTTCATCTATACTGCGATAATCCCCTACATCATTTTTAATTAAATAAGCGTAGTAGGCTTTACCTCTGGGAAGATGGGAAAGACCATTTTCATTTTTTCCTGTACCTTTTAAATAGTCAAGCTCTTGTGCCAGAAGGCTGTAAGAAGGAAAAACAGACTCTTTTAAGAGCTTTTGGTGCATGGTTATGTAGGAGGAAGCCTGTTTTTTACTGATTTGTTTTTCTTCCTGTAATTTCTGTACACGTTCTTGAAACATGGTGTGGAGATAGTTTTCCTCTGAGCTGTCTGTAAAGGTATGACACTGTTGGATAATCCTGTCTGCTGTGGTATCACTCATGAAAAGACCGTTTTGAGATTTTTCTTTTTCAAATTTGACAATACTTTTGAAATATTTCGGTATAGAGGCAAGTAAGGAAAAATAGTCTTTTATATCATCAGGAGAGCGGAAGGTATATTCTGCCAGAAGAACAGGAAGCTGTGCCTGAATACCCAGATTTGCTCCAAGAGGTTCTGCCAAAAGATAATCGTCAGCCACGGAAAGCTGTGTGGCAAAAGAAAGTCTTAAAATATCGTAGATGATTTGATTTTCTTTGGAAAGGTCTTTAGACTCAAAAGAGTTGAGTTTTTTTTGCAGCTTCAGAAGTTCTTCTTTACCTTTTTCAAAGCTTTCCGGCGACATATCTCCCAGACTGATTTCGGTTTCTTTTATGCCATATTTTTCAGGGTGCGCCAAGGTGTAATGAAGATTTAGAGTATTGGCAGATAATTCGTTTTCAAAAAGTTTATCTGTAAATTGTCGGAAGCGTGTGTCGGGAGACAGAAAGCGGTTTTTGAAAGAGAAAAAGCAGACGCAAAAGAGAAAGAACAGCACAGAGCCGAAAAGTAAGAGGCGGCGTTTCTTTTTAAAGAATTTTTTCAAGGCAAGCTCCTTGTAGGGATATTCATTATAGTTTATGAGAAAAACAAATATGTATGTACATTTTGCATGGAAAAGAGGAAAGCCTTGTGTTAAGATGCTGTATAGTAGGTAATACTTTATGAGGATAAAAGAAAAGAGAGAGGAGAAGTCGGTTTGAGAAAAAAAGGAATATTGCTATGCTTTATGTCTTTATTACTTTTAGGGGGATGCGAGAAAAATGAGAATACTCCAAACCCGCAGGAAACTCCGCAACAGGAAGAAAATCAAAAACCGGAGGTTTCTCTGTCAGAAAACCTTTGGGATTTTGAATTTTCCATAGGAGAAGATGAGTGGAAATTGCCCCAGGAGCTTTCAAAATGGGAAGAAAAGGGCTGGAGCATGGAAGAAAAGCAGAAAGAAACCATGCTGGACGGGGAAACTTATATAGAAGGAGAGATTTTAAGAAAGCAGGGACAGGAGATTTCTGTGGATTTTGTAAATCCTGAGGGAGAGAAAAAGCCTTTAAAAGAGTGCTATGTAGGAGGAATTCTTTTGGAATATCAAGAGGGAGGTCCTTATTACCAGCTTCCCGCAGGAATTACGCTGGGGGAGAGTACCATTGTTCAGGTAACGGAGCAATTTGGAACACCCACAGACGAATATGAGGAAAAAGAAGATATTTATATCACGTATGAATATGGAAAGTATAAGGAAGCAGAGCTGGTATTCCATATAGATGACGAAGTGCTGTATCAGGTGCGGATGAAAAATTATCGAGAACCGGAGAATAAAGAAGAACAGATTTCAGATGAAATACCGGAAGAAGTAAAGGCATATCAAGTTCCGGAGGAATACAATGGAGATTTTCAGGAGTATGTGGTAAAGTATGACAACTCATTTTATCAAGTTCCGACGCCTGTTTCCAAGTTTGTGGAGAACGGCTGGAAAATTTCAAAAGAAGGTTCGGATAATTATGTAAAAGCCGGAAGACATGGGTATGTGACGCTGGAAAAGAACGGGCAGTCCTTATACGCAGTGGTAAAGAATTATGGAGAGGAAACTACGGATATTCAGAATACATTTGTGACAAATCTGTCGGGAGATTTTGATGTGACGAAGGTCTCTATTGGAGTGGGAGACGGAATTGTGCTGGGGATGCCGGCAGAGGAAATGAAACAGAGGTTGGAAGGAAGCGTTTATGAAAAGGAAGAAGATGAAAAAGGCGAGAATTATTTTCTGTATTCCGATGAGAGTAAAAAGAATTTTATCCGTATTTTCGTAGATGGGGATTTGCAGTTAGTAAGGGAGATTGAGGTCTCTAACAGTCCCGAAACGTTGGATAAAGGAGAAGAAAATGAGGGAGAGAAGACAAATTCTGCGGATGCGCTTCTAAATGAAGAAAAGATTACAGAAGAATAGGAAAAGTCGGAAGAAATGTAGTGGTAAAAAGCATACGAGTGTGATATGCTCTTTATGAGGGTTGTTAAATTATCAGAACCAAGGAGGATAAACCAGAGATGAAGAACTCCGGAATTTTAAAAGAAGAATTATTACAGGGAAAGTATAGTCAGTTATTGAAAGAAATTTATCTGGATGAAAGCATGCTGGAATATCAGAACAAAAGATATGCAGATGCAATTACAGAGTTTGAAAAGCTTTACGGCGAAAAGGAAGTAGAAGTTTACAGCGCACCGGGGCGTAGTGAAGTGTGCGGAAATCACACAGACCACCAGCTTGGAATGGTGCTTGCTACATCAATCAACTTAGATGCCATTGCAGTCGTAAGTAAGACAGAAGGAGACCTTATCCGTATTGTATCAGAAGGATACGACATGGTAGAGGTAGACGTAAATGATTTAGAAGAAAAATATGAAGAAGAAGGAACAACAGCAGCTTTAATCCGTGGCGTTGTAGCTAAGGTAAAAGAAGAAGGCTACCGTGTTGGCGGCTTTGAAGCTTATGTTACCAGTGATGTGCTGATTGGAGCAGGACTTTCCTCTTCCGCAGCATTTGAAATTATTGTAGGTACGATTTTGTCCGGCTTATTTAATGAAATGAGCATCAGTCCTGTATTTCTGGCACAGGCAGGACAGTTTGCGGAGAATGTATATTTCGGAAAGCCATGCGGCTTGATGGACCAGATGGCATGTTCCGTAGGCGGATTAATCCATATTGATTTTAAAAATCCGGAAGAACCTGTGGTAGAGAAGGTTCCGGCTGACTTTGAAGCTTATAAATACAGTCTGTGTATTGTGGATACAAAAGCTTCTCATGCAGACCTTACAGAGGATTACGCACAAATTCCCGCAGAGATGAAGAAGGTAGCTGCTTTCTTTAAACAGGATGTGTTAAGAGAGGTAGATGAGAAAGAGTTTTACAGCCAGATACCGGGGCTGAGAAGTATTTTAGGAGACAGACCGGTACTGCGTGCCCTTCATTTCTTTGAAGAAGAAAAACGTGTACAGGCACAGGTAGAAGCTCTGAAACAGGGAGATTTCAAAGAATTCCTTTCTCTTGTGGAGAAATCAGGAAGTTCTTCTTTTAAATATCTTCAGAATATCTATACAACAAGAAACGTACAGAGTCAGGCAATGTCCATAGCTCTTGGTGTCAGCGAAAGTATTTTAGGCAATCACGGTGTGTGCCGTGTACACGGAGGCGGTTTCGCAGGAACAATCCAGATTTTTGTGGAAAACAGCTTTGGGGAAGAATACAGAAAAAGCATGGATAAGGTATTTGGAAGCGGTTCCTGCCACGTATTAAAAGTACGTCAGCACGGCGGCATGCAGGTATTGTAAGAATATCAATATAGAAAAAATTTGGGAAGCTCAGAAAGTGAGCTTCCTTTTTTGTTTACATAATGAATTTTACAAAACGGAAGCATTGTAAAATGTAAAATACAGATGAAATAGTCTTTATTATCTTTTAAATAGTCAGAATATTCTTAAATGTAAAAGTGTACAAAAAATGTTGGAGCATCAGAAGTTGCCCACATTTTATCCTCAAAGTTATACACATTGAAAAATCCAATAAATATGGGAAATTTATAGTTATACACTAAGTTATCCACATTGTCCACAAAAAAATGTGTGGAAGAATATGATTTACATAATGAAATAAAGAACAAAGGTTTTGTGTACTTCTGATAAAAAGGCGTTTTTTGTAGAAAAAAGAAGAAAAGATATTGACTTTTTTGAAGTCAAATTTTTAACGAACTATGTTATAATTCACCGAAATAACGTGAAAACTAAATCTATTATCTGAAAATTTAGGTTTACGATAATTTTACAGAAATTTAACGATTTCATGATTGGTGATTTTACAAAACTCCTTTATAGTAAATGCTGTCGACGAGGAAAATGATTTGAAATTTACGATAAAAGGAGATTATTTAATTATGAAGAAAAAAATATTAGCAGCAATTTTAATGGGAACAATGGTATTTAGTTTAACAGCATGTGGAAATGAAAGTACAGAGGACACACAGGGTACAGATAAAGAAGCTTCATCAGGGACAGAAGAAAAAACAGCAGAAGCACCAAAGGGAGAAATTTCTGTAATTTCCAGAGAAGAAGGTTCAGGAACAAGAGGTGCGTTCATTGAGTTATTTGGAATTGAAGAAAAGGATGCTTCAGGGGAAAAAATTGACAATACAACAGAAGACGCACAGGTAACTAATAATACATCTGTTATGATGACAAGTGTAGCAGGTAATCCTCAGGCAATTGGATATATTTCTTTAGGTTCTTTGGATGACTCTGTAAAAGCTTTAAAAGTAGATGGAGCAGAAGCTACAGCAGAAAATGTAAAAAGTGATACTTATAAAATTGCACGTCCATTCAATATTGCTACAAAAGAAGGCGTAAGCGAGGCAGCACAGGACTTTATTTCTTACATTTTAAGTCAGGAAGGACAGAAAATTGTAGAAGACAATGGTTATATTTCTGTTGCAGCTGATGCTGCGGCTTATGCAGGAACAAAACCATCTGGTAAAATCGTAGTTGCAGGTTCTTCTTCAATTACACCGGTAATGGAAAAATTAAAAGAGGGTTATGAGGCTATCAATCCAAATGCAGAAATTGAAATTCAGCAGAGTGACTCTACAACAGGTATGGAATCCACAGTAAATGGTATCTGTGATATTGGAATGGCTTCCAGAGAATTAAAAGACTCAGAAATCGAAGCTGGATTAAAAGGACAGGAAATTGCATTAGACGGTATTGCAGTTATTGTAAATAATAAAAACTCTATGAGTGATATTACAACAGATCAGGTAAAAGATATTTACACAGGTGAAATTACAGAATGGAGCGACCTTCAGTAAAGACAGAAAGGGATTAAAGGAATGAAAAATATAAAAGAAACCGTTATGAAATATGTGTTTCTTGTGTGTGCCTGTGCCTCTATTCTGGCAGTAGCATTAATTTGCATCTTCTTATTTGCCAATGGTATTCCTGCCATTGGCAAAATAGGAGTTTTTGACTTTTTGCTGGGAGAAAGATGGAAGCCGGGAAACAATATTTACGGTATTTTACCATTTATTTTAGGCAGTATTTATGTAACCGCAGGAGCCGTTTTAATTGGTGTTCCCATTGGTATTTGTACAGCTGTTTTCATGGCAAAGTTCTGCCCACCAAAATTATATAAATTTATGAAACCTGCTGTTGAATTACTGGCAGGAATTCCTTCTGTTGTATATGGTTTCTTTGGTATGGTAGTGGTTGTTCCTTTTGTTCGTGACTTCTTTGGTATTCAGCTGGGATTTGGGGGAGACGGTTCCAGTATGTTCACGGCTTCGGTAATGCTGGGTATTATGATTTTGCCTACAATTATCAGTGTGGGTGAGTCTGCAATTCGTGCAGTGCCGGAGAGTTATTATGAAGGTGCTCTTGCTCTTGGGGCAACACATGAAAGAAGTGTGTTTCGTACAGTGCTGCCAGCTGCAAAATCAGGTGTAATGGCAGGTGTGATTTTAGGTATCGGAAGAGCAATTGGAGAGACTATGGCGGTTATTATGATTGCAGGAAATCAACCGCGTATGCCAAAAGGTCTGTTTAAAGGTGTTCGTACTTTAACATCAAATATTGTTATGGAAATGGGATATGCAGCTGATCTTCACAAGGAAGCATTGATTGCAACAGCAGTTGTACTTTTTGTCTTTATTTTATTAATTAACCTGTTGTTCTCATTAGTTAAGAGGAGGGGAATAAATGGATAAGATACGTCAGAAACTAAAAATGTATGCCCATCATCCAGCCTCTTTTCTTTTGGCTTTGTTGGTTTGGATTAGTGCAATCTTTACAGCAGTGACACTGATTTTTATTGTAGGATATATTTTGATAAAGGGTGTGCCGCATTTGACACCACAGTTATTTGAACTGGAGTATAATTCGGAGAATGTTTCTATGTTTCCGGCAATTATCAATACGATCTTCATGATTATGTTGTCTCTTTTGGTTGCAGGTCCTTTGGGAATTTTTGCAGCAGTATATTTGGTAGAATATGCGAAAAAGGGAAATAAACTGGTGTCTGTTGTGCGCGTAACAGCAGAAACACTTACAGGCATTCCTTCCATTGTATATGGTCTGTTCGGAATGTTATTTTTTGTAACAACACTGCGCTGGGGATATTCTATGCTGGCAGGTGCGTTTACACTGGCAATTATGGTACTTCCTGTTATTATGAGAACAACAGAAGAAGCACTTTTGGCAGTGCCAGATACTTACCGTGAGGCAAGTTTTGGTCTTGGCGCAGGAAAGCTTAGAACGATATTTGTGGTTATTTTACCTTCTGCAGTACCTGGAATTTTTTCCGGTGTAATTTTGTCTATTGGACGTATTGTGGGAGAAACTGCAGCTTTAATGTATACAGCAGGAACAGTGGCAGAGCTACCGGATAGTGTGATGTCTTCTACGAGAACTCTATCTGTACATATGTATTCTCTGGCAAGCGAAGGGTTGTATGTAAATCAAGCTTATGCAACAGCAGTTGTATTACTTGTAATTGTATTGGTAATTAACTGGTTGTCCGGAAGAATTGCCCGCAAGATTAAGAAAGGATAAATAAAAAGAATGAGTAAGTTTTCGATTTCCGATTTGGATTTATATTATGATAAAGGAGCTTTTCACGCATTAAAAAACATAAATCTGGAAATTCAGGCAAATGAGATTACTGCATTTATCGGACCATCCGGTTGTGGAAAATCTACCTTGCTGAAATCTTTAAATAGAATGAATGATTTGGTAGAGGGTTGTCAGATTACAGGAAATATATTATTAGATGGAGAAGATGTTTATGGAGACATGAATGTTAACATTCTAAGAAAGCGTGTAGGAATGGTATTCCAGAAACCGAATCCTTTTCCTATGAGCATTTACGATAACATTGCTTATGGTCCAAGGACACACGGTATCCGTTCAAAAGTAAAGTTGGATGAAATTGTAGAGCAATCATTGAGAAGCGCAGCAATTTGGGACGAAGTAAAAGATCGTTTGAAATTAAGTGCACTTGGTATGTCAGGCGGACAGCAGCAGAGACTTTGTATTGCAAGAGCATTGGCAGTAGAACCGGAAGTATTGTTGATGGATGAGCCTACTTCTGCGCTTGATCCGATTTCCACTTCCAAAATAGAAGAATTAGCAGTAGAATTAAAGAAAAAATATACGATTGTTATGGTTACTCACAATATGCAGCAGGCAGCACGTATTTCTGATAAAACAGCTTTTTTCCTTTTAGGAGAAATGGTAGAATACGGAAATACAGAGGAAATGTTTTCTATGCCTAAGAATAAGAAGACAGAAGATTATATTACAGGAAGATTTGGTTAATTGCGTTATATTAAAAAATAAAATATGATTTGGAAAATGCGCATGAACTATCAGGTATAAGTTTTAATGATTTCTTCGGCAATGAATCGTTTGGCAATACAGCGATTCATTGCCTGTTTTTCTATGTAATGATGGGCTTCAGGTTCACTCATGGAGAGCTCGCTGATTAAAATCCACTTTGCTTTATTGACCAAGCGGATTTCAGCCATTTTGTCTTCAATAGATAAAGACTTCTTCTCAAATTGTCTTAAACGTTCACGGGCACTTTCCATCCAGTTAAGGGAATGGAGGATAACTGGTTTTGAAATTGGTTTTGGCAGTGTGAATACACCATATTCAGCCACTTTGTCATGGATAGCAGAATGAATATCACTTTTAACGAGAAGAAGTACAACAGATTGCTTGGAAGTAGATACGTCAATTGCAAAACGGGTACCGATATCATCAGGAAGAGGAGCATTGATGATAACGAAGTCAAAAGTTTTTTCCGTTAATATACGTCTGGCAGCACTGACACTTGAGGCTGTCTGGACAGGATAATAGCGTATTTCAGGCAACAGACCGGTGAAGGCAGAGGTGAAGCTATCTGTTGCTGATACGATGAGTATACTGTAAACACGTTCTCTTAAACTCATTTAATCTCCTCCTTCTTTTGTTCATTTGATTTATCGGTTACAATAGATGTTTAATATAGCATCCGGTATATATTTTCTGATGAAATCACTGTTTGCGGCTGTGGTACAGGCAGATTTGAAATTTTCCGGAAGTTGTTTAAAGCTTGTAAGGATATCTTTATCTGCTTTGTACAGATTAATATCAGAGGGTGCAGGAAGTTCTGTTTTATTTTGAATTCCGTCCAGAATAGCATAAATAATCAGGGCAAATGCCAGATAGGTATTCGCAGAGGGATCAGGAGAACGAAGTTCTACACGTCGATATTTGCCAATTGCTGAAGGAACTCTGATAAGCTGTGAACGGTTTTCATTGGACCATGAAATATATTTCGGAGCCTTGTTTTTTCCAAAACGTTTATAAGAATTTTCTGTTGGATTTAAAAATATTGTCATATCCGAAATTTTATCTAAAATACCCGCTATCAGATAATTCATATTATCTGTACTGTCAGAAGATTTGACAGATATATTAATATGAAATCCATTTCCAGGCGCATGTTCTAATGGCTTTGGCTTAAAATCAGCAAAAATCCCATTTTGCTGCGCAATTGTTTTGACAACGGTTTGAAATGTCATTGCATTGTCAGCTGCTGTTAAAGGATTAGAGTAGCGGAAGTCAATTTCATTTTGTCCTGGTCCTTCTTCATGATGGGAACTTTCTGGCTGAATACCCATTTGCTCCAATGTCAGACATATTTCACGACGTATATTTTCACCTCTGTCTTCCGGAGCAATATCCATATAAGAGGCATTGTCATAAGGAAGTTTTGTGGATTTGCCATTGTCATCTAATTGGAATAGATAAAACTCCTGTTCTGCACCAAAGAAAAATTGATAACCGGCATATTCAGCGGCCTGAATTGCTTTTTTTAAAATAGAACGTGTGTCACACTCAAATATTTTTCCGTCCGGATAGGTAATGCTACAGAACATTCTTACCACACATCCATGTTCTGGTCTCCAGGGTAAGGGCATCAGAGTGTCTGGTTCTGGATGAAGGAACAAATCAGAATGCGTTTCGTCTCCAAAACCTGCGATTGCAGATGCATCAATGGCAATACCATATTCAAAAGCCCGAGGAAGTTCCTGAGGCATAATGGATATATTCTTCTGTTTGCCAAATACATCGCAAAAGGCAAGACGAATGAATTTAACATCTTCTTCCTGCACATATTGGATGATCTCTTCTTTTGAATACTTCATAATAATCTCCATTCCGCCGCCTTTCAGGTGACGGCACAAATAGTAATGAAAGTGTTTCACACCTTCAAATTTTAGTGTTACAATAGATTTAATTATTAAGGCATCCCGGCATCGATATCAGATGCACCCACCCGTTTGTTTATTGATGTGCAGGTGCGCCTCTTTGCTTAGGTGGGAATACTCTTTAATCGGTTCACTGTGTGAGCCTGTTTTTTGTGTCTATTCCACGATTTTGGCTTAATTTACTTTTTTCACAGTACTACCTGCTTTCTTTAATTTGGCACATACATTTGTTTGTATGGATTTTTACTGTCTGGTGTAATAACTGTAAAAGGAACAGATAAAAGTTTATCCACAGAATATTTGAAGTCTCTACAGTACTCAGACAGATATTCCATAATTTCATCCAAATCCTTTGAAGTTGCATATCTTGCAGTTACTTGTTCTGGAAAGCGGATATCTTTACAATCTCCACGCAGAAACATTTTGCCGCCGTGCATTCCGGTACATGGGAAATTTCCTACAATACGTTTTCCGGCAGTGTGTATTCCGAGGACAATAATGATGCCACCGGCCTGATATTCACCCAGAAAGCTTCCGGCATATCCACCAATAATCATAACAGGAACTTTTTCTTTATAAGCTTTCATATGGATTCCCGCGCGATATCCTGCGTTGCCTTTTACATAGATTTTGCCGCCTCGCATAGCATAACCGGCAGCATCTCCAATATTACCGTGTATAAGGATTTTTCCTTCATTCATAGTATCGCCCACAGCATCTTGAGCATTGGCGTTTACGATAATATTGGCGTTGTTTAAATAGGAACCCAATGCATTTCCGGGAATACCATTGATTGTAAGATTTTTGTCAGACATACCTGCAGCGATAAATCTCTGACCACAGCAACCTTCAATTATACAGTCTTTGTCTGCGTCGCACAGTGCTTCATTCACAGCTCTGTAATCTAAATTTGCAGCATTAATGATTTTCATATTATACCATACCTCCCAAAAAAAAGTTTACTTTTTTTGCTGCTATTCTCCGGCATGAAAAATACCGAGTATTTCAAGTTCTTTTTCTGTCAATCCGATGCCACGCAGCATGAGGCGATTTCCTCGTAAAGCTTCAATGGAATTGATACCCATGCCACCCATCAACTCTTTGATTTCATGTTTCCATGCAGTCATCAGATTAACCAAGCGCTGGTTTCCGATTTCAGGATCAAGTCTCTTCACAAGTTCTGGTCTTTGGGTTGCAATTCCCCAGTTGCATTTGCCGCTCTGACAGGTACGGCAGAGGTGACAGCCGAGAGCCAGCAGAGCAGCAGTAGCTACGTAACAGGCATCGGCACCGAGTGCAATGGCTTTTACCACATCGGCGGCGCTGCGAATACTTCCACCTACTATCAGTGATACGTTGTTGCGAATACCTTCATCACGAAGCCTCTGGTCAACAGAAGCGAGTGCAAGTTCAATGGGAATACCAACATTATCTCTGATTCGGGTAGGGGCGGCTCCTGTACCGCCACGGAAGCCATCAATGGCAATAATATCAGCGCCACTGCGGGCAATACCACTTGCGATAGCTGCAATATTATGGACAGCCGCAACTTTGACAATGACAGGTTTTTTGTATTTAGTAGCTTCTTTCAGTGAGAAAACAAGCTGACGTAAATCTTCAATGGAATAAATATCATGATGCGGAGCAGGAGAAATAGCATCAGAACCTTCAGGAATCATACGGGTACGTGATACATCACCGATAATTTTTGTGCCGGGAAGATGTCCCCCAATGCCTGGTTTTGCACCTTGTCCCATTTTTATTTCTATTGCAGCACCTGCTTTTAAATAATCTTCGTAAACGCCGAAACGTCCGGAAGCTACCTGTACAATAGTATTTTTTCCATAGCAGTAAAAGTCTTCATGCAATCCTCCTTCACCGGTATTATATAATATTCCGAGCTCTGTTGCTGCCAGAGCAAGAGATTTATGAGCGTTATAGCTGATAGATCCGTAGCTCATAGCAGAAAACATAACAGGCATGGAGAGTTCCAACTGGGGAGGCAGTTTGCAGTCTAATTTCCCATCTGCTGTACGATTTACTTTGGAAGGCTTCTTTCCAAGATAAACACGGGTTTCCATGGGTTCGCGCAAAGGATCAATGGAAGGGTTTGTTACCTGTGAAGCGTTAATAAGGATTTTGTCCCAGTATACAGGTAGTGATTTAGGGTTTCCCATGGAAGATAAAAGGACACCGCCGCTGTTTGCCTGTTTATAAATCTCATTTATTGTGTCTCCGGACCAGTTGGAATTTTCCCGCAGGTTACAGTCACTTTTTATGATTTTTAATGCTCTGGTAGGGCAGAATGAAACACATCTCTGACAGTTGACGCATTTTGACTCATCATGCTTCATAACCTTATGTTCTTTGTCGTAGCTGTGAACTCCATTGGCACATTGGCGTTCGCATATCCGACAGGCAATACATCTGTTTTCATTTCTGACTACTTCAAATTCCGGATAGATAAATTCTATACTCATTAAAATGCACCTTCCTTTACTTTTATAATGACCGGTTCACCACCTGCAGGAGACCATATTTTTTCAGCGTTTGGTTCCATGGTTCGGATAGCAGATTCTTCGCTGGCAATGAATACTTTGTCATTTTTTTCACCGACAACCATAGAACGCAGTTTGAGGCGGTCGTTGAGTGCCATCAGCCCCCCGTTAAATCCGAAAACAATCGAAAAAGGACCGGTTACCAGCAGACTTGGGAACATAGTTCTGAGATAAGTGTGTTTTTGCTGATCTTCCAAATCTGTTTTTGTTGCAATGGTGCTCCAGAAGGGCGCAGCAATGACGCTTGCGGCTTCACCGAGGGTGAGACCCTGTATACGGAGCAGATAATCCATGATGTAGGTAATGACTTCCGTATCGGTTTGGAGTGTGCATTTGTAGCCGAACATTTCCATAAAACGGCGATTTGCATCATAAGATGAAATTTCACCATTATGCACAATAGAATAATCAAGCAGTGTAAAGGGGTGTGCCCCGCCCCACCAACCGGGAGTATTTGTTGGATAACGTCCGTGAGCGGTCCAGGAATACCCCTCATATTCCTCCAGTTTATAAAACATTCCTACATCTTCAGGAAATCCCACTGCTTTAAAAGTTCCCATGTTTTTTCCACTGGAGAAAACATAGGCGCCGGATATTTCCGCATTTATTTTCATGACCGTTCGGGCAACAAATTCCTTTTCGTCCAATTGCAGAGAAGTTAAAACAGATTGCAGAGGAGCAACAAAATACCGCCATATAATAGGCTCATCTGTAATCGCTGGTATCTTGCGGGTTGGAATGATTTCGGACTGGACAATTTCAAATTGCTCCTTTAAGAAAGCTTCGCATTTCTTTCTTGTATCTCGGGTATCAAAAAATATATGTAATGCATAAAAATCTTTATAATCGGGGTAAATGCCATAACCGGCAAAACCTCCTCCTAATCCATTAGAGCGGTCGTGCATGGGTTTCATGGAATTTGTAATCATTTCACCGGACATTTTCTTTCCGTCTTTGGAAATTACTGCTGAGATTGCACATCCGGAAGGAATTCTCACCTGACCTTCAATTTTCATATTATCTGCACCTTCCTTTCAGTATAAATGAAAAACAAAGGCATCCATTTTAAGGGCAGAAAAATTCTGCACAAAAAATGAACGCCTTTGCTCATATTCCATATATACAGCCTATGATAAGTTTTGTCAAGAGAGATCTTTCATGAAATGAGAAAAATGAAAAAGATTGTGCAACAGAAAAAAGGGGTTGACAAATAATTTTATCGGGTGTATTATCCAACACGTAAAGGCAAGGGCGTCTTTGAGATATAGTTCTCAGAGGCGTTTTTTATTTTAATATAAAAGGCAAGGATGTCTTTCAGATACAGAGAAAAGTATCGGGAAAGATATTCTTGCCTTTTTAAATTGAGAGGAGTGGCATTATGAAAAATATTTCAGACTTTTTTGGATGTATGGTTTTTGATGACAGAGTGATGAAAGCAAATTTATCAGCTGAGGTTTACAACTCCTTAAGAAAGACCATTGATAAGGGAGCAAAACTTGATATTAGCGTGGCAAATGCGGTTGCAGCAGCAATGAAGGACTGGGCAGTTGCAAATGGCGCCACGCATTATACACATTGGTTTCAGCCGCTTACCGGTGTAACGGCAGAAAAACATGATAGCTTTATTTCTCCATCTCCGGATGGAGGCGTGATTATGGAATTTTCCGGAAAAGAACTGATTAAAGGTGAACCGGATGCATCTTCTTTTCCATCAGGTGGATTGCGTGCAACCTTTGAGGCAAGAGGGTACACAGCATGGGATCCTACCTCTTACGCATTTATCAAAGGAAAAACATTATGTATCCCCACAGCGTTCTGTTCTTATGGCGGAGAGGCATTGGATAAGAAAACACCATTACTTCGCTCTATGGAGGCATTGAACAGGCAGGCACTTCGTATTCTCCATCTGTTTGGAAACGATGATGTGAAATGTGTACGTACTTCTGTAGGACCGGAGCAGGAGTATTTCCTCATTACAAAGGAAATGTATGAACAGAGAAAAGACCTTCGATTTACAGGACGAACTCTTTTTGGAGCAAAACCACCGAAGGGACAGGAGATGGATGATCATTACTTTGGTGTGATTAAGCCTAGGGTTGCTGCATATATGGAAGAATTAAATGAAGAACTATGGAAATTGGGTATTCTGGCTAAAACAGAACATAATGAAGTGGCTCCGGCACAGCATGAATTAGCTCCTATTTATACCACAACTAATATTGCAACAGACCATAATCAGCTGACAATGGAAGTTATGCAGAAGGTCGCAGAAAAAAATGGACTTGTATGTTTACTTCATGAGAAACCATTCGCAGGTGTAAACGGTAGTGGAAAACATAATAACTGGTCGATTGCGACAGACAAAGGTGTAAATTTATTGTCACCAGGAGAGACTCCTTATGAAAATGCACAGTTTTTATTGTTCTTATGTGCAGTTATTAAAGCAGTGGATGATTATCAGGATTTGCTGCGGCTTTCAGTTGCAACTGCAGGAAATGATCACAGATTGGGGGCGAATGAGGCACCTCCGGCAGTTGTTTCTGTTTTTCTTGGAGATGAATTGAATGCAGTACTGGAAGCTATTGAGACAGGTGTCACGTATGAAGGAACGAAGAAGACTCAGATGAAGTTGGGAGTAGATGTGCTTCCAAAATTTAATCGAGACACTACAGACCGCAATCGTACTTCTCCATTTGCATTTACCGGAAATAAATTTGAGTTTCGCATGTTGGGATCATCTAACAGTATCGCATGTGCAAATATTATGCTCAATAGTGCAGTGGCAGAAAGCTTGAAAATTTATGCGGACAGGCTGGAAAAAGCAGAGAATTTTGAGGATACACTACATGAAATGATCAGAAAAACGATTAAAGATCATAAACATATTATTTTCAACGGCAATGGCTATGATGATACATGGATTAAAGAAGCAACAGAAAAACGAGGATTGCTTAATTATCGTACAACACCAGACTGTATGCCTCATCTTTTAGATGAAAAAAATGTACGGATGTTGACATCTCATAAAATATTTTCAGAGGCAGAATTAAAGTCCAGATGTGAAATTATGCTGGACAACTATTGCAAAACGGTATTAATTGAAGCAAATACTATGATTGACATGGCAAAAACAGAAATTGCTCCGGCAGTAAGTTCCTATGTCCTTGAACTGGCGAATACAGCAGTGGCGAAGCAAACAGTAGATGCATTGATTTCCTGCAGATATGAAAATGATTTATTAAAGAAGCTATCCAGACTGGAAGAGCAGATTGCAGTCAGAGCAGAAGAGCTGGAAGATGCTGTATTGAAATTACAGAGCGCCGGAGATATTGAAGAAGAAGCTTATATGATAAGAGATATAATTTTAAGTAAAATGTGTGAACTTAGAGTTGCCTGTGACGAGGCGGAAACAATGACAGCAAAGAAATATTGGCCGTTTCCCACTTACAGCGATTTGTTGTTCGGCGTAAAATAAACCGGTATTTAGTAAATTACGGAGGTATGTTCATATGTGTTCCATTATGGGTTATTGCAGCCGCAGCGCTTCTTTTGATGATTTTATGAAAGGGTTTAAAGAAACAAAATCAAGAGGCCCTGATAACAGCCGTGTAGTGGAAACAGGAAATGGTATTCTTGGCTTTCACAGACTGTCAATTATGGGTCTGACTCCATCTGGCATGCAGCCATTTCAGTATGGGAAAAATTATGTGGTCTGTAATGGGGAAATTTATGGATTTCAGAAACTAAAAAAAGAACTGTCAGATAAATATACATTTGAAAGTGACTCAGATTGTGAAATACTTTTACCGCTGTATCAGGAATATGGTACAGATATGTTTTCTATGCTGGATGCAGAGTTTGCCTGTATCATTTATGATGGTAAAACAGAAAAATTCATTGCTGCAAGAGATCCTATTGGAATTAGACCATTATATTATGGTTATGACAGAGAGGGCTCTGTTGTATTCGCCAGTGAAGCGAAAAATCTGATAGGAATTGCAAAGAAGATTATGCCTTTTCCACCGGGGCATTATTATAAAGATGGCCAATTCATCTGTTATCATGATATTACAAAGGTAGACGAAGTCTGCAACGACAGTATGGAAAAAATTTGTGGAAAAATTCACGATAAGCTTATAACTGCTGTGGAAAAACGTCTTGTATCAGACGCTAAAGTAGGATTTCTGCTTTCGGGTGGACTGGACTCTTCCTTAGTATGTGCTATTGCGGCGAAAAAGAGCAAGGAACCGATTAAAACTTTTGCTATTGGTATGAGTGAGGATGCCATTGATTTAAAGTATGCAAAACAAGTGTCAGATTATATCGGCAGTGATCATACAGAAGTATATATGACACCACAGGAAGTGCTTTCTTCACTGGAAACAGTTATTCATCTGTTGGGAACTTATGACATTACAACAATCCGGGCTTCTATAGGAATGTATCTGGTGTGTAAAGCAATTCATGAACAGACGGATATTCGAGTCCTTTTGACAGGGGAGATTTCTGATGAATTATTTGGATATAAGTATACAGACTTTGCACCAAATGCAGAAGCTTTTCAAGAAGAATCTCAGAAACGAATCCGTGAAATTCATATGTATGATGTTCTTCGGGCGGATCGCTGCATCTCTGTAAATTCACTGGAAGCAAGAGTTCCTTTTGGAGATCTGGATTTTGTAAAATATGTAATGGCAATAAATCCGGAGATGAAACTTAACATCTATGGAAAAGGAAAATATCTGCTGCGGCATGCATTTGAAGAAGATAATTATCTGCCTGAGAAAATCCTTTGGAGAGAAAAAGCTGCATTTTCAGATGCAGTAGGACATTCTTTGGCTGATTATCTGAAGCAATATGCCGAAGATAAGTATACAGATGAAGAGTTTAAAAGCCGATGTAAAAATTATATACATGCCAGACCATTCACCAAAGAGTCTTTGTTGTACAGAGAAATTTTTGAGAAATATTATCCGGGTCAGTCTGAGATGATTGCAGACTTCTGGATGCCGAATACAGAATGGGAAGGATGTAATGTAAAGGATCCATCAGCAAGAGTTCTTTCCAATTATGGTGACAGTGGGAAATAAAAGAAAATCTCGAAATACCTATTGACATAGTAGGTGAAAGGAAATATAATGCAAAAAACAAACCTATTAAATTAGTAGGTAAAAGGAGGATGCTATGTCAACATACAGATTTGAAACACTTCAGCTTCATGTGGGGCAGGAAACTCCTGACCCTGTTACAGATGCACGTGCAGTGCCTATTTATGCAACTACTTCTTATGTTTTTCATGATTGTGCCCATGCAGCAGCTCGCTTTGGACTTGAAGATGCCGGAAATATTTATGGTCGTTTAACGAACTCCACACAGGATGTATTGGAAAAACGTGTTGCTGCTTTGGAAGGAGGTATTGCTGCTCTGGCACTTTCTTCAGGAGCAGCTGCAATTGCTTATACCTTGCAGGCCCTGGGACAAAATGGCGGACATATTGTTGCACAGAAAACAATTTACGGAGGCAGTTATAATCTGATGGCACATACGCTTCCGGGATTTGGAATTACGGCTTCCTTTGTTAATATACATGATCTTAATGAAGTAGAAGCAGCTATTAAAGAAAATACAAGGGCAATTTATATAGAAACTCTTGGTAATCCTAACAGTGATATTCCGGATATTGATGCCTTGGCTGGGATTGCTCATAAACATGGCTTACCTCTTGTAGTGGATAATACATTTGGTACACCATATTTTATTCGACCGATTGAACATGGAGCTGATATTGTAGTGCATTCTGCTACAAAATTTCTTGGTGGTCATGGTACTACTCTTGGAGGAATTATTGTAGACGCAGGAAAATTTGATTGGGCTGTTTCCGGAAAGTATCCGGCAATTGCTGCCCCGAATCCAAGTTATCATGGTGTTTCTTTTGTAAATGCTGCGGGACCGGCAGCGTTTGTTACATATATTAGGGCAATTCTCCTTCGTGATACAGGAGCAAGCATTTCTCCTTTTGCAGCATTTTTACTATTACAGGGAATTGAAACATTGTCACTGCGCTTGGAACGCCATGCAGAAAATACTAAGAAAGTGGTAGAATTTTTAAAAAATCATTCGCAAGTTGAAAAAGTAAATCATCCGTCCCTTCCTTCGCATCCGGATTATTTTCTTTATCAGAAATATTTTCCAAATGGAGGCGCATCTATTTTTACATTCGATATCAAAGGAGGGAAGGAAGAAGCATATAGGTTTATTGATCACTTGCAAATTTTCTCATTGCTTGCAAATGTAGCGGATGTGAAAAGTCTTGTAATTCATCCGGCAACTACAACACATAGCCAGCTTTCACCGGAAGAATTGGAAGAGCAGGAAATTAAACCTAATACAATCCGACTTTCTATCGGAACAGAAAATATAATAGATATAATAGATGATTTACAGCATGGGTTTGATGCGGTAGAATAAAGGAAGGAGAGTTTTGATATGTCAAGAATATATACTTCGGCAGAACAGCTGATTGGGAATACTCCACTTTTGAAACTCACTCAGATCGAAAGAGAGTATGATTTGCAGACAGAAATCCTGGCTAAGCTGGAATATTTTAATCCGGCCGGATCAGTAAAAGATCGTGTAGCAAAAGCCATTTTGGATGATGCGGAAAATACCGGAAAATTAAAACGTGATACAGTTATTATTGAACCAACTTCTGGAAATACAGGTATCGGTCTTGCTTCTGTTGCTGCGGCCAGAGGATATCGTGTCATCCTTGTAATGCCGGACACCATGTCTGTGGAACGGCGACAACTTATGAAAGCATACGGAGCAGAACTTGTACTTAGTGATGGAAAAAAGGGAATGAAAGGCGCTATTGCAAAAGCGGAAGAGCTGGCAAAGGAAATAGCGAATAGCTTTATTCCCGGACAATTTATAAATCCTGCAAATCCCAAAGCCCATAGAGAGAGCACCGGACCTGAAATATACAGAGATACAGATGGGAACGTCGATATCTTTGTAGCAGGAGTAGGTACAGGAGGGACAGTGACAGGTGTTGGAGAATATCTGAAAAAACAAAATGCAGATATTCAGATTGTAGCTGTCGAGCCAGAATCTTCCGCTGTACTTTCTACAGGTATAGGAGGCTCCCATAAAATACAGGGTATCGGAGCTGGATTTGTTCCTGAGATACTAAATACTTCTGTTTATGACGAGATTATTACGGTAAAGGATGAAGATGCTTTTGCAACTGGAAAACTTATAGGTTATAAAGAAGGGATACTGGTAGGTATTTCCTCCGGAGCTGCTTTGTGGGCAGCTATCCAGCTTGCCAAAAGAGACGAAAACAAAGGAAAAAGTATTGTCGTGTTGCTGCCGGATACAGGAGACAGATATTTATCGACACCTCTCTTTGCAGAATAAAAAACAAGGAAAGAAGGAAGACAGATATGATGATCTCAACAAGAGGAAGGTATGCATTGCGTGTATTGCTCGATCTTGCAGAAAATCAAAATAAGGGTTATGTTGCAATGAAGAAAGTTGCAGAACGACAGGAATTATCATTAAAATATATTGAAAGAATTATGCCTGTACTTTCTAAAAATCATTATGTGGAAGGTGTACAGGGAAAAGGCGGGGGATATCGTCTTGCAAAAGAGCCAAAGGATTATCGGATTGGAGATATTTTAAGATTGACTGAAGGACAGTTGGTTCCTGTAGCATGTTTGGAATGTAATGCGGAAACTTGTAAGCGCGCAAATATATGTAAAACATTGCCAATGTGGAAAGAGTTTCATCATATGGTAAACAATTATTTTGACAATATTACCCTTTCAGATTTAATGAAATATGGTGACAAAAGTAAAGATTTTCAATAAAATAGATTGACAAGAGAAATCATAAGAGGTAAAATAGCGTGCGTAAAGGCAAAGGCGTCTTTAAGTTAAAAGAAACTTAAAGGCACTTTTGCCTTTTTGTTTGATGGGAAATTGTATTTTATGAAACAGAAAATAAAGGAAGGAAGTGAGCGACAGTGACGAAATATATTTTTGTAACAGGAGGGGTAGTATCAGGACTGGGAAAGGGAATTACAGCAGCTTCACTTGGAAGACTTTTAAAGGCAAGAGGTTTGAAAGTAGCTGCACAGAAGCTGGATCCCTATATTAATGTAGATCCTGGAACAATGAGTCCATATCAACATGGTGAAGTATATGTGACCGAAGATGGAGCAGAAACAGATTTGGATCTGGGACATTATGAGAGATTTATTGACGAAAATCTAAATCAATATTCTAACCTTACAACAGGAAAAGTTTACTGGAATGTATTAAATAAGGAACGAAAAGGGGAATATCTTGGTTCTACAGTTCAGGTTATTCCTCATGTTACGAATGAAATTAAAGAATTTGTGTATCGCGTAGGGGAAAAAACGGATGCAGATGTAGTAATTACGGAGATTGGTGGAACAATCGGAGATATTGAATCTCAGCCATTTCTGGAAGCAGTGCGACAGATTTCCTTAGAAATAGGAAAGGAAAACAGTCTTTTTATTCATGTGACGTTAGTTCCTTATTTGAGCGGTTCTGAAGAACACAAGTCTAAACCAACACAACATTCAGTCAAGGAATTAAGAGGTATGGGAATCAATCCAGATATTATTGTGTTGCGTTCCGATAAACCGCTGGAGGCATCTATTTTCGAAAAAATTTCACTTTTCTGCAATGTAAAGTCAGATTGTGTTGTTGAAAACAGAACCTTGTCTAACCTTTATGAAGCGCCATTGATGTTGGAAAAATCCAGATTTTCAGACGTAGTATGCAGGGAACTTAATATTGATGCACCGAAACCGGTACTGGCAGAGTGGGAACAGATGGTAAGACGTATTCGAAACCGTACAGGGGAAGTCCATATTGGACTTGTTGGAAAATATGTAAAACTTCATGATGCATATTTATCTGTGGCAGAGGCAATGAATCATGCCGGGTATGAAATGAATACGTTTGTGAAAGTCCATTGGATCGACTCGGAGGATATTACTAAAGACAGTGTAAATAATATATTGAAAGATTTGTCTGGGGTTATTATTCCGGGAGGATTTGGAAATCGTGGGATAGAGGGTATGATTTTGGCGGCAAAATATGCCCGCGAAAAACAAATTCCGTATTTGGGCATTTGCCTTGGAATGCAGATTGCAGTTATTGAATTTGCAAGAAATATGTTGGGGCTTAAAGATGCTAATTCGGGAGAATTTGACGAACAATGCAAACATAAAGTAATTGACTTTATGCCAGGACAAAGTGAAGAAGTAGAAAAAGGAGGGACTCTTCGTTTGGGGAGTTATCCATGTAGTATTAAGTTCGGCACAAAATTGGAATCATACTATGGAAAACAAACCATATATGAACGTCATCGCCATCGTTATGAATTTAATAATAAATATCGCGAAAAGCTGACAGATGCAGGACTTGTAATCAGTGGGACTTCTCCAGATAACAGTCTGGTGGAAGCTATAGAACTGCAGGAGCATCCGTTTTTTACTGGCGTACAGTTTCATCCAGAATTCAAGAGCCGCCCAAATCAGGCTCATCCACTATT
This sequence comes from uncultured Blautia sp., assembly GCA_900539145.1. Classification (GTDB taxonomy): domain Bacteria; phylum Bacillota; class Clostridia; order Lachnospirales; family Lachnospiraceae; genus Blautia. The sequence goes on from UQAX01000003.1 coordinate 34,055, forward strand.
TAGAGGCTTTATTTCGGCTGCATTAAAGGAGCAAAATTATGGGAATTCATGAGGAATGTGGCGTATTCGGAATAATAAATACAAGAAAAAAGAATGTGGCAGAAATCGTTTATTATGGATTGTATGCGCTGCAACATAGAGGACAGGAAAGCTGTGGAATTGTTGTAAATGATGAGGGGGTATTTACTTCTCATAAGGATCTTGGACTTGTAAGTGAAGTATTTACTAAAGATTCGTTGTCTCATTTACCAGAAGGAACCATGGCTGTGGGTCATGTACGATATGGAACCACAGGAGGAACAACGCGAAATAACTGTCAGCCCATTGAAGTGAACCATCAGAAAGGCAAAATGGCAGTGGCGCATAATGGAAATCTAAGTAATGCATTGGAATTGCGTGATAAGTTAGAATTGTCAGGCGCAATTTTTCATACGACAAGTGACACGGAAACGATAGCTTATGTTATTACCAGAGAAAGGCTGATGACGCCAAGTATTGAAGATGCAGTGAGCAATACTATGAATTTACTGGAAGGGGCGTATTCTTTGGTCTTGGTATCGTCTGCAAAGATGATTGCTGCAAGAGACCCTTACGGGTTCAGACCGCTTTGTTATGGACAGATGTCAGATGGCTCTTATGTTGTTGCATCAGAAAGTTGTGCATTATCAGCCGTAGGTGCAGAATTTATCAGAGATTTACTGCCGGGAGAAATACTAGTCTTTGATCAGAAAGGGATGGTGTCAAGAAAAGAACACTGTGGAGAACAGAAGAAAAAAACATGTATCTTTGAGTATATTTATTTTGCCAGACCGGATTCGGTTATCGATAATGTATCTGTTCACGCTTCACGAATTCGCGCAGGTCAGTTGCTGGCAGAGAACTATCCGGCAAAAGCAGATGTTGTAATTGGAGTTCCGGACAGCGGTCTGGATGCTGCTCTTGGCTATGCAAATAAATCAGGTATTCCTTATGGGATTGGATTGATCAAAAACAAATACATTGGCAGAACATTCATTTCACCGAGCCAAAATGAGCGATTGGATAAAGTTCGAATAAAACTATCTCCTGTAAAGAATGTAATAGATGGAAAAAGGGTGGTTCTTATTGATGACTCTATTGTAAGAGGAACCACAAGCAGACAGATTGTAAAATTACTACGTGATGCAGGGGCAAGAGAAATACATATGAGAATTTCCGCACCTCCATTTTTGCATCCTTGTTATTATGGGACAGATATTGATTCTGAGGAAAACCTGATTGCCTGTCATCACAGTACAGAAGAAATTGCTGAAATGCTTGGAGTAAATTCTTTAGGATATCTGGAAATCTCTCAATTGGGAAAATTGATTGAAAGTGAGGATTATTGTGCAGCATGTTTTAATGGAAGATATCCCACACGAATTCCAATAGATCTTCGCAAAGACCGATTTGAAAGAAAATTATCGGAGAGAAAAAAATAATGGAGGAATAGAGTATGGTAAAACCTAATATGTATTACAATGAATTGAAAGACTCATACCTTTTTTATAATATAGCCCAGAAAACCAGAACGTATGTAGAGAACCATCCGGGAGTAAAACTTTTAAGAATGGGAATTGGAGATGTTTCATTACCATTGTGTGATGCAGTGATTAAAGCATTGCATGAGGCTGTGGATGATCAAGCTTCAAAAAGTAGTTTTCATGGATATATGCCAGAATGTGGTGCTCCATTTTTAAGAGAAGCGATTGTAAAATATTATGCAAAAAGAGGTATTTCTTTATCAGCGGAGGAAATTTTTGTGTCAAGCGGAGCAAGTGATGAATTGGGAGATGTTTTGGATTTATTTGATCGCTCTAATCAGGTATTGGTAATTGAGCCAGCTTATCCGGCGTATGTAGACGCAAATGTGATGGCAGGAAGAAAGATTATGTATTTGGTTTCAGGAGAGGAAAATGAATTTTTGCCTGAACCAAATGAGAAAACAGAAGCAGATATTATTTATATTTGTTCACCAAATAATCCTACTGGAGCTGTTTTTTCACGTAGTCAACTTCAGGCATGGGTCAATTATGCAAATAAGAGAGGTTCCATTATTCTTTTCGATGCGGCATATGAGGCCTTTATTGAGGATGAAATACTTCCACATAGTATTTTTGAACTGGATGGAGCAGAAACATGTGCCATAGAAATTTGCTCTTTTTCAAAAACTGCCGGCTTCACGGGAACCAGACTTGGTTATACCATTATACCAAAAGCATTGAAGCGTAATGGGATGAATATGAATGAGATGTGGGTGCGAAATCGTACAACAAAAACAAATGGTGTATCTTATATTATTCAGAAAGGTGGAGCAGCAGTTTTTTCAGAAGAAGGTCAGAAACAAATTCATGAAAATATACAGATTTATAAGAAAAATGCAAAAGTATTGATGCAGGCCTTGGATCAGCTTGGAATTTGGTACTGTGGAGGGAAAAATGCCCCTTATATTTGGATGAAATGTCCGAGAGGAATGAAAAGCTGGGAGTTTTTTGACTATCTGTTACAGGAAATTCAAGTAGTAGGAACACCAGGAGAGGGGTTTGGAGCTTGTGGAGAAGGATATTTTAGATTCTCAACGTTCAGTTCTCCGGAAGATACAAAAGAAGCAGCAAAAAGAATTGTTAAATTACTTTCATAATGTTTGATATAGGATTTTTATGGTAACAGTTAAGATTTCAAGATAAAAATGTAAAGAATGTAAAGTTAACAGACGCAGGAGAGGCGTCTGTTATTTTTATATAAATTTTACTTTGATTTAACAATCTGACGGTAGTCGATTTTACATGATTTTCGTATAATGATATCACAGCAATAAAAAATAATGTTGTAAAAAATTAGAAAAAGATAAATAATTTATATCACAGGGAGGTTTGGCTGATGCGTACAAAATTCGACCGGCAGCTTGAGGAGCTGAATGTAGAGTTGATTAAAATGGGAGCTTTATGTGAAAGAGCAATCAGAAGAGCAGTGGATCAGCTTGAGGATACTCAGGATGCAGAAAAGGAACTTGTAGATGGAATTGAGGAGGAAATCAATCAGAAAGAAAGAGAGATTGAAACTCTTTGTATGAAACTTCTCCTTCAACAGCAGCCCGTAGCCGGTGACTTGAGACAAATATCTTCTGCATTAAAAATGATTTCTGATATGGAAAGAATTGGGGATCAGGCGCAGGATATTGCGGATATGTCCCGCTTTGTTCAGGTGAAGGAACTGGCTCATAAAATTCATATTGGAGAAATGGCTGAAGCAGCAATTAAAATGGTGACAGAAAGCATTGATTCTTTTGTGAAAAAAGATTTAGAAGCTGCGGCAAAGGTTGTAGAATATGATGATGTAGTAGACAATCTGTTCTTAAAAGTAAAACAGGAGCTTCCAAATATGATGAAAAAGGATGCTCAGCAGGCAGAATATTATATTGATTTAATTATGATTGCCAAGTATTTGGAAAGAATTGGAGATCACGCAGAAAACATTGCCCAGTGGGTAGAGTACTCAATAACAGGAAAGCATGAAGCAGACAGAGGATAATAGGATGATTTATTTAGTAGAAGATGATGAAAGTATCAGAGAGTTATTGGTGTATACCTTAAATGGTCAAGGGCTTGTGGCAGAGGGATTTGCGTATCCCTCTGATTTTTGGCATGCGATGGAAAAGAAAATTCCGGATTTAGTGCTTTTGGACATTATGCTGCCGGAGGAAGATGGACTGGAAATTTTACAGAAACTTCGTAAAAAGAAAGAAACGAAAAATATTCCCATTGCCATGCTGACGGCAAAGGGCAGTGAATATGATGTTGTAAAAGGTCTTGACGGAGGAGCAGATGATTATATTCCCAAACCATTTCGTATGATGGAGTTAGTTTCCAGAGTAAAAGCATTGATTCGCAGAGGTGGTCAGGAACAGCCTCAGGATGATGAAGAATATGTTTTGGGAGAACTGTATGTTTCAAAGAAACGTCATCTGGTAAAAGTAAAAGGAGAGGAAGTTACTCTTACCATGAAGGAGTTTGAGCTTTTATTGCTGTTCTTATCAAATCCGGGAATTGTGTTTTCCAGAGCGCAGCTTTTGGATAAAATATGGGGCTATCAGTTTGATGGGGAAAGCAGAACGGTAGATGTTCATATTAGAACTCTTCGTCAGAAACTGAAAGATGCCGGACACTATATCGAGACCGTTCGAGGTGTAGGATATAAAGTAGGAGGGGACGAATGACAAAAAGAATTTTCAGATCTATGCTTTGCGTTTCCATGATTGTCCTTTTGGCAGGTTCGGGACTGATTATGGGAATTTTGTATCATTATTTTGGAAAGCAGTTATCAAAAGAATTAAAGATGGAAGCGGCGTATCTTGCCATTGCAGTGGAGAAGGAGGGAATGGAAGCTTTTGAGGAGCTGCCTCCCCAGACAGAGCGTGTGACGTATATTGATGAAGATGGAACTGTTCTTTTTGACAGTGTGGCAGATGAAAATGATATGGATAATCACGAAAACCGTGCAGAAATCCAGAAGGCAATGAAAACAGGTTCCGGTACGGCTGTCAGAAGGTCAGATACCCTGTCAGAAAAAACCTTGTATTATGCTATGAAGCTGGATAACGGAAAAATTTTGCGAGTGTCCAGTGTTCAGTATAATATTCCGGGACTCTTAGGCGGAATGGTGCAGCCGATTTTAATTATTTTGATTTTTATGGTAGGCTTGTCTGCACTTTTGGCTTTCCGTCTTTCAAAGAAAATTACGGAGCCTGTCAATGCCCTTGATTTGGAGCATCCGGAGGACAATCAGGTATATGATGAGCTGACGCCGCTTTTAAGTAAAATCAGCAGACAGCAAAAATCTCTTCATCATGAGATTGAGGATGCCAGAAAGCAGCAGGAGGAATTTTCTTTAATTACAGAAAACATGGAAGAAGGATTTCTGGTTATTGATAAGCATACGGAAGTGTTATCTTATAATTCCAGCGCCTTGAAGCTTTTAGGCGATAGCAACTGGCAGGGCAGACAGAGTATTTTAACATTGAACAGAAGCGGAGAATTTCAGAGCATTGTAGAGCAGGTACTGGAAGGTCATCATACAGTGAAAATGCTGGAATTTCCGGAAAGAAGCTGCCAGATTGCCGCTAATCCGGTATGGCAGGATAATGAGGTAACAGGAGCGGTGCTCACTATTTTGGATGTGACAGAGCGTATGAGAGGAGAGCAATTACGCAGGGAATTTACCGCTAATGTTTCTCATGAGCTGAAAACACCGCTTACTTCTATTTCAGGCTTTGCGGAAATTATTAAGGACGGATTTGTAAAACCGGAGGATACGAAAGTATTTGCCAGCCGTATTTTTAAGGAAGCGCAGAGGCTGATTACTCTGGTAAATGACGTAATTAAAATTTCCCAGTTGGATGAAGGGGAGCTTGTTTATCAGAAAGAGCAGGTGGATTTGTATCAGCTGTCTAAAGAGGTTTTTCATCGCATTGAGCACAGCGCCAAGGAAAAAGATGTTAAGCTTTATCTGGAAGGACCTCATGTTCAGGTGTCTACGGTGAGAATGATTTTAGATGAAGTTCTTTTTAATCTCTGTGAAAATGGCTTAAAATATAATAAACAGGGCGGAAGCTTAACCGTTACGCTGAAAGAAGAAAACAATAAGGTGGAAATTTCTGTGGAGGATACGGGAATTGGAATACCTGAGGGAGAACAGTCACGAGTATTTGAAAGATTTTACCGTGTGGATAAGAGCCATTCAAAGGCAATCGGCGGTACAGGACTGGGGCTTTCCATTGTAAAACACGGCTGCATGTATTTGGGCGCTAAGGTTGATGTGGAAAGTACGCCGGGAGTGGGAAGCAAATTTACGATTACGATGTAAGAAGCTGTTGTAGAAAGCATCTGGAGAATGTTTATACATCTGTTAATTGAAGTGTATAGATATACCAGATGCTTGATATGACAGCTTTATTTTATTAGGAAAATTTATAGGGCAAGCTGCGATTTGAAAAGTAAATACTTCAAGATGATTGGATGTTGAAATAGAGTTATGGTTATGATAGACTTTTAAATAGGAAAGTGCCCATGACAGGGTGGTAGCCTCCCGAGCCAATAGACCGGATTACCGGAATACATAGGAAGGGAGGTGGCGCATATGACAGCATATGAAATCATTATGATTTTTCTTGGAATATTAGCTTTGCTGATTTCCTTTGGCGGTTTGATTATTGCGTTGCTTACCTTTCTCGATAAGAGAGATAAGCGAAAATAAAAATGCCTACCCCGTCGGCCAACGGGATAGGCGGTGTCCGTAAGGACAAATAAACCTAGTTTCGAGAGGCATCCACTTTGGAGTGGGTACTTTCTTTATATGTTAATTATACCGTAAATATTTATAGTTTTCAAGAACTTTTGGCTCTTTATTGAGAGGAGGGTTTTGTATGAGGAGAAGGTTATCTTTATTTTTCTTAACAGGAACCGTCGCATTGCTTTTATGTAGCTGCAACAAGGCAAAAAATGAGCATTTTGAACTGGAAAATACACCTTTGGGAATGACTATGGAAGAAACTATGGAAGCATATCAGGTAGAGCGAGATGATTTAGACGACATATAGGAGGGTACTTACGGCTCTGCATTTATGCTTCGAGACGGACGGGAAATATTTGGAGCAAAGACGGACCACATCAGTTTTAACTTTATGGATATGACAGTCAGCGGTAAAACACAGAAATTGCACCGAATTGATGTGATGTATCCAGATGATACAGATATGAATGAAGTTCGGAAAAATATGGAACAGTCTTTTGGGAAAACAACGGATAATGTGACTGATTTTGATATGATTGGCACGTTATTAGACAGTGATATGCGAAGATATGATTATGAAGCAGATGAGCATTTAGCCTTGTGGGCAGATAAAAAGGTCAGTGATGTCATTCCAAAGGGACAGGAAGAAGAATATGAGAAATTATGGGAAATTCCCATGACACGTCTTTCTGAGGATAAGTGGGAGGAATTTTCCGAAAACGCTTCTCTGGTATATGGGTATTGCTCTGATAATGCTGATGATGCACCGATAGGTGACAAAAGAATTCGCATAGATGCCACAAATTGGGTGATTTATAATACCATTAAAGAAGAATTGGAATAAGAAATAAAAAGAAAGAGACCATTTTCACGGAAATAAATTCGTCAAAATGGTCTCTGTTTTAATTCCCCTGCATTCTTTTAATAACCTTTAAGCGGGTAAATTCTTCTCGCTCTTTTTCTTCCAATGCGTTTGAGATGCTCTTTGTAAGCGCCTCGTATTTGGGGATTGTGATGTTTTTCAGTGCATTGGCACGTTTCTGTGTTTTCTTGATATTAACAGCCAGTCGGTAAGCAGAATTTTCCACCATAGACAAGCGGATAGTTAAATCCTTTACCTTTTCAAAAGCAGCGTGAGCTTCATCAAGAGATGCTTTTGTTCCATAGTAGGAATAGGTAGGCTCATCGGAAGACGGTTCAGAACGCACCAGAGGAATTTCCGTACCCATAACGCTTCGTGTTTTTATGGAAATGGAGTTTTCCACAGGTACGGTTCTGGAGATTTCCTGCACATAACTGATGCCGATTTCCATATTTGCCTTTTGCAGAGCAGCATAAGCAGTACGGAAGGTAACATCAATCTGTGACTGAATATCCTTTGCCTGCTCAATCAAATCCATCAGTTCACGGATTAAGATATTTCGTTTCTTATCCATCAAATCAAAACCTTGCTTTGAAAGAGCAAGAGAGTTTTTCGCAAGTATCAGGTTTCCCTTGGTGGGAAATGTATTCGGATCCACAAAATCCCCCCTTTTACTTTTCTACGTTTTCAGGATAATATTTATCCAGAATTTTGGTGTCGATACGGTCAAGCTCTTCTCTCGGTATCATGGAAAGAAGCTCCCAACCTTTATCTAAAGTTTCCTGAATAGTTCTGTTTTCATCTGCTCGTTGTCCCACGAAGTTTTCTTCAAAGGCAGTACCAAACTCCAGATATTTTTTATCCAGAGGTGAAAGCTCGTCTTCGCCGATAACCGATGCAAGAGCTCTGGCATCCCCTACCTTTGCGTAGCAGGAGAAAAGCTGATTTGCAACGTCTTGATGGTCTTCCCGTGTAAAGCCTTCACCGATACCGTCCTTCATAAGACGTGACAGAGAAGGCAGTACATTGATTGGCGGATAAATTGCCTGTCCGTGAAGCTGACGGTCAAGTACAACCTGACCTTCGGTAATGTATCCTGTTAAGTCAGGAATTGGATGAGTAATATCATCATTTGGCATGGTAAGAATTGGTATCTGTGTTACAGAACCTGTACCGCCTCTTACAATACCGGCTCTTTCATAAAGGGTTGCCAGTTCACTGTATAAATATCCCGGATATCCTTTTCTGGAAGGAATTTCACCCTTAGAGGAAGATACCTCACGCATGGCCTCACAGAAGGAAGTAATATCTGTAAGGATAACAAGGATGTGCATACCTTTTTCAAAAGCCAGATATTCCGCAGCAGTAAGAGCAACCTTCGGTGTAATCAGACGTTCTACAACAGGGTCATTTGCCAAATTCAGGTACATAACAACATGGTCGGATACACCGCTTTCCTCAAAGGTACGGCGGAAAAATTCCGCTACGTCATATTTTACACCCATTGCAGCAAAGACAATGGCAAATTTTTCATCGCTGTTGCTACCAAGAGATGCCTGCTGAACAATCTGCGCTGCAAGCTGGTCATGGGGAAGTCCGTTTCCTGAGAAAATCGGGAGCTTCTGTCCACGAATTAAAGTAGTCAGTCCGTCAATGGCAGAGATACCTGTTTGAATAAAGTTTCTGGGATATTCTCTTGTGACGGGATTTAACGGAAGTCCGTTAATATTCAGCTTCATTTCGGGAATGACAGGACCTAATCCGTCAATGGGTTTTCCGATACCGTTAAAGGTACGCCCCAGAATATCGGGAGAAAGCTCCACTTCCATGGGATGTCCGCTGAGGCGTGTGTGGGTATTGGAAAGCGACATATTTTCGGTACCTTCAAATACCTGAATAACTGCTTTTTCTTCGTATATTTCTACAATACGTCCCAGCTTTTTGCTTCCGTCATCCACACGAAATTCTACGATTTCATCAAAGGAGGCGTTTTTTACTCCTTCTAAAACTACCAGAGGGCCGTTGATTTCGCTTAAGCCCAAATATTCGATTGCCATAAATCAGTCCCTCCTTATCCATTTTTTTCCATTACTGTGTTATAGAAATCTTTTACCGCTTTTTTATAATCATCCATCATTTCCAGATGGTCGTTTGGCACATCATATTTAATTGCAATGACTTTTTCAAAGATATTTTCTTGCTTTAACACGGACATTGGCATGCCCATTGCAATGAGAGCACGGCACTTCTTATATAAATACAGAATAACTTCCATCATTTTAAACTGTTTTTCCAGAGAAACACAGGTATCGTCAGGATGGAAAGCATTCTGCTGTAAAAAGCCCAGACGGATAACTCTTGCAATTTCCAAGGTCAGCTTCTGGTCATCGGGAAGCACGTCGCTTCCGATAAGCTTTACGATTTCCATCAGACTGCTTTCTGAGTTTAAAATTGCCATGATGCGGTTTCTGTACTCCACAAACTTCGGGGAAACATTTTCACTATACCAGTAAGATAAATCTCCCAGATATTCACTGTAACTGGTAAGCCAGTGAATGGCAGGGAAATGTCTTGCATAAGCCAGAGACTTATCCAGTCCCCAGAAGCAGCGGACAAAACGTTTGGTATTTTGTGTTACAGGCTCGGAAAAGTCACCGCCCTGTGGGGAAACTGCACCGATAATGGATACAGAACCTTCCGTACCGTTTAAATTCTGCATCATGCCGGCTCTTTCATAAAAGGCAGAAAGACGGGATGCAAGATAAGCAGGGAAGCCTTCTTCCGCAGGCATTTCCTCCAGACGTCCGGATAATTCACGCAAAGCCTCTGCCCATCGGGAAGTGGAGTCCGCCATAATTGCCACGTCATAACCCATATCACGATAGTATTCCGCAAGGGTAATACCGGTATAAATAGATGCCTCACGGGCAGCAACCGGCATATTTGAAGTATTGGCAATTAAGGAAGTACGTGCCATTAAGGCGTTTCCTGTTTTCGGGTCATGAAGCTTGGAGAAATCCTCCAATACCTGTGTCATTTCATTTCCACGTTCACCGCAACCAATGTAAATAATAATATCGGCATCAGACCATTTGGCAATCTGGTGCTGCGTCATGGTTTTACCTGTACCAAATCCGCCGGGAACAGCAGCAGTACCGCCTTTTGCAATCGGGAACAGAGTGTCCAAAATACGCTGTCCTGTTACAAGTGGTTTAGAAGCAGGGTAACGTTTACTTGTAGGTCTTGGAATTCGTATCGGCCATTTCTGCGCCAGTTTTAATTCATATTCAGAGCCGTCTTCCAAAGTAAGTACGGCAATAGTCTGAGTAATATTGTATTTTCCGTCAGGAACAACAGATTTTATCACTCCGTGAAGATTTGGCGGAACCATAGACTTATGCACAATGGACTCTGTTTCCGGAACTTCTGCAATAATCGTTCCTCCATAGACCTCCATACCTTGGGAGACGGTTAGATGCACGTCCCAAAGCTTTTCCGTATCCAGAGAGTCTACCTGCATACCTCTGGAAATATATTTTCCAGATTGTTCGGCAATCACAGAAAGAGGTCTTTGAATACCGTCAAAAATATTATTTAAAATACCGGGGCCAAGTGTAACAGAAATGGCGTCACCACTGGCAGTTACGGTTTCTCCGGGGCGAAGTCCGCTGGTTTCCTCAAATACCTGAACTGTTGTGGCTTCTTTTTTCAGAGAGATAACCTCACCGACCAGATTTTCCTTTCCGACATAAACCATTTCCGACATTTTAAAGCCTGTATTGCCTTTTAAGTAAATAACAGGACCGTTGATGCCGTAAATTTCAGCAGTTTTACTCATGGGTAAATCCTCCATCAAAATTGAAGCGTTCCTTTTCATTTTCAAAAGCAGTAAGGAACGTATTGTCAATTAAAATATTTTTTTCAGGAATAACAGCTCTTATACCACCTAAAAAATCTGTTTCAGAGATGAGAGGAGTAATTCCGGTGCGTTTTGTCAATTCCTCTGCCTTGGCAGAGTCCTTGGCAGTGAGATAAATCTGTACAGAGTCATTTTCGGCAATCTCCAAGGACTGTTTGATTTTATTTTCCAGCCAGTCTGTATACTCCGGCTTTTTCGAGAAGTCATCCAGTAATTCCTCTACTTCAGCAAAGATACTTTCTTTTAATTTCTGCTGTTTTTTGGAAAGCTTTCTTTTAATATGGAGATGCTCTGCGGAAAGCGCTTTGTTGATTTCTCGGGCTGCGTTGTCTGAGTCTATTTTGAACTGACTTTCAGAAGCAGCCTGCTTTTCCTGTTTATGGCGTTCCATTTCTGTTTCCAGAGCAGCCTTGTATTCATCCAATACTTTTGTTGCTTCTTCTCTGGCAGTATCCATGGAAACTTCATAGAAATGCTGCAATTTTTCTTCTGTTGTCATACACATCACCTTCTTGTCATAATTTTAGTCCGATGGCTTCATTTACATAAGAAGTAATGAAGTCAGGCGCCCGTCCCGTTCCGTGACGGTCAGGGATTTCAATAAGCAGAGGAAGCTTGTGATTTAAGCGCACATCATCGATAATGTCGGGAAATTCTTTTCCGAATTTTTCTGTAAGGAGAATAATGCCGTTTTCTTTGTTGCTAATGGCTTCCTCCAAGGCACGATGAAGTTCCTCTCTTTCGTGGACAACCACACCTTCTACGCCTGCAAGGCGCATACCGGTGTAGGTGTCGATGTTGTCACTGATTAAAAACATTTTCATTGGAAATCATCCTTCCGTATTGAAATCAGCCTAATTTACCAAGGATCATGAAAGAAATAATCAGACCATATAATGCAATACCTTCTGCCATGGCTACGAAAATCATGGATTTACCAAATAAAGAACCATCTTCGCTGATAGCGCCTAAAGCAGCACTTGCAGAGCTTGCAACGGCAATACCTGAACCAATACCGGAAAGGCCGGTAACTAAAGCGGCACCGATGTAGCCAAGACCTGTTGCGAGGTCAGAAGTTCCGGCAGCAGTTGCAGCATGAACGTTGGCTGTTCCGCTGAACATTACAACAGTAGCCACAAGAAGGCTTCCGAAGAAGAAAAAGCAGTTGCATGCGAGAGACTTTTTATAACGTTTTTTTGTTTTTTCTCCCAGAAAGAATGCTCCGAAAGGAACGATAATACTTAAAACTAAAGCTGCTGCGGTAAGAATTTGAATGATAGTTGTCATAATAATATCCTCCTAAATAATAAACAGTCTGCGCCACTAAGCATGGTCAGAGAATTTTGTTTTATTTACATGTTTTAAAAATGGCTTAAATTCTTTTCCTGTACCCTTATAGAAACGGCTGAACATTTCATAATATTCAAGACGAAGTACCTGAATACCTACAATCAGACCTTCCATAGCACATACAAAGAGATTGCCTCCGATAACAATCAGCCAGTTAATGCTTCCGCCGCTTTCCGCACCTGCAAGCATCATAACAACGCCCATCATAGCGGCGTGGCTGACAGCAAAAGCGCCGATACGCACAAAAGAAAGTGTGTTTGAAAGAAAGCTTAACATAATTTCAAACAGCTCAAAGAAGCTCTGTACAAAAAACATAGGCTTGCTGCCTTCGATTACAGGCGTTTTCTTTTCCACTAAACGGGTAATCGGCTCTTTCAGCATGATAATCACAAGAGGCACTGCAAACATTACAATTAAAATAACGGCAGCAGGCAGCGCCTGTCCTGTAAGGAATAAAAGAGCGGAAACGGTTAAAGTTCCATAAAAAACAAGTCCGCAGACAGAGTTCTGATCAAACCAGATACCTTCTGTGTCGTGGGTACGTACCGCATTGATAATATGAAAGACCATAGTTACAAGAATGAGGAACATACCGAAAACAATGGCAACAACGAAAATCGTATTCATCTGTCCGAGTCCGGGAACCAGCATCATGGCTTCTACGGGCCTTAGCCATAGGGCGTCAATGGTATGCTCGAAGCCGAAAATACTGCCGAACATAAAGCCAAAGAACGTAGAGAAGATACCGGCAGTACCGATAATTGCGCCTAAAGTAATCTGCTTCCATTTATACAGTGCAAAGCCTCCGATTGCCAGCAAAAGTCCCTGTCCCACATCTCCGAACATTACACCGAAGATAAAAGAATATGTCAGGGCAACGAAAATCGTAGGGTCTAATTCGTGATAGTCAGGAAGACCATACATTTTTATATACATTTCAAAAGGCTTGAAAATCTTCGGATTTTTCAGCTTTGTAGGCGGTTTACAACTGATTTTATTATTGTCATCCTCTACCACACAGAACAGCTTGGAGTCGTTTTCGATTTCTTTCATGAAAGAAGAGCTGTCCTTTTCACTCATCCATCCGCATAAAATATAGAAGGTTTCCTGATGCTCCTGTACGCAGGCAGCGACCTTTCGCACATCAAAGTTGGTGGAAAGAGCATTTAAGGCAGCCTGTGCAGAAAGAATAGCAGAGGCATCGCCGTTTAGAAGCTCCTGAATTTCCTGATGACAAGCGTTTAATTCTTTATCAATTTCATTTAACTGTGTGTTTAAATCGTTGTGAAGCTTTTGAGGAGTACCATAATAGTAATCCTTTTTCAGATAAATGCGCTCAAAGTGCATAGAAGAGAATACGGCATCTACCTGTTCCATTTTTGTCCAGAGGACAAAATAAAGTCCCCATACATAATCATCCTGATGACAGGGGAAAAAGATGGTGTCCAGATTATCGTAAACATATTCTTTGAATTTTTCATAATATTCTACGGGAATACGTCCGAAACGTACCTGAACAAAACGATAGTGTATCAGCTTATCTAAATCCTGAGGCAGGGTAAGAAAAGGCGTAATACATCTTAAATCTTCTGTGACAGAAGCACGTTTTTCACTGAGCTCATCACATTTTTTGTTGATTTTTGAAATTTTTTCATTCAAAACATCCACGAGGGGCTGGATTTCTTCCAGAGAAATATCACGTATGGGAACGTGCTCTGTATCCTTGAGCTGACCGGCAAATTCATTGATGCGGGTTAATAAATCTTTATAAGGATTTATCTGAATATACGGCGACAGGTGCTGTACCTGACTTAACTGTGCCATAGCATTCTCAAGATGAATTTCATACTTGGAAAGATATTCATTTACCACACGGTCAATATCCGATTTCGGACCGGTAATACTCAAGAATTTCATTTTCTCAATCATGTAATCACCTCCGGTTATTAAGTTTTTGCAATATACTCTAAAATCTCAGCAGATGACAGTCCGTAGCGGACACATTCAATAGCCGTAGTCAATCGGTCTACCTCATGCTCCTTGTGATAGAGGTAGGAATACAGCATAATAACTGAGTGAGGATATTTTCTGGACTCTGTCTCCAGAATGTTTTTTAAATTTAGATTATAAAACGCTTCCAGTTTTTCCGGAACAAGCTCAGGAAAACGTTTTTTGTAATAGGTGGTGTCCAGATTGTGCTTAAATTCTTCTTCATCTCCGGCCTCCACCAATGCGGAAATCTCTTTTCTGCTGAGACGGTAATGCACAGGAATTAACAGTGCATAAATATCAGCAGGAGTCATGTGGTAATATTTTTTTGAACGGTAAATCCATTGAAGATTTAACATGTCAAATTTATTTCCGTATGCTTTTGTGATTTCTTCTAAATCTCGTTTTTTGAAGAGTTTTTCTTTTACGGACCAGATATTGGCAAAATAATACTGGTCCAGCGCCATACCATAATCAAAAATTCTGGGGGTGTAATCATTCCCTAATTTTTTCAGGGGTTTATAATACTCAGAACCCTCCAGATTAGAAATAAATTCTTCCACCGTAGAAGAATTTGCAAGCTTTTCAATATTCAGCTTTGAATGGCGGTCAAAAAAGTCCTTAAAAAGAGAAAGGTCCAACTCGGCGTGTCCTTTATCAAAGACCTTTCTAAGACATTCCTTCATAATTGCCAATTCATAGCGTTTAAAATACAATGCCATAAAGGTTCGCTGTTCCGGATTAGCGAAGCGGTATAACTTGGCAAAATTTTGATAAATGGTATGAGTAAGAAGCCTTTCAATATCTCCTCTGTGGAGACTGTTTTCATCTAAATCTGCCCAAAGGTCCTGAAATCCCGGCTGCTTCTTTAAATAAGAAACAATAGCCGTAACAGAAGGCATTTGAGCAATTTCCTGATATTGGGCTTCTTTTATAAGCTTGCTTTGCATGGCCCGTACCTTTGTGGACAGACCGCTGTAAGAAAGCAGACTTCCCATATTCTCACATCCTTAATATTCTGTCATAAATTTCTTTTGCCATGTCCGTATGACATTTGGTGTAGTAGGCTTCCAGTCTGGTTAAAACCTGTTCAGCCTCATTGCGCTGATTTTCCAGCTCCTGTTTCATCTGGACTTCCAATTCCCGCCGGATTGTATCGGAGCGGTTCTGGATTTCCGTGTCTATGGTGAAATCAAACTGCTGGACAGCTTCTTCATATTGCTGTGCCAGTTGCTTTTTCTGCTCTGAAACATCTTCCATAATATGTGAGGCGGCAGCTTCTATCTCTGCAAGCTTGTTGATAATGTCTTCCATAGGCTTTCCTCCTTTTTTTCTTGCTCATCTTATTATACACCATTTCCGGAAAAAAACCACCGGATTTATTGTGTCTTTGACAGGAGATAGGGTATGGGTTATACTTTTATAGAAGAATTGGAAAGGCAGGAATTTTGAATGCGATTAAGAAATATACCGGGGGCAAAGGATGCCATTGAAGATAGCAAATATGTCGTGCATGATGTGCAGGAAAAAAAGGGAAAATGGGCAGAGGTTTTTGGAAATCATAATCCGGTTCATATCGAAGTTGGAATGGGAAAAGGACGCTTTATTATGACTTTAGCAGAGCTTTATCCTGACGTAAATTTTATCGGAATTGAAATGTATGACAGCGTTTTATTACGTGCACTTCAGAAACGAGAGGAGCAGGAAAAAGAAGGGAAGATTTTAAATAATCTGTTCTTTATTCGTATGGATGCAAGAGAACTTCCGTTAGTATTTGAAAAAGGAGAGATAAAAAAGATTTACTTGAATTTTTCAGACCCATGGCCAAAGGAAAGACATGCAAAGCGTCGATTAACCTCCCGCCAGTTTCTGGAGAGATATCAGCAGGTGCTGGATGCTGAAGGGGTAGTAGAATTTAAGACAGATAACAGAGAGCTCTTTGAATTTTCTTTGGAGGAAGTAAAAGAAGCAGGATGGAAGCTCTTGGCTCATACCTTTGACCTTCACCACGATGAAGAAATGAATAAAGGCAATGTTATGACAGAATATGAAGAAAAATTCTCTTCTCAGGGAAATCCTATTCACAAATTGATTGCAGGACAATAGACTATATAATAGAAGAAATTGCTTGGAGAGTCTGCAATGAAAGGAAAGAGCGGAATAAAGGATGCAGTTTTTCAATGGGCGTATCAAAACAGAAGGCAAAAAACAAAGGCCTCGGAGTTTTTGAGGTCCATCGAAGAGGTGGAAAAGACGCTTCATTCTGTAAAAGTGAAAAGGAAATAGAAGAAGTGGAGCTGTTGTTTGAAACATTATTCAGAGATATTTATACATTTTTAGCGAATTTGTCGAGCACGCTTTGAGATTACAAGCGCAAAGTGAGCACAGACTGAGCGTAAAATGTGTAAATATTTCTAAAGTGTTTCTTAAAAAAAACAAAAAAAGTATAAAAATGTGCTTGCTTTTTTAAAATGTATCAGTTATAATACTCTTTGCATTAAGGAAAACAAAATAAATAAGCGCCTTTAGCTCAGTTGGTAGAGCAGTAGACTCTTAATCTATTTGTCCAGGGTTCGAGTCCCTGAAGGCGCATGAAAAAGCACTGTTTTTGCAGACAAGAGAGCTGCGGGGACGGTGTTTTTTGCTGTGTAATTGCAATTTGGCTTTTGGATATAAAAAAATCAGGAACATCTATATATGCAGATATTCCTGACTTAGATTTTAGATAACAGTTATCTTTTTACGCCATCATAGATGCCAAAACCTGATTTACCAGCTTTCCGTCAGCAATTCCTTTCACCTTAGGCATCAGCACTTTCATGATTTTGCCTTTGTCTTTTCCGGTCGGTGTTTCGATAGAAAGCTCGCTTAATATGCCCTGAATAACTTCTTTAATTTCATCTTCGTTCAGCATTTTCGGAGCAAATTCTTCGTAAACAGCAATACGTTTTGTACATTCTTCAATCATCTCTGTTCTGTCCTTCGGAGTCAGCTCAAGAGTTTCTTTTGTCTGTTTGATTTCTTTTAAAACAACCTCGTTTTCTTCTGCTTCTGTTAAATCCTCACGTTTGTCGATTGCCTTATTTTTTAATGCAGACAGCAGCATGGATAAGGAGTCTTTACGTTCTTTGTCACCTGCTTTCATGGCAGTAACCATAGCTTTTCTTACTTCATCAATTTTACTCATTATGAAATCTCTCCTTTATTTTTTATATCTATCATACCATGATTTTCAACTTCGTCAATGAATACGCAGAAGGTTCCAGTGAAAATGTGCTGCAAGTGCACGAATAACTACTGTGACAATAAGACCTAGAACAAGTCCTGCTGCCTCTCCGATTGTACTTCGACATACAATGCAGACAATTCCTCCGGCAATGGAAGCGCTGGCGTAGACCTCACGTACCAGAATATAAGGCGTTTCGCTTGCCATAATATCACGGATAACACCGCCGCCTACACCGGTAAGAACACCGATAAACAAGAAAAAGAAGGCGTTGTCATCGGTTACATGGCGGGATGCAGTCTGAATACCTACTACGGTAAAAATCCCCAATCCCACAGTATCACACCAGAGCATAACCTTATCGTAAAATTTATTTTTGATTTTAGAATGAATAATATCAGGATTGGTATATACAATGGCAAACAATAAGGTGGATGTAATGATTGCGAATAAAATGTAGACAGGCTGGGCAAATGCAGTAGGAGGCGTTACGCCTAAAATAACATCTCTCATAATACCGCCGCCAACTGCTGTTGTAGCGCCTAAAATGTTTACACCAAATATATCCATTTTCTTTTCAATCGCAAGCATGGCGCCGGAGGAAGCAAATGCCACCGTACCAATAATTTCCAGAATGAAAGTGAAAATATCCATTAGAAAAGTCCCCCTTGCAAGTATAATTCAACACCTATGTGCCGATAAACTGATTTTTTAACTTAGTATACCATGTTTCTGCAAAAAAAACGTCATAAAAAGAGGGATATCCGGTTGACTTTTCTTGTATTCTTTGCTACATTGATGAAGTATAGTTTTAAAATTTAACGCATCAATCGGTGATATTGCCAATAAGGGCAGATTATCGGGAGATAGGAGGAAAAATATGCACAATCATAAAAATGGAAGCTTTACAAATTCGCTGGGATTTGTACTGGCTTGCGTAGGTTCAGCAGTAGGATTGGGAAATATCTGGATGTTCCCTTACCGACTGGGAGAGTATGGGGGAGCAGCCTTTTTAATTCCCTATATTTTCTTTATTTGTCTGTTTGGCTTTGTAGGACTTTCAGCAGAATTTGCAATCGGCAGAAAAGCAGGAACAGGAACACTGGGTTCTTACGAGCTTTGCTGGAAAGAAAAGAAGAAAGAAAAAGTAGGAAAAGTGTTGGGGTGGATACCGCTTTTAGGTTCTCTTGGAATTGCCATCGGATATTCTGTAATTATCGGATGGGTTTTGAGATTTTTATGCGGTTCTGTTACAAATACGGTTTTAGAGCAGGACTCAGCAGAATATTTTGCTGATGTGACTGCATTTATGGGAAATGTGCCATGGCACGTACTTGTAATTGCAATTACTGTAATTGTGCTTCTCATTGGTGCGGCTACGCAGATTGAGAAAGCAAATAAGATATTGATGCCTTTGTTTTTTGTATTGTTTTCCATATTGGCAGTAAGAGTATTCTTCCTTCCGGGAGCAAAAGAGGGTTATGAATTTTTGTTTGTACCGAAATGGGAAGCGTTGGCAAATATTGATACATGGGTAATGGCTATGGGACAGGCATTCTTCTCTCTGTCTATTACAGGTTCGGGGATGATTGTTTACGGCTCTTATTTAAGCAAGAAAGAAGACATTCCAAGGGCATCCATGCAGACAGCGTTTTTTGATACGATAGCAGCCATGCTTTCTGCTTTGGCAATTATGCCGGCAGTATTTGCTTTTGGTATTGAACCTTCCGCAGGACCGTCTTTAATGTTTGTGACTATTCCGAACATTTTCAAACAGATGCCGATGGGAAGACTGTTTGCAGTTATCTTTTTCCTGTCTGTATGTTTTGCAGGAATTACTTCTTTAATCAATATGTTTGAAGCTGTGATTGAGAGCTGGCAGCATAAATTTAAATTAAAAAGAAATCATGCAGTTTTACTTTGCGGTGCACTGACACTTATTGTCGGACTTTTCATGGAAGAAGAAGCAAGAGTAGGAACATGGATGGACTTTATTACTATTATTGTAGTTCCGTTTGGTGCAGTTCTGGGAGCAATTTCTATCTACTATATTTTAGGATTTGATAAAATTAAGGAAGAATTGGAAGAAGGACGTAAAAAGGGGCTTTCAAAAATCTTCAAACCTACCGCAAAATACATCTATGTGCCTTTGACAATTATTGTATTTATTTTAGGACTGGTTTATAAAGGAATTGGTTGATTTATTGGGAAGATGTTGTTTGATACAGCATCTTCTTTTTTTGCGCGTAAATAAGTTGACATAAACTTAAAACTCATATTATAATTGTGAAATAATTAGTTCACAAAATTTATGCGGAAATTTGCATGTTAAGATAAAGTGATGATTAAGGAAGGAGATTATCATGAGCGAGCATCGTAGAAGACGTAGAGAGGAAGAAGAAGCCAGAAGGCGGGAAATAGAAAGACGCAGAAGAATTATCAGAGAAAGAAAAAGACGTCAGAGAATTATGCGCCAGAGAATGATTTTAGCAGGAATTGGCGCACTTGTTTTGGTCGTTGGCGGCATTGCTGTGGGAACGTCTGTACATAAGAAAAATGAAGAAAAACAGGCGAAGAAGATAGAAGAACAGAAGAAACAGGAGGCAGCAGCAGAAGAGGAGAATGTGCTTCAGATGGTAGCGGTAGGGGATAATCTTATTCACGACGCTGTTATTAACTCCGGTAAAGAGCAGGAGTGGAATTTTGATTTTCTGTATGAGAACATTAAGGAAGACATAGAAAAGGCTGATTTGGCATCAGTAAATCAGGAAACGCCTTTTATTAAGGAGCATGATAAGGCAGCAGGTTATCCTGATTTTGCAACGCCCACAGAAGTAGGTGACGCATTGGTAAAAGCAGGCTTTGACATTGTTACACAGGCAACAGAACACGCATTTGACAGAGAAAGTGACGGAATTACAGACTCCGTAGAGTTTTGGAAGAAAAGCTATCCGAAGATTGTCGACCTTGGAATACATGGAGAAGCTGACGAAGCCAGATATCAGGTAATTAAGAAGAAAAATTTTAAAGTTGCCGTGATGAATTACAGTTCTATGGTAAGTGAAAATCACTCTATTCCGGAAGAAGAAAGTTATATGGTGGATACCTATTCAGAAAAGAATATCAAAGAGGATTTGGCAAAGGCAGAAAAAGAAGCAGATGTAAGTATTGTATATCTTCACGGAGGGAAAAGTGACGCAGAGGATACAGACGAAAAGCTTCAGGAAAAAATTGATTTTCTGGCAGAACAGGGAGCGGATGTCGTAATCTGTTCACATCCTCATATTTTGAAAAAATACGGAAAGCTGACAAGACCGGATGGAAAAGAAATGCTGGTGTATTATTCTCTTGGAAATTTTGTAAGTCATCAATCATCTTTGGAAAATCTTCTGGGAGGAATGGCAGAATTTACATTAAAAAAGGATGCGAAGTCAGGAGAAGTAACTATTGAGGAATATGGTTTAGTTCCGTTGGTAATACATTATAATGACGATTTTACAGAAATGGGAGTTTATAAGCTTTCTGATTACACAGACGCATTGGCTGAGGAACACAAAATTCATACAGAAGATGAAGAAGCAGAGTTTACAGTGGCTGCTTTAAAAGAAGCGGCTGAAAAAGTGGCAACTCCGGTAACCGACAGCACAGAGAAGACTTCCGGCGAAGAAGTAGATGCGAAACAGGGAGATGCAGAAAAAGATACGAAGGAAGGCAGCAATACGTCAGAAAAGACAGAAGGGCAGACTGTAAATTCAGACAGTAAGTCGGACAAGCAAAAGGAGAATGAGGACAGTCAGACAGACAAGGAAACCTCAAAGAAGACTAAAAAAGAAGAATAATTTGGCAGGAGAGCAAGAAGAAGCTGAAAATCAGCCTCTTACTGCTCTCTTTTTTCTTTTGTTTTTTCTACATAACAATCAGGAGAGTAGGGAAGTATTTCTTTATAGGAGTCAATTTCCGAGAGGGATTTCGGCATGGCGGGGATGAGTCCGGTAGCCTCTGTTGTAGCGCAGCCGTCTAAATCATTGATGGAAGTGGCTTCTACGTTGAATTTGTCAAAATGGGAATTTTTTATTGTATTTTTATTCATAATGCGCCTCCTGTTTTTCTTTTAGTATTTCCGAAAAGCAGTGCGGTATGTATGAAATGATTGACAAAAAACAACGAAATCGTTATGCTGTATGAGGTAGAAAAGGAGGGAAAACAAAAATGGATAAAAATACAAATGCAATGGGGACAAAAAAAGTAATGCCCCTTTTGATTTCCATGTCTGTGCCGCCTATGATTTCTATGTTGATACAAGCGTTATATAATATTGTAGACAGCATGTATGTAGCCAGAGTAAGTGAAGACGCTCTGACAGCAGTTTCCCTGGCGTATCCGCTGCAAAATATGATTTTAGCAGTATCCTGTGGATTTGGTATTGGTTTAAGTGCCTGTGCTGCCAGAGCGCTGGGTGCAAAGGATGACAAAGAAGTTACGGCAACAGCGAACCACGGACTGATATTTTGTGCAGTACATTGGCTTTTGTTTGTACTTGCGGGAATTTTCCTGACAAGACCATTTCTCAGTGCGTTTACAGACAGTCCTGAGATTTTGGATATGAGCTGCCAATATACACAGGTTGTTTTATTTTTCAGTGTCGGAAGCATGTATCATTTATATTCCGAAAAACTGTTTCAGGCAACGGGAAATATGATTATGCCTATGTTTTTTCAGGGAATAGGAGCTATTTTTAATATTATCTTAGACCCTGTGTTAATCTTCGGATGGTTTGGTCTGCCTGCGATGGGCGTGCAGGGTGCAGCCATTGCAACGGTTGCGGCACAGATTTTAGCAGCAGTGCTTTCTATGGGATTTTTCCTGAAAAAATGTCCGTCTATTAAAATCAATTTCAAAGGGTTCCGTCTGGACGGAGCAATTTTGAAAAAAATTTATACGGTGGGAATTCCTTCTGCCATTATGATGGCAATGCCGTCTATTCTGGTAGCAGCCTTAAATTCTGTTTTGGCAGCTTTTTCAGCAACTGCCATTGCAGTATTCGGACTTTACATTAAAATTCAGTCTTTTGTATATATGCCGGCAAATGGTGTTGTGCAGGGTATGCGTCCGATTATGAGCTACAATTATGGTGCGGGAAATAAAAAACGTATGAAGGAAACGCTAAAGGCAAGCATGGAAGCAACCGGTGTAATTATGCTGGCAGGTATGCTGTTGTTTTTGCTGTTTCCGGGATTTATTATGAAGCTGTTTGACGCAAATGAGGAAATGCTGAAAATCGGCGTACCAATGCTTCGGGTAATTGCAGTGGGATTTTTAATTTCCACGGTAGGCTGCGTACTTTCCGGTGCATTTGAAGCGTTGGGAAAAGGAATTCAGTCACTGGTGATTTCTGTGCTGCGTCAGTTGGTAATTATTATTCCTTTAGCTGCATTATTATCTAAGAGCATGGGGCTGTTCGGAGTATGGATTACCTTTCCAATCGCAGAGCTTTTGGCGGCTCTTGTAGGCTGCGTACTTTACAGACATTTTATGAAGCATTTGAAATTATAGGAGTGAAGCAATGGGAAAGCATAAAGAAAAAGAAATTAAGACAAATGCAATGAGAATTTTAGAGAAAAATAAAATTCCTTATGAGGTTCTTCAATATGAGTGCGATGAGTTTATTGACGGACTCCATACCGCACAAAAAACAGGAGCTCCTGTGGAGCAATCTTTTAAAACTTTGATTGTGCAGGGGAAAAGTAAAGAGTATTATGTTGTTGTTATTCCCATTGCTCTTGAAATTGACTTGAAAAAAGCTGCAAAAGCAGTGGGGGAAAAATCCGTAGAGCTTATTCATGTAAAGGATATTACAAAAGTGAGCGGTTACGTGAGAGGCGGCTGCAGTCCGTTGGGAATGAAAAAACAGTATGCTACCATTATTCACGAAAGCGCTCTTGCGTATGAGGAAATCTATGTAAGCGGAGGAAGAATTGGCACGACATTGAAATTAAATCCAAAAGATTTAGCTGAAGTTGTATCGGGAAAATTTGTTGAAATAGCAACGGGATATACACATTGAGGTATATCCCGCCTTTTGTTTTTGAAAGATTAAATCTTGAAAAAATTTATAAACGGAAAGAGTCCTTTACAATATCTGCAAGGAGCTGCTGTCCTTGAGTGGTAAGATGAATACCGTCGGTAGTAATGTTTTCATATCCCTGTTCCTGAATTTTATTATTCAAAGGTGCTTGCAGCGGAATGAAATAAGCACCATAATTGCGGGCAAGCTTCTGAATGTTTTTAGACATTTTTTTCTGCCATGGTACCCAGTCTTCATATTTTTCATGCTGAGGCAGAATAAAAGGTTCTAAAATAATGACTTTTGCCTGTGTTTCTCTGGATAAATCAAAAAGCATTTCGTGATAGGCACGGATACTGTCTTCCAGCATATAGAGCTTATCCTGTTCGGAAGCAGAGGAATTTGCAATCAGTCCGATATCATTCACTCCCACCAGAATACTGATATAATCAGGCTTTAAGGAAATACATTCACGATGGAGAGTTTCTGCAACATTTTGTACGACGTAACCCTCTACACCACGGTTGAGAATGTTCCAGTTCTGGCTTTGCGCTTTTAAACGTTCTGAAAATATATTTACATAACCAAATCCCAGCTCGTTAGGAGAAGTTTTCCTGCCGGCATCGGTAATACTGTCACCTAAAAATATAATAAGTCCCATAGTCTATACTCCTTATTACTGTTTCTATTCAATATTTTAACTGAAAATCACAGAGATTGCAAATGCTAATTTTGTGTAGTCTATCCAAATCGAAAAATTAGTAATAATTTCTCTTTACAAATCCTTTTTCTGAGACTATAATCAGATACAACTTCAAGATATTCTTACAGTCGTTCGACTGGGATTTTCCAAAGATTTTATAAAATAAAAGAGGTGATTTGTTGTCAGTACAATCGTTATTTGTATTGTGTTTTTCGGGTATTGCCATGTGCATGGATTTTCTGATGGAAAGGGTGGTGAACGGATTTATTGTGGTGCTTTTTCTGACAGGCTTTTTCTGGCAGATGGGAGAAAATGGAATTGTGGGGGCCTTATCAGGAGGCTTGGGATTATTATTGCCCTGTGTTTTGCTGTTCCCGTTGTTTTATTTTCGAATGTTAGGTGCAGGAGACATAAAATTATTTTCCGGTCTGGGAATTTTTTTAGGTGTAACTGCTGTTTTTAAGCTTATTCTTTGTTCTCTTTTTCTGGGAGGACTTTTATCTTTCGCATTTCTGATTTCCTGTGGGAATTTCAAAGAGCGATTTTCTTATTTTTTCAATTATGTTTATGAATATAGTCAAAGCAGGGTGCTGTGTGCTTATAGGAAAAAGGGCAGTCGGCCTGAAAATTTCCATTTTACAGTACCGATATTTCTAAGCGTTATGCTTTATGTAGGAGGATTTTATTGAAGAAAAATATGATTGCAGTCTGTGACTCAGATACAGACTATGCCTGTAATTTTACAGAGTATTTGAACAATAAGAAAAAGCTTCCGTTTCGTGCAGAAGCTTTTACAGATGTGGAAAAATTT
Source organism: uncultured Blautia sp. (assembly GCA_900539145.1). Lineage (GTDB taxonomy): Bacteria > Bacillota > Clostridia > Lachnospirales > Lachnospiraceae > Blautia. Next base: position 59,285 of record UQAX01000003.1, read on the forward strand.
TACAGTTCGATGGGAAGTCAGCCTCCGCCTATGCTGTTGATTGCACAGAAAGATGTAGATGAACGGATACAGCAGATAAAAGAAGAGAATGTAGTGGTGCTTTCTGATGAAAAAGAGGAGCAAAAATCGCCGTATAAGTGTATCTATAAGTATCAGTCGGCGGAAAGTGTAATTAAGGAGGTGATGGAATATTATACGGAAAAAACGCAGGTTCCTTTCTGCTCGGATGTAAGACAGAGCATGAAAATTGTGGGAATTTATTCACCTTCTGAAATCTGTGCAAGCTGTTTGTTTGCATTGACGGCAGCACAGATTTTGGGAGAAGAGAAAAGAGTACTGTATATCAGCATGGAGGATTTTGCGGGATTGGAGCAGTTATTTTTGAGAGAATACGAGAAAAACCTTACGGATTTCTTTTTTGCACTGCGCTGCGGAAAGGAAAATTTATGGGAGGAAGTGGAAGGGATGATACAGCAGCAGGGGGATATGGATTATCTGCCTCCTGTGGAGTCGCCGGAGGATATTAAATCAATTCCCTTTGTACATTGGAGCAGGCTTTTTGAAGCTGTGAAAAAGAGCGGCAGATATCATGTTTTGATATTGAATATCAGCAGTGCAGTGGATGAGCTGTTTTCTGTATTGAATTTATGCAGTGAAATTTATGTGCCTGTAAAGGGAGGATTTATAGCAGACTGTAAACTTTCTCAGTTCCATACCTTGATGGAAAACTGGGGTGTTATAGAGAAAGAAAGGATAAGGATAGTTTCTCTTACCGGTGAGAGTATGGAAGGAATAAATACAGTACAGGAACTGAAAATGGGACCTTGGGGAAGCTTTGTGAGAAAGGTGCTGGAAAATTATGAAAGAAGAAAGCAGTGATGAATTTCAAGATTTGCGAAAAATATTGGTGGAAAGGTTGGAAAATACATGGAAAGATTTAGATGAAGATGTTTTGGAGATAATCGATGAAATTTTACATCAGCACGGCAAGAAAAAATATCTGCCTATTGCACAGAGAGAAAGCCTGCGAAATGCACTTTTTATGTCTGTACGGCGTATGGATATTCTGGAGGAGCTGCTGGAAAATGATGATGTCACAGAGATTATGATTAATGGATGGAATAAAATTTTTATAGAAAAGGACGGTAAAATCGAAGCCTTTGAAAAGAGCTTTTCTTCTCCGGAAAAGCTGGAGGATGTTATTCAGCAAATGGCATCAAAATGCAATCGTGTAATCAATACGCTGCAGCCCATTGTAGATGCACGACTGGCAGGAGGAGAACGAATAAATGCGGTTATTGCTCCCGTTGCACTGGACGGCCCGGTGCTTACCATAAGAAAATTTCCGGAAAAGCCTATTACTATGGAACGTTTGTTGGAATTGGAGAGCATCACAGAAGATGCAGCAGTTTTTTTAGAAAAGCTTATGAAAGCAGGCTATACGATTTTAATAGGAGGTGGGACAGGTTCTGGAAAAACTACATTTTTAAATGCGTTATCAGAATATATTCCCAAGGATGAGAGAGTCATTACTATCGAAGATAATGCAGAACTGCAAATTCAGGGGATAGAAAATCTGGTTCGTCTGGAATGTAGACCGGCGAATATTGAGAAATCTCAGGAAATTACCATCGGAGATTTATTGAGAACCTGCCTTCGTATGAGACCAAGCAGAATTATTGTAGGGGAGGTGAGAGGAAAGGAAGCGGCAGAGCTTTTGCAGGTTGTAAATATAGGAAATGACGGAAGCCTGAGCACCATTCATGCCAATAGCTGTCAGGATATGATAAGCAGGCTGGAAACAATGGTTTTGATGGGAATAGATTTGCCTATACCGGTTATTCGCCGCCAGATTGTGTCAGGTTTTGATATCTTTATACATTTAGGAAGAATGTCAGATAAAAGCAGAAAAGTATTGGAAATCTGTGAGATTAAAGAAATTTCAAAGGAAGGTGAGGTTGTATTAAATCCGTTATTTGTCAGAAACAGAAATTTAGAAAAAAGAGGACAGCTTTATCACACCGAAAAGCTTACAAAGGCAGGGATTATCCTGTGAATAAAATTGATTATGATGTTTATCATCTTTCCATACAGCAGTGGGGACTTTACCTTATGGAAGCAGTGTGTGCCTGCATGGGAATAAATTATTTGTTTTATAAGAGCACGGCAGTTTTTTTCTTTATGCTTCCGTTACCTTTCTGGTACATACATCAGAGGAAAAAACAACAAATCCGTCTGAGAAAGAAAAGGTTAAATTATCAGTTTAAAGATGCCTTAAATGCTATGCAGGTGGGGATATCGGCAGGTTATTCTTTAGATAACACCATAAGGGAAGCAAGAAAAGATTTGGAAAGACTGTATGGAGAAAAAGCAGAGATGGCAAGGGAATTTGCCTATATAGAAAGACAACTGGGACACAGTATACCCTTAGAAGAATTGCTGTATGATTTGGGAATTCGAAGCAGAGTAGAAGATATTTTGAATTTTACGGATGTATTGATACAGGCAAAGAGAATGGGAGGAAATATGAGAGGAATTTTAAACCGTTGTATTTCGTCTATTGAAGAGCGTATTCAGGTGAAGAAGGAAATTGATGCTGTTTTGGCATCTCGGAAAATGGAACAGAAGATTATGAGCTTTATTCCTCTGGGGATTATTCTTTATATGCAGATTACTTCTCCGGAATTTTTAAGTGTGTTATATGGAAATCCGGTGGGGATTTGCGTTATGACAGCTTGCCTTCTTTTGTATACTGCGGCATTTCAATGGGGAGTGAGGTTGACTCAGATTGACGTTTAAAGAATGGGGAAAGGACAAAAAGAGTTTTTGTATGGCAGTGTCGGTTATTTTGCTTGGAAATCTTTTGGGGATAGGAATTTTTATAAAAGAAAACAAAGAAAGAAGTATGGAGTATCTGGAAAGAAATCCTTATGGAGAAGGCGGGTACGAGGAGACACTTCTTGCCGAAACACAGGGAAAGACACAGGAAATTACAGTTTATGTAGAGGAAGAAAGATACACAGAAAAGGAGATGGAAAACTATGTAAAGGAAGCCAAAAAAGAGTTGGACAAGTGGTTGAAAAAGGCAAAGAAAGAAGGAGGTGACTTTCGGTTTCCGCAGGCTTTGGAAGAAAATCCGGTACAAATATCATGGAGTACAGGAAATCCGGATATATTGAGCTGGGAGGGAATACCGCAAGAAGGTATTTCTGAAAAGGGAGAAAGTGTGGAAGTGGCTGCGTTTCTTTCTCTTGGAGAAGTAACAGATATATGGAATGCTGAGATTACGGTTTATCCACCGAAATTGAATGAAAGAGAAAAAATGCAGAAGGAAATTCAAAAAGAAGCAGAACTTTTAAGCGAAAATCCTTCAGGACCTTTATATCTTCCCCAAACAGTACAGGGAGAAGAAATTCGTTATAGGAGAACGGGAACACAGACAGGAGAAATTATCTGTATGCTGTCTTTGGTATTGGGATTGGGTGTTTATCCCTTGCAGAAGGAAAAAGAGAAAAAGCAGCAGGAGCTTGTGAGAAAGGAGATGCAGAGAGATTATCCTGATATCGTTCAGAAATTGGTGTTGTTTTTAAGAGCCGGATTTACTATACGAAAGGCTATGGAAAAAATTGCAGACGGATATCTGCGCAGCAGGGAAAAATATCATGCAAAAGAAAGGAGCGCTTATGAAGAAATTGTCCGTACCTGCAAAGAAATGCAGGGCGGTATATATGAGGCAGAGGCCTATGAGCGTTTCGGAACAAGGTGCGGGATTTCTCAGTATAAAATTTTGTCTGTTTTATTAGTGCAGAATTTGAAAAAGGGAAATCAAAACCTTTTGGAGCTTTTGGAAAGAGAGGAGGCAGTGGCAGAGGACGAAAGAAAGCGCAGTGCAAAGGTAAGAGGGGAAGAGGCGTCTACGAAGCTTTTGCTCCCTATGGTACTGCAACTGATTGTTGTGTTAATGATTTTAATGATACCGGCATTTTTTAGTTTTTTATAACAGGAGGTAAGAATTATGGGAGTATTAAAGGAATTTTGGCAGGAAGAGGACGCTGTCGGTGTAGTAGAAATTATACTTATACTAGTGGTGCTTATCGGTTTGGTTTTGATTTTCAAGGAGCAGCTTACCAGTCTGGTGAAAAGCATTTTATCTAAAATTACAAAGCAGAGTAACAGCATATAGAGGTGAGAGAGTGAAGCAAAAGGGAAGTATGACCGCAGCTATGAGTATTTTGCTTTTGGTTTTGTTATCGCTTATTACAGCCAGCATTCAGTCATCTCGAACAGCCTGTGCCAGAGTGCAGGCTGTTAATAGTATGGATGCAGGCTTATATTCACTTTTTTCGGAATATGACAGAGAGCTTTTAGAAAGGTATAATCTGTTTTTTCTGGACGCATCTTATAATACCGGCAGAATACAGATAGCTCAGGTATTAAATCATTTAGAGGACTACATGAAACCTGTTTTAGACTCAGGACTGACAAAATGTGCGGTACAGATATGTGCCGCAGACGGGTTTCGGGCGGCATCAGATAAGAACGGAGCAGCGGTAAAGCAGCAAATAATCCGCTATATGAAAGAAAATCTAGGCAATGCAGGCATAGAGGCTTTGCTGAAGAAAACAGAGGAAGAAAAACAAGTGTTGGAGGAACAGGAAAACATAAAAAACAATGGAATGGAGGAAATAAATCCGGAAGAAACAACGCCTATGCCGGAAATTTCAGAGACCAATAATCCATTAGAAATTATAAAAAGCTTTAAAGAAAATGGATTTTTATCTTTTGTTTTACCTTCCGGTGTAAATGTATCGGAAAAAACCATCGATTTATCGGCTGCTTTATCAAAGCGGGAAAGGCAGCAGGGAATGGGGGATTTTCCGGAGCTGGAAACAGAAGAGGGACTTGCCGATAAGATTTTTATTCAGGAATATGCTTTTGAGAAGTTTCAAAGCTTTACAGACGGAGCAGAAACGCCCTTAGCTTATGAAATAGAGTATCTTTTAGGCGGAAAAGAGGGGGATAGAGAGAACCTGTCCTCTGTTGTGAAAAAGCTGCTTCTTCTTCGTGAAATCAGTAATCTGGCATTTCTTTATACAAACCCACAGAAAAGGGGAGAACTAGCAGCATGCGCCTCTGCGTTGTCGTTTCTTTTGCTTATACCTGAAGGGATGACTTTTGTGCAAGGGGTACTGGCAGCAGGATGGGCGTACATAGAAGGAATTGCAGATGTAAAGGCCTTGCTGTCCGGTGGTCGTGTGCCTTTGGTCAAGGATAGTAGCAGCTGGAAGACACAGCTTTCTGATTTGAGGGCAGATACGGGGATAAGCACAGAAAAAGGAGCGGATTATGAGGAATATCTGCGGATTTTACTGATGAGTGTGCCGGAACAAGAACTGGTAATGCGAATTATGGATGTGATAGAAGTTAATCTTCGGCAGGAAGAGGGAAAGGAAAAGTTTGCTTTTGATGCGTGTATCGATGCCGTTGCTGTCAGCTTTCAGATTGCAGGGCCTGAGAATAAGATATGGCAGGCAGAAAGAATGTATTCTTATGATATGTAAAATGGCAGAAGGGGAGGTAGAAAACCATGAAGCAGAAAAAACAAAAGAAGGAGGTGCGAGTTCTTCGGCAAAAGGCGAGCTTGACTGTGGAGTGTGCGGTTGTTCTGCCTCTTTTCTTTTTTGCCATGGTAATATTGGCAGGACTTTTAGATTTATACAGAATAACAACAGTGATACAGAGCACCTTGTGCGAAAGCGCAAAAGAACTGGGAATGTATGCGTATTGTCAGGAGGACGATACACAATCACCGGTGGGAACAGTAAGTAATGCTGTTTGCCAAATCTATGCGAAGAGGAAAGTGCAGGAAAAGCTTACAGGTGAAGCCTTGCTTGGGGTTGTAGGCGGTGTTCAAGGGATAAATCTGGCACAGTCCGTATACGAGAATGGAAGGATTTCTTTGAAAGCTTCCTTTTTCTATCAAGCTCCTTTTACACCTTTTCAAACATTTCCTGTGAGACTTCAGGTGAAGGGGCAGGCAAGAGCATGGATTGGATATACGCCTAAGGAGGAAATGCTTCAGGAAGAAGAAATGGTCTATGTTACGGACTGGGAAAGTGTTTATCATACCAACGCTTCTTGCAGTCATTTAAGGCTTTCGGTACAGGGAATGTCTTATTCTCATGCAGAACAGAAGAAAAATATATATGGAGAAAAGTATCATAGCTGTGAGAGATGTATGGAAACAGGTGAGAAGCCGACAACCGTTTACGTTACGTCCACGGGAAACCGCTATCATAAGGACAAGGAGTGTGGCGGACTGACACGTCATGTAAAGCTGGTGAAGAAATCGCAGGTAAAACACTTGAATATTTGTGACAGGTGTGGAGGATAAATGTGTGAAAGAAAAATGGCTGGTGCATTTGTGCATTCTTCTGCTGTGTAGTGTGGAAGACGGAAAACAAAAGACAGTTGCTTTGTGGAAAATTGGTTTTTACGGAATATTTGTAATGGGAACGTTTATAGGGGAGGTGCTTTTGCAAGGCGGAAATATATATGAAAAATTAGTATTTGCCGTTATGGGAAGTATTCCGGGTATTCTCTTCTTTATAATCAGTAAAGCATCCCAAGAGGCAGTAGGTTACGGAGACTGCTGGATTATTTTGCTTATGGGGCTATCCGTAGGAATTTGGAATACATTGGGCATTTTATCAATGGCACTTTTCGGCGCTTTTTTATGGGCAGTTTTTATTTTTGTGAGAAACAGAGGGAGAAAAGACAGAGAAATTCCGTTTCTCCCTTTTTTAACAATGGGGATGGCAGGTGCGTATATGTGGATGATATAAAAAAATCAAGATTAAAAGGAAGTTATACGGTAGAAATGGCATTGATAAGCGGTGTATGGCTTCTGGTAATTTTTGCTTCTCTGTTTTTGATATTGGGCACGCAGACAAAGGTTTGGGAGACAGCACAAATTTGCGAGCTTTCTGTGTATGGAAGCGGTCGAGCGGTGATAAGCGAAGAAACCGCAGTAAAAGAAACAAAACAAAAAGCAGCGGATATGCAGGAGTCCTATACGGTAAGCGGAGGAAAAAAAGAAATATCGGTAGGGTTTCAAAAGGAGTTTTACATTCCGTTCCCAAATTTGAACTGGAGCATGAAGGAAAAGTGGAAAAGTAAGGTAATAAAACCGGTGAATTTTATTGAAAAGGTGCAAAAATACCGCAGATTTTCACAAAATATAGAATGAAAAAATAAAAGAAGGGAGGGAGCACTTTGGAGATTACCTTTAAGAGGAATATGAGCTGTAATTTTGCCGTTTTACCATTGGAAAACCCTTTAAAGGATAATTATCAAACTCGTATTTTGCTGGAAAATCAGGTGCATGGATTACTTCCTTGTAAAGTGCAGCGGATAAATGGAAAAGAATATCTTTATTATGAAATTACAGGGAGTCAGAGTCTTGAAAATCTGTATGAGAAAGGAAAATTTGATAAGGATACATTAAAAGAGCTTTTTTTACAAATAGTTTCGGTTTTAGAAAAATTAGACGAATATTTGCTGAATAGAGATTTTCTGCTTCTAAATCCTGCGTATTTATACAAAAACTTAGACAAAGATACCTACTCCTTTTTCTGGTTTCCGGAGCAAGAAAATACCATAGAACAGGAGTTTTGTGTTCTTACAGAATATTTACTGCCTAAAATCGAGCATAAGGATAAAGGCGCAGTAACCATCGGATATGGTATGCACAAACTTGCAGTAGAAAATCGCCTTCAACTGGATGATATATGTAAGCTTATTTATGGAGAAACGGAAAATAGAAACACTGATTTTGAGATAGAAAATAAGGAGGAGCAAAAAGAAAGACAGAAAATTTTGGATGATTTTTATAAGGAAGAGGAGGAAGAAGAACCTCCCATAAAGAAAATATTTGTAGTAGGAATTCTTTTGGTAATAGGAGTTGTCATCTTTTTGGCAAGATATTTATCTAACATAGGAATACGTTATCTGGGGATTGCAGCAGTTTTTCTTATAGTATTTGTGATTGCCGTAGGCGGATTGATTTATTTTTTGAAATATAGAAAGCAAGATTTAGAAAATCATATTCCGGAGACTTTTGAAAGGGAAGAAGTAACAGGAATAATGGGGGAAGAGGAAAGGCAGGAAGAGATGTCGGAGGATTTTGGGAAAACTGTACTTTTACAGTCAGAAGTCCAAGGGAAATCTTATCTTTTAGAAATAGAAACGGGAAAGAAATTTTTTCTGGAAAAAGAACATACAATTATAGGAAGTCAAAGAGGAAGGGTTGATATCTGTCTGAGTGTGCCTACCATCAGTCGTGTTCATGCAAAAATTATCTGTCGAAATAATCAGACATTTTTAATTGACCTAAATTCCAGAAACGGAACGGAATTAGACGGAGAAATCATACAACCGGAGACAGAATATTTATTAAAAGAAGAAAATACGATTGTTTTTGCAGAAAAAAGGTACTTATATATTGATAAATGTAATGCTGATTTTGGAAAAATATGGTAAAATAGGGATGATAAAAAGATAGATAGCTATGGAAGTAAAGGAAGAGTGATGAATATAGAAAATAATTATTCAGGAATGGAAAGAAAAAAAACGGAAAATGAAATCAAATATTTTCTGAGAAAAAGAAAAGAAGTTCCGGTTAATACTCTTTTGATTGGCATTAATTTGCTGGTATTTTTACTGGTAGAAGTAACCGGCTCATCTTTGGATACCTACCACATTTTACGCTGGGGTGGCTGCTATACACCAGCAGTTTTGCAGTCTCATGAGTATTATCGCCTGATTTCATCCATGTTTTTGCATTTTGGAATTCAGCATCTGGGGAATAACATGCTGGTGTTATTGTTTTTGGGAGATTGTCTGGAAAGAAATATAGGCAAAATAAAATATTTGCTTATCTATTTCCTCGGAGGTATAGGGGCAAATGTATTGTCCATATATCTGGAAATAAAAAACGGCAAATATTTTATTTCGGCAGGAGCATCCGGTGCAGTTTTTGCAGTCATCGGTGCGCTCATCTATATTGTTATTGCAAACAGAGGACGAATTGAAAATTTTACCACTCGACAGTTAATTGTCATGGCCGGATTAAGTCTATATTTTGGAATGACAAGTACAGGTGTGGATAATGCAGCACACTTTGGTGGATTGATAAGTGGATTTATTTTAGCTGTCCTTTGTTATCGCAGGGTGTATCAAAGAAGATTATAAAGGCTGTCGTATAGGTAGTAGAACGGTAAATTCAGTACCTTTTTCAGGAACGGATTGAAAAGAAATACTTCCATTATGGGCTTCTGCAATTCTTTTGCAGATAGGCAGTCCGAGACCTGTGCCCTCCTGTTTATGAGTAATGAATGGTTCAAAGAGGTCTTCTTGATACAGAACAGGAATTCCGCTTCCGTTGTCCTTAACAGAAAGAACAAGATAATTCTCTTGAGAGGTTAAAGAGCAATGGATAATACCCTCTGTTTTAATTGCCTCTGAAGAATTTTTTAAAAGGTTTAAAATCAGCTGGGACATTTTCGTTTTATCTGCTTGAATGACAGGCAGATTTGGCTCAATATTTAAAACAAGAGAAACGTTGTAGCTTTCTAAAGTAGGTAAACTGGAAGCAGCCAGATTTTCCAGAAGCTCTGAGAGGTCTAATTCCTGGATATTTAGCTTGCCGGAATTATTAAAGCTGGAAAATTCATTAAGAAGCGTTTTCAGAAAATCCATATTTTCCATAATCTTTCCCCAGTATTTATCTTCTTTTAATTCGGGATGATGAGACTCCAGCAGTTGTAAAAAGCTGTTGATTAATGTTACCGGATTACGGATTTCGTGAGAAACATGAGATAATGTAAATTGTTGTTGTACTTGAAGCTCCTCATACAATTGACGATAATCAGGTTCTTCCTTTGCAGTAATATGTTGATTGGATTGATTTATTTGAGTGTTCATGGTTACCCCCTCTTTATTTTTTCAAAAACAAGTGTAACATCCCTGTTTTTAAATAGCAAATAGTTTTATATGCCAAAATTCGACAAAACAGAAGTAATATTTACAGGTTTTTATTCGGATATATAAGTGAAAGGAGATTATGAAAATGAAAGACTGTATTTTTTGCAAAATTGCAAACGGAGAAATACCAGCCGCAACACTTTATGAGGATCAGGATTTTAGAGTAATCTTAGACCTGGGACCTGCCAGTAAGGGACATGCTCTAATTCTTCCAAAGGCTCATTTTGAGAATTTGTATGAATTACCTGATGATTTGGCAGGAAAAGCTTTGATATTAGCAAAAGAAGTGACAAAGAAAATGAAAAAAGTGTTGAACTGCGATGGTTACAATGTTGTTCAGAACAATGGAACGGCAGCGGGGCAGACTGTATTTCACTTCCACGTGCATTTAATTCCGAGAAATGAAAATGATGGTGTGGGAATTACATGGAAACCGGGCACTCTTAAACCAGAAGATAGAGATGAGATTTTGAAAAAATTTTCTCAGGTCTAAAATTTAGAAGTTGGATAAAGAAATGACAGAAGAGAAATTTCGAAAAATCTATCGTCAGCATTATCAAATAGTGAAAATGGTAGTGTATAGTGTTTTGCGTGATATCGACTTTGCGGAAGACGTAAGCCAAGAAGTTTTTATTTTATTCTTTAAAAAGGCAGATACTATACAGGAAGAATACTACAAGCAATGGTTGATAGTAAATGCAAAGAGAAAAGCCATTGACTTTTGCAGAAAATCATATCAGGTACATGAAGTGACTGCCGGAGCTTCAAATGAAGGAGAGCTTTTCGCAGAAGAAGGAATTATGTGGACTTCAAATCGCTTAGAAAAACAATCATCTGTGGAAGAGGAAACAACGAAAAAGCTTGTTATGCAAGAGTTTACGGGAAAATTATTGGAAGATTTGGAAAAGAAGAATAGTCAGTGGTACGAAATTGTTATGAAAATGAATGTAGAAGGCAAAGGTGCATTAGAAACTGCCCGTGCCCTTGGCATTTCAGTAGAAAGTCTGAGAGCCAAAAGGCACAGGATAAAAGTTTGGATTAATAAGTATTACAGACACAAGTTTGAAGATTTATAAGGTCTTGTTTACTGCGTCTTCAAAGAGCTGGACAATCTGTTGAATAGAGTCCTTATGCTTACTGGAAGACATAGCTGTAATATAAGCTTCCCGGTTTTCATACAAATCACGGACAGCGCTTAATAATACGTCATTAGTAAGTTCTTCTTCTTCCAGAACTTTACTATAACCAAGCTGTTCAAAAGAGCGGGCATTTAAAATCTGGTCTCCACGGCTTGCACGTGCGGAAAGTGGAATTAAGAGGTTAGGCTTGTTTAAAGCACTGAGCTCACAAATTGCATTTGCACCTGCACGGGAGATAACAAGGTCGGCTAAAGCAAATAAATCAGCAAGTTCTTGTTTGATATATTCATATTGTACATATCCCTTAACGTTAGATAAAGTTTCATCAACTTTATCTTTTCCGCAGAGGTGGATTACCTGAAAGTCTTTTAATAATTCAGGGAGGATTTTTCTGACTGCATCATTGACAGCAGCAGCACCAAGACTTCCACCTATGATAAGGATAACAGGTTTATCTTTAGAAAGACCTGTAAACTCCAGAGCTTTTTCTGGGTTTCCTTCCAGTAATTCTTGACGGATAGGTGTTCCTGTGAGAACAGCCTTGTCCTCAGGAAGATGAGAAACCGTTTCGGGAAAGTTGCAGCAAACTTTTGTTGCAAAAGGAATGGATATTTTGTTTGCAAGTCCCGGTGTCATGTCAGACTCATGGATAAAGGTAGGTATATGTTTTTTGCTTGCTGCAATTACAACAGGCACTGTGACAAATCCACCTTTAGAGAATACAACATCAGGTTTTAACTGCTTCATTAATTTTTTAGCTTCAAAGAAACCTTTTATAACTCTGAACGGATCAGTAAAATTTTTGACATCAAAGTAACGGCGTAATTTACCGGAAGAAATTCCATAGTAAGGAATGTTAAGTTCTTCAATGAGCTTTCTTTCCATACCTTCGTAAGAGCCGATATAAGAAATTTTGTATCCCAGTTCTTTTAAACGTGGAATCATAGCTATATTTGGGGTAACGTGTCCGGCAGTTCCACCGCCGGTAAGTACGATATGTTTCATGGTGTTCCTCCTGATTAGTTCAAAATAGTAACTATAAGATAATATGATACAGTTATGAAAAAAAGTCAAGGAAAGATAGGAGTTTCATGGGGAAATCAGAAGAAAATGAGAAAAAATGTGAAACCTTTTTTACTAAAAATTTGAATGATGAAGAATTAAATCAGAAAATTTTGGAGGAATTTTTGAAAGAGGCGGAAGAAATCGAAAAAGAGGCGGAAGAAATTTCAAAATCTTTGGAATGTGAACCTACAGAAGAGGGCTTTCAAAAATTAATGGCCGAAATCAGAAGACGTGAGTCAATTGAAAACACAAACAATTATGTAACAAATGTAGATGATAGAGAAAAACACACCAATAAAGTAAAAGAATTAAAAAATGCAAAGTGGTATAAGAACAAAAGCAATACCAAACAGGGAAATACAGGGAGAAAAAGAGTGGTACGTTGGGCTTCTGTTGCAGCAGCAGTCCTAATTGGAGTATTCGGCATTTCCATGACTAGTGAGGCAAACAGAGCATACATCATGAGGGAGATGAATGAGCTGTTTGGAAATGATGTGAATACACAGGTAGATAATAATGATGTAATAAAAAGTGACAGGACAGAGAGATATGCTTGTGAGAAAATAGAAAATTTATTTGAGATTAAAATGCCAGAATTTTTTTATATGCCTGATGGAATGGAATATGAGAATTGTAATATTGATGAAGATGCAAAAACAGCATATATGCGGTATTCTTACAAGAATAAATATGTGTATTTTATGACAATGGCAAATTTAAAGAATGCAACAAGCTTATCCCAAAATGATAAAGGGGAAGAAATTAAAAAGATTTCAAGTGAATTAACTCCTGATTTTGAAGTGGGTTTATGGGAAATTTATGAGAATGGAGATGAAGTGCCTACTTATACGCTTAGTTGGAATTATAAAAACACTTACTATGAATTATTTGGGAAACTTTCTAGAGAAGAAATGGAGTTAATAGCAAAAAATATTTTATATTAAGGAGAGAAGTGATGAAGAAGAAAAGTAAAATTAGTGTAATATTAATATTTGCGTTGATAATGTGTATAAATACTACGGTGCTGGCAGAGTCCATGGAACGATATATAGATGGTTCACTACTATTAGATATGCCAGTTTCTGAAGTAAGTACAGATATTCAGCAAAAAGGAAACATATTAGATCAGGCAACAATCAGATTATCAGATAACGGAAATGGCAGTGTTAATGTTTATGGAACTGTTTTTGGAAGCGTTACCTGCGACAAGATAATTTTAAAAATGACAGTGCAGAGATATTCCAATGGTACATGGTACAATGTAAGGACATATTCTGATACAGCGTATAATACATCTTACTTTACAAAAAGTTATAATCTTCAAGTTACCAGAGGATATCACTATCGCATGAAAGCAGCCTGCGTTGGGTATAAAAACGGAGTAACAGAAAGCAAATCACCTATTACAAATGGTATTCTTGTAGAATAATCACACAATTTATTAAATTTCCTAAAAAATATATAAAGTCCTGTCAAAACCCTCTTTACTGGGGTATAATGAATATAGCAACATTCATTTTACCACAAAAGGGGGTTTTTCTATGAAACTGACTTTTATAGGGGCTGCTCATGAGGTTACCGGAAGTTGTTACTTCTTAGAGGCAGCAGGCAAGAAATTTATTGTGGATTGTGGTATGGAACAGGGACCCGACCAGTATGAAAATCAGGACATTCCGGTGGCTGCGTCAGAATTGGATTTTGCATTGCTGACACATGCACATATTGACCATTCCGGTAATTTTCCTTTGATACATGCCGGCGGATTTCGAGGTCCGATTTATGCAACTGCGGCGACTTGTGATTTGTGCGATATTATGCTTCGTGACAGTGCACATATTCAGATGTTTGAGGCAGAATGGAGAAATCGTAAAGCTAAGAGAAACGGACAGACGGAATTTGTGCCTGCCTATACCATGGAAGATGCGTTAGGGGTTATTCAGCAGTTTGTAGAGTGTAATTACAATCAGGTAATACAACTTGCAGAAGGTATTAAGGTACGCTTTGTAGACGCAGGACATTTGTTGGGTTCAGCCAGTATTGAGTTGTGGATTACAGAAGACGGAGAAGAACGGAAAATCGTATTTTCAGGAGATATTGGAAATACAGAACAGCCATTGATTAAAGATCCGGAATATCTGGACAGTGCGGATTATGTGGTTATGGAGTCTACTTATGGCGACAGAAGCCATGGGGAAAAGCCGGATTATGTAACGGCATTGGTGGATATTTTAAGGAAAACCTTTAAGCGGGGAGGCAATGTGGTAATTCCTTCTTTTGCAGTAGGAAGAACACAGGAAATGCTGTATTTCCTCAGAAAAATTAAAGAAGATAATTTGTTGCCGGAATTTGAAGGATTTGAAGTATATGTGGATAGCCCTCTTGCAGTACAGGCAACTAGTATTTTTAAAGAACATTACAGCGAATGTTATGACGAAGAAGCAATGGAGTTAATCAATAAAGGAATAAATCCCATTGCATTTCCGGGACTGAAATTGTCTATTACCAGTGATGAGTCAAGGGCAATCAATTTTAATGAAACGCCAAAGGTAATCTTATCAGCCAGCGGTATGTGTGATGCAGGACGTATTAAGCATCACTTAAAGCATAATTTGTGGAGAAGTGACTCTACGATTTTATTTGTGGGATATCAGGCAGTAGGAACGTTGGGACGCTCTTTAGTGGAAGGGGCAAAGGACGTTCATATTTTCGGTGAAGAAATTCATGTAAATGCAGATATTGTAAGACTTCCCGGTATCAGCGGACATGCAGATAATGCGGGACTTATGAGGTGGGCATCTTCCTTTAAAGAAAAACCAAAACGTGTCTTTGTAGCTCATGGAGATGATCAGGTTTGCGATTTATTTGCCAAGAGACTGGAGGATGAGCTGGGTTATCAGGCATTTGCACCGTATAGTGGCACAGAGGTTGATTTGGCGACAAATGAAATAACAAGAGAGACAGTAGGTATTGTTATTAAACATGCAGAACAGAAAGCGAAGAGCAGAAAGGCAGCCGGAGTATTTGCAAGATTACTTGCAGCAGGACAGCGGTTAATGGCAGTAATCCGCCATAACGAAGGAGGTACAAATAAAGATTTAGCAAGATTTGCAGACCAGATTAATTCTTTATGTGATAAATGGGATAGATAATAGTAATAAGTAGCTTAACCTTTTATAAGGTCAGCCGTCACTATTCACAGTAGTGGCGGCTATTTTCTTTTACCCTTGAAAATCTCATAGCAAAGACCAACAAGAACAACAATGAATATGCAAAACTGATAGAAAAGATATAGACGTAATGCACATATTTCGACAAGAAAATCTATAATATTATGCGATATGCCTAATAAAATCTTAAAAATTTCAATGAAAACCAAAAAAAATTCTATGTTTTCTTTTCTGAATATTGTGTATAGTGTCAATATCAATAAAACGCACGGACGAAAATGGTGCACGGAAGGGAGAATATTTCAATGAAAAGAAAATTAGCAGTATTAGCAATGACAGCAGTATTAGGACTTTCTGCTGTTGCATGTGGTTCTGAACCAGCAAAAGAAGAAGGAAACAAAACAGAGGAAACAGGAAAAACAGAAGAAGGCGGAAAAACAGAAGCTTCTGACGTTGCAAACAAAGACAAACCTTTAGTATGGTTCAACCGTCAGCCATCTAACAGCTCAACAGGCGAATTAGACAAGAATGCTCTTAACTTCAACAAAGATACATATTATGTAGGTTTTGATGCAAATCAGGGTGCTGAACTTCAGGGACAGATGGTTAAAGAATACATCGAGAAAAACGCAGATACGATTGACCGTAACGGTGACGGTGTAATCGGATACGTTTTAGCAATCGGTGATATCGGACATAACGACTCTATCGCACGTACAAGAGGTGTTCGTAAAGCTCTTGGAACAGGCGTAGAAAAAGACGGCGCTATCAATAGTGAACCGGTAGGAACAAACGTAGACGGAAAACAGACAGCAGTTCAGGATGGTTCTTTAGAAGCAGGCGGAAAGAAATTCGTAGTTCGTGAGTTAGGTTCTCAGGAAATGAAGAACTCCGCAGGTGCTACATGGGATGCAGCAACAGCAGGTAACGCAATCGGAACATGGTCATCCTCTTTCGGCGATCAGATTGATGTTGTTGTTTCTAACAACGATGGTATGGGAATGTCTATGTTCAATGCTTGGTCAAAAGAAAACAAAGTTCCTACTTTCGGATACGATGCTAACAGTGATGCAGTAGCAGCTATCGCAGAAGGTTACGGCGGAACAATCAGCCAGCATGCAGACGTACAGGCTTACTTAACACTTCGTGTTCTTCGTAACGCATTAGACGGTGTTGATATTGATACAGGTATTGGTACAGCAGACGAAGCTGGAAACGTTCTTAGCGATAAAGAATATGTATACAAAGAAGATGAACGTTCTTACTATGCATTAAACGTAGCTGTAACAGCAGATAACTATCAGGAATTCACAGACTCTACTAAGACATTTGAGCCTGTATCCAAACAGTTAGATGAAAGCAAAGCTCCTAAAAAGAAAGTATGGCTGAACATTTACAACGCTTCTGATAACTTCTTAAGCTCTACATACCAGCCACTTCTTGAGAAATATGATGACCTTCTGAACCTGGATGTTGAATACATCGGTGGTGATGGACAGACAGAATCCAACATCACAAACCGTCTTGGAAACCCAAGCCAGTATGATGCATTTGCTATCAACATGGTTAAAACAGACAATGCAGCTTCCTATACAGCATTACTGCAGTAATGGAACGGTAATACCTGTGGCAAGATGACAGATAGAGGGTGTCGTGTTAAGGCAGTATTTTGGATACGCCCTTAATGCGACAGCCTCTTTTAAATCTGACAGTAAGAAAACGTTGTCAGATACCAATATAGAGATACAGGAGTAGAAAAGAATGGCAGATAAGAAAGATGATATTGTCTTATCGATACGCAATATGAGTAAGTCTTTTGGCCGAAACCGAGTTCTGGATCATATTAATCTGGACTTGAAAAAAGGAACGGTTATGGGACTTATGGGTGAGAATGGTGCCGGTAAGTCAACAATGATGAAATGTCTTTTTGGAACTTATCAGAAAGATGAAGGAAAGATCACTCTGGACGGCAGAGAAGTCAGTTTTTCAGGACCAAAGGATGCACTGGAAAACGGAATTGCCATGGTTCATCAGGAATTGAACCAGTGTCTGGAACGAAATGTTATGGATAATCTTTTCCTTGGACGTTATCCGGTAAATTCCGCCGGTATCGTTGATGAGGGAAGAATGAAAAAAGAAGCTTCCGAGCTTTTCAGAAAGCTGGGCATGACAGTAAACCTGACACAGCCTATGCGTAATATGTCAGTATCCCAAAGACAGATGTGTGAGATTGCAAAAGCAATTTCCTATAATGCAAAAGTAATTGTTCTCGATGAGCCTACTTCTTCTCTGACAGTACAGGAAGTAGATAAATTATTTGAGATGATGAGAATGTTAAAAGAGCAGGGAATTTCTCTGATTTACATTTCTCATAAAATGGATGAGATTTTTGAAATTTGTGATGAGATTTCAGTTCTTAGAGACGGTAATCTGGTTATGACAAAAAGTTCAAAAGATACAGATATGAATGAACTGATTGCAGCCATGGTTGGTCGTTCTCTGGAAAATCGTTTCCCACCGGTAGACAACAAGCCAAAGGATGTTATTTTATCCATTCAGCATTTGTCTACAAAATTTGAGCCTCACTTACAGGATATTACCTTTGATGTAAGAGAGGGAGAAATTTTCGGACTTTACGGTCTGGTAGGTGCGGGACGTACAGAACTTTTAGAGACTATTTTTGGTATCCGAACCAGAGCGGCAGGACGTGTTTACTTCAATAATAAGCTGATGAACTTCAACAGCGCAAAAGAAGCAATGGAGCACGGCTTTGCACTGATTACAGAGGAAAGAAAGGCAAACGGTCTGTTCCTGAAATGTGACTTGACATTCAATACAACCATTGCAAACCTGCTTCAGTATAAATCAGGTATTGCTCTTTCAGACTCCAAAATGATAAAAGCAACTGCCAACGAAATCAAAATTATGCACACAAAATGTATGGGACCGGATGATATGATTTCCAGTCTTTCAGGCGGTAATCAGCAGAAGGTTATTTTTGGAAAATGGCTGGAACGCAGTCCTCAGGTATTCATGATGGACGAGCCGACCAGAGGAATTGATGTTGGTGCAAAATATGAAATTTACGACCTGATTATTCAGATGGCAAAACAGGGAAAAACAATTATCGTTGTTTCCTCAGAAATGCCTGAAATTCTGGGTATTACAAATCGTATTGGTGTCATGTCTAACGGACATCTTTCAGGAATTGTAAATACAAAAGAAACAAATCAGGAAGAACTTTTAAGACTCAGCGCAAAATACCTATAATGAGGGAGAAGAATAGATATGGCAAACGAAAATAGTAATATCCTTACTGCTGAGCAGGAAATGAAACTGCGTCAGCCCATCGAGGATTATGTTGGTAAAATTCAGAAAAAAATTGATGAATTAAGAGTAGACGGTACAGATAAAATCGTAGAAATCCAGAATGTTATGGACAGCATTAAAAGAGACCGTACTCTTACAAAGGGAGAAAAAGAAGACAGACTTGCAAAATGCAAAACAGAGCTGGACAAAGCAAAAGCAGTAGAAGCAAAGAATAAAGACGAAGTTTCCAAACTGATTGCCGATGCAGAAAAGTATTTAAAAGAGCATTTTGATAAAGATTACTATCAGGCTGTAAAAGCAAGCTGTGCAGCAGAAAAAGCGGCTGCAAAAGCACGTCATCAGCAAAAAGTAGCTGAACTGGAAAAAGAGCATAAAGCTGCCGTAGCAAAGCTTTCCGATCATCAGGAAATCAAAGATGAAAACTATGTTTATAAAAACAGACTCTTTGATGCCAAGATGACAATGGAAAAAGAATTCCAGGAAGCAAAAGACAGAAGACATGCAGCATATTCTTTTAAGTTTCACTTGATTGATTTACTGCGTATGTCCAAGTTTACTTTCATGGAAACAAGAGCACAGAAATGGGAAAATTACAAATATACATTTAACCGCAGAAACTTCCTTCTGCAGAATGGATTGTATATTGCTATCCTGTTAATCTTTATTGCACTGTGTATTATTACACCAATTGTAAAAGGTTCACCACTTTTAACTTACAATAACGTATTGAATATTCTTCAGCAGGCATCCCCTCGTATGTTCCTTGCATTAGGTGTAGCAGCGTTAATCCTTTTAGCTGGTACAGACCTTTCCATCGGACGTATGGTTGGTATGGGTATGACTGCAGCAACAATTATTATGCACCAAGGTATCAATACAGGTGGTGTATTTGGTCATATTTTTGATTTTACAGGCATGCCTGTTATTGCAAGAGTTATTTTAGCATTGGTAGTTTGTATTGTTTTATGTACTTTCTTTACAACAATCGCAGGTTTCTTTACAGCAAAGTTTAAAATGCACCCATTTATTTCAACAATGGCAAACATGCTGGTAATCTTCGGTATTGTTACTTATGCAACAAAAGGTGTATCTTTTGGTGCTATTGAAGCTGCAATTCCAAACATGGTTATTCCAAAAGTAAACGGCTTCCCAACAATTATTCTGTGGGCTATTGCAGCAATTGCTATTGTGTGGTTTATCTGGAATAAAACAACTTTCGGTAAAAACCTGTATGCAGTAGGTGGAAACCCTGAAGCAGCATCTGTATCCGGTATTTCTGTATTCGGTGTAACCGTAGGCGCTTTCGTTATGGCAGGTGTTCTTTACGGATTTGGTTCATGGCTTGAATGTATCAGAATGGTTGGTTCCGGTTCCGCAGCTTATGGACAGGGATGGGAAATGGATGCCATCGCAGCCTGTGTAGTAGGTGGTGTTTCCTTTACAGGTGGTATTGGTAAAATCTCCGGCGTAGTTGTTGGTGTATTTATCTTTACAGCGCTTACATATTCTCTGACAATCCTTGGTATTGATACAAACTTACAGTTCGTATTCTCAGGTATCATTATCCTTGTAGCCGTTACACTTGACTGTCTGAAATATGTTCAGAAGAAATAGTTACTATAATTCAATAAGAATTTTTTTAAAAGAGTCAGATGCAGGTCTGGCTCTTTTGTGTTATAATTATGCGAAATAAGAGTAAAAATACGGAGAAGGAAAATGGATACATATACAGTACTTTTAGTAGATGATGAAGAAGACGTGATACAGGTAATTATGAAGAAAATCAACTGGGAGGGCCTTGGATTTTCTGTTATCGGATACGCCAATAACGGTGTGAAAGCGCTGGAAATGGTAGAAGAATTTCAGCCGGATGTGGTGATGACCGATATCAATATGCCCTATATGGACGGAATGGAACTGGCAGGCCATATTAAAGCAGATTATCCGGGGACAAAGCTTTTGCTTTTTACGGGCTTTGACGAATTTGAATATGCCAAGGAAGCCGTGCATTTGGAAGTGGAGGAATATATTTTAAAACCGGTAAATTCCATAGAGCTTACCAATGTATTTACCCAGTTAAAGATAAAATTGGACCAGGAAATCAGTGAAAAGCGAAACGCAGAAATTTTAAAGAAATATTATATGGAGTCGCTGCCTCTTTTGCAGGCGAATTTCTATACCACGCTGATTGAGGGGCACATTCATGAAGAGGAGCTTGAGAAATATCTTTCAGATTATCAGATTTCTCTTTCAGGTCCTTTTTTCTGCTGTCTGGTTATTCACACGTCATCTTCTCAAGTGCCAAAGGATATTAATCCATTGCTTTTATCAGCTTCTGTGGAGAAGCAGGCAAAGGAATATCTGGGAGAAAAATGGAGAGCAAAGTGCTTTTCTTATCTGGGAAAGACGGTTTTGCTTGCTCAACTGGAAAAAGAAAATGAAATCTCAGAGCTGACAGATGAATGCGACCGTTTCTGCCGCTATGTACACCGAATAATCGGAGCAAATGTGACTGTTGGTATCGGACAGGTATGCAATCATATTTTGGATTTATCCAAGTCTTACAGCAGCGCCAGAGATGCGATTTCCTATCGTGTCCTTTACGGCGCTTCCAGAGCGATTAATATTCAAGAGGTTGCGCCTTGTGAGAAAAATAGGCCCGGTTCCAGCCATGAAACAGAGCTGTCCTATTTATTCAAGATGATACGATTAAAGGAAGAACCGGAAATTATGGAGGCTGTGCATACCTATCTTCACAGTATTTCGTTTAAGGAGAAGTCTTTACAGCAGCATCATTTGGATATTATGGAGCTTCTCAGCGAGTTCTGTCGTTTTGCCGCCAATAATGATATTGTGCTGGATGAGCTTTCCAAAGATATGGGAGAACTGTATGGGAAAATATCAGATATGGAGCCGGATAGGTTGGAGCAATGGATTATAAACATCAGTGTTTCTCTCCACGAAAAGCTGCTCAGTGAGCGAAATACTTCCAGAAAATCTTTTGTGGAAAGGGCAAAGGATTATGTTCATAATAATTATGTAAATGAAGAACTTTCTCTGGACAGCATTTGTGAGGCGCTGGGGGTATCCAATTCCTATTTTTCTACTGTATTTAAAAAAGAAACGGGAAAATCATTTATTGGTTATCTTACAGATTACCGCATGGACAGAGCTTCCAGACTTTTACTGGAAACCAATGAAAAAAGTTATATTATCGGGAAGAAGGTAGGATATACAGATCCAAACTATTTCAGCTACGTGTTTAAACGGAGGTTTGGAGTATCTCCTTCTAAGTACAGAACGGAGTACAAGGAAAGTGAAAAATAAGTATTTCAGACAACTGAAAAAACTGAAGCCAAGAGAAATCCAGACCACAATTATGCTGGCATTTTCGATTGTTTCGATTTCCATTATGCTGGTTTTGGGAATTGTTCTGTATTTGCGGTTTTCCAATTCTGCAAGGGAGGAAACCATAAACAGTACCCAGAAGCTTATGGAACAGACAGGGGAAAATATGGAAGCATATTTAATGAGTATGCGCCAGATTTCCGATACGGTTTATTATAATGTAATTAAAGAAAATGATTTTGAGAGCAACAAACAGGAAATTCAAAGCGGCATGAACCTTTTGTACGAGGCAAATAAGGAAAATCTAAGAAGTATTGCGCTGTATAACGATTATGGAAGTCTGATTACGGCAGAACCGGTAGCTGCACAGAAGGAAGATCCTGACGTAACCGGTCAGGAATGGTATTTAAAAGCCACAGAAGAAATGGAAAATATGCACTTTTCCACGCCGCACATTCAAAATCTGTTTAACGATACAGCCCAGAGCTATTATTGGGTAATTTCTTTAAGCCGAGTGGTAGAACTGACAAATCAGGGTATTCCACAATCCGGCGTATTGCTGGTAGATATGGATTTTTCCAGTATTTCCAGAATGATGAAGCAGATTAATGAGGTAAACAACGGGCAGTATTATTATCTATGTGACAGCAACGGAGAGATTATCTATCACCCCAGACAGATACAAATCAGCGACGGCATTTATGAGGAGAATAACAGACAGGCAGCGTCCTATAAAGACGGGGTCTACAATGAGTCCTTTAATGGGGAGAACAGGAAAGTAGTGGTAAATACCATCAGTTATACAGGGTGGAAGCTGGTAGGCGTTATTCCCTATTCTACGTTTAATCACGGTATGGTAAATATCCGCTATTTTGTGGCAATGTTAATTTTACTGATGGCGATGATGCTGGTAGTCATTAACCGTGTGGTTTCTCTTAGAATTTCCAGCCCGATTTTAAAGCTGAACCATTCTGTACGAGAGTACGAAGCAGGGGAAAAACCGGAAATCTATATCGGAGGCTCGCAGGAAATCCGCCATTTAGGATATTCTATCCAGAAATCTTATGAGCAGATTGACGATTTGATGAAGAAAATTGTGTTAGAGCAAAATGAGAGAAGAAAGAGCGAATTAGATGCCCTGCAAAGTCAAATTCATCCTCATTTTCTGTATAATACGCTGGAGTCTATCACATGGATGATTGAAGGCGAGAAAAATGACGAGGCTGTTTTTATGATTTCACAGCTTGCAAGGCTATTTCGCATCAGTCTTTCTAAGGGGCGAACAGTCATAAGCATCAAAGATGAATTGCAGCACGCTCAAAGCTATATGAATATCCAGAAAGTACGATATAAGAATTCCTTCTCTGTTACTTTTGATGTAGCTGAGGAGCTGTATTCTTATTGCACGGTAAAATTGATTTTGCAGCCGTTGCTGGAAAATGCCATAAATTATGGTGTCAGCGGTATGGAAGACTGCGGAGAAATTGTAGTTACCGGAAGGCTGCAGGAGGACAAGATTGTTCTGGCTGTTTGTGACAATGGACTTGGTATGCCAGAGGAAGAAGCGGCTCTTGTATTAACGGACAGCAATCGTGTTCACAAACATGGCTCCGGTGTGGGATTAGTCAATGTCAACAGTCGTATTCAGATTGTTTTCGGGAAGGAATACGGACTTTTGGTGGAAAGTGAGCCGGATGAGGGAACAAGAGTTTCTATCCGTATTCCGGCAGTGCCTTATACGGAGGAAAATTGTAAAATACTGGAAAAAGGTCATATTATCAAGAGTACAGGGGAAAAGCAATGAAGAAGGATAAGAAAATGTTTATCTTCATAGAGGCTGTGCTGGGTGTTATGGTGCTTCTTCTGGCGTTTCTTATGCTGCGGGAGAAAAACGTAGACAGGAGTTATCAGATATCGGTAATTGTAGAAAATGCAGATGATAAACAGTGGTCTGCTTTTAAATACGGATTGAAGATGGCAGCAGAAGACAAGGGCGCAGAAATGGTAATGGTAAGTACCGGTGCAGCTCTTAGTCAGGAAGAAGAAAAAAAGCTAATAGAAGAAGAAATTAAAAACGGTGCAGACGGAGTGATTATACAGCCTGTGTCGGGAGAAGACACGCAGCAAATATTAAAAAAATTCAGCAATAAGGCAGAAATTATGCTGATAGACGATACTTTGTCGGATACAGAGGAATTTCCTGTAATACAGCCGGATGCCTATGCAATGGGCAAGGCGCTGGCAGAGGAGCTTTTAAAGGATTATGGCGGAAATCTGGAAGGAAAAACACTAGGAATTTTAACAGGAAAAGAAAGCAGAAGCAGTGCAGAAAAAGAAAAGGGATTTACGGAAACCTTAAAAGATACAGGAGCTAAGCTTATCTGGTCAGATACAAAAAAGCCGGAGATTGAAGGAAATACCTTTTGGGAGAGTAAACCGGAGGTGGACTTTATCATTGCACTGGATGATGACAGTCTTACTGCTGCGGGAGAAGGTGCTGCGGCAAATAACCTTCACGGAGCTATTGCCTATGGAATTGGAAATTCCACAGAAGCAGTATATTATCTGGATACAGGAGCCGTAGAGTGTCTGGTTGTTCCTGATATGTTTCATGTGGGATATGAGAGTCTGACAGAGCTGGTGAATAAGCTTGAGAAAGGATTTTATGAGGATGAAAATCCGCAGATTTCTTATACAGTTATGCGAAAAGAAAATCTGTTTTCAAAGGAAAATCAGGAAGTTATTTTTACCATGAGCCAGTAGAGTGAGGTAGCGTATGAGAAAAAGAAAATTAGCGGGGATAGGAATTTTGCTTGGCATATCCGTTCTGCTTTTAGGCGGCTGTAAGGAGAAAGAAACACCGCAAAAGCTCCATGTAGGCGTGACATATTATGACCAAAGCGACACGTATCTCAATGAATTAATCGGACTTTTTAAAGAAAGCTTAAAGGAGATAGAAAGCGATAAGCTGGAAGTGTCCGTCACCATACGGGATGCAGCAGGCGTGCAGAAAAATCAGAACGATCAGGTGGAGGAGCTGATTGATGAGGGCTGTAATATTTTATGTGTAAATCTGGTAGACAGGGCAGACCCTTCTGAGATTATTGATTTTGCAAGAGAAAGCGAAGTGCCTATTATCTTTTTTAACAGAGAGCCGGTAGCAGAGGATTTGCACCAATGGGATAAATTGTATTATGTAGGGGCAGATGCAAAGCAGTCCGGTAAATTGCAGGGAGAGCTGGCGGTGGAAATGATAGAAGAAAACAGCCAGATTGATAAAAACAAAGACGGAAAAATTCAGTATGTGGTTCTGGAAGGAGAAATGGGACATCAGGATGCCATTATTCGGACAGAAAATGCCGTAAATACATTGAAGGAAAACGGGATTGAAGTAGAAAAGCTCAGTTGTAAAATTGCAAACTGGAACAGAGCGCAGGCGCAGAACAGAATGGAGCAGATTATCGGGGAACATCAGAGCAAGATTGAACTGGTACTGAGCAATAATGACGATATGGCTTTAGGCGCTGTGGATGCTTATAAAAAATTAAATTATACTTCATCTGTCCTGCCTGCTTTTCTGGGAATTGACGGAACAGAGGCGGGCTTACAAGGGGTAGAAAATCAGGAGTTATGGGGAACGGTATACAACGATAAAGAGGGACAGGCGAAGGCTATGGCAAAACTGTCGGCAGCGTTGCTTACAGGGAAAGGAATGGAAGATATTCCCTTTGAAAATGAACGCTATGTGTACTTGCCCTATTATAAAGTAACTGCTGAAAATGTAGATGAATTTACACAGGGGAAATTCGTGTCGGAATAAGAAAGAAACTGGACAAAAAAAGGAAAATTTGTCAGAAATCCCCTATACAAGAAGATGTGGGTTGTGTATAATAAAAGCATATTACAAAAGAGAGGAGTATATTATGGATTACGATGAAAGATATCGGTCTGGGGATGAGTTTGATGACGAAGAGTATGAGCGCCGCCGTCAAGCACGTATGATGCGCCGCAGACAGGAACGTCTGAAGCAGATTAGGCGCAGGAAGCTTATGCGAATTGTTGCCATGGCAGGAGTGTTAGTGCTTGCGATTTTTCTGATTGCAAAAGGGGTTACGGCATTAACCTCAGGCTTTGGCAGGCAAAAACCGACGGAAATCAGCAAAGAGGTCAAGGCTGAGACGAAAAAGGGAGAAATTCCGGCGGCTAAGCAGCCTGTCATGAGCGCTTCGGATATTCAGAAACTCTCAGGAGATATGACTATCTTTGGCTGGCAGACAGATGAAACGGGAAAATGGTATCGAAATGCAGACGGAACCTTTTTTGAAGCGGGTTGGAAGGAAATTGACGGAGCAAAATACTATTTTGATGAAAACGGCTATGTAAAAACCGGTTGGATGGAGCTGGACGGAAAAGACTACTATTTTGACGAAGAAGGGCGTTATGATAGCAGTAAGGTTCGGCCTATGGTGGCATTGACTTATGATGACGGACCGGGAAAATACACAGATAAGCTTTTAGATTGTCTGGAAGAAAACAATGCGAAGGCAACCTTTTTCATGCTGGGTGAAAATGCAGAGAAATATCCTGATGTTATAAAAAGGCTGTATGACAGCGGCATGGAGCTGGGAAACCATACATACGACCATCAGATGCTTCCAAGCTTGGCATCTGAGGAGGTAACAGAGGAAATCAGTAAGACAAATAGTATTATTGAAAATGCAGCAGGTGTTCCGGCAGACAGCCTAAGACCACCGGGAGGAAGCTTAAATGAAACAGTACAGGAATTGGCAGGCATGCCGATTATAAAATGGAGTCTGGACACTAAGGACTGGAAAACGAAAAGTGCAGATGCCACATATCAGAAGGTTATGGACAATGTGCAGGACGGCTCAGTTGTTTTGATGCACGATATTCACGAATGGTCTGTGGAAGCGTCCCTGCGATTAATTCCCGAATTGGTAGAGAAGGGCTACAAATTGGTGACAGTGCAGGAGCTGGCAGAGGCAAAAGGAATTGATTTAGAGGACGGCGAAGTATATTATTACTTCGGAGAAGGAACACAGGAAGTAGAATAAAATAAATGCTCTTTTTGTATAGAGAAGCCGGGGGCTTACTATACAGAAAGGGCATTTTTTATCTTACGGGAATTTACCTTACTAAAGCACTACAAAACTGATACAATAAAATCAATAAAGTTTCGATGGAAAACCAATGGGGAGGTAGCGTATATGAAGAAAAAATTGGCGCTTATTATGGCAGGATTATTGTGTGTAGCTTCTTTGGTATCTTGTAAATCTTCCAATCCTTCAGGGGAAAATAAGAAGGAGGAAGCGCCGGAGGTGGTAGAGGACACCAGAGACCATTCCAAGATGATTATTGCGATTTCGGAAAGCCAGAAAGAATTTTATACCATGGCAATCACAAAGTATGTGCAGCTTCATCCGGAGACAGAAATTGACGTTGAAGTTATTCCGCACATGAACAACGCACCCACGGAGGAAAACGAAAAAATAAAGAAAGAAATGAAGGATATGCAGGTGCAGATTATGGCAGGCAAAGGTCCTGATGTTTTCCTTTTGGATGAAGAGAATATCGTATTGCCGGATATGGTAAAAAGCAGTTACAATGGGGTATTTTTAGATTTGAATACCGTGATAGAAGGATTAGCAGATATGCCGCTTAATCAAACTGTGCTAAAAGCGGGGGAAGTTGATGGGAAACAGTATTTTCTGCCATTGGGATATATGCTGCCGGGAATTGCTGTGACAGGGGAGATGCTGGGAGACTGGACACCGTCATCTGACCAGCCGGATAAATTTCTAAAAGAGGTTTCTTCTCATACAGGAGTGAAAGGATTTCCATCAGAATTTTATATAACAGAGTATATAGCGGGACTTTTTGGAACGTCTGTTTTCGATTATGAAGAAAAAACAATTACTTTTTCGAAAGAATTGCAGAATATGACAGAACTGTTAGCAGAGAGACAGGAGCTTTCTTTTGATGAAGCAACGGAATTACCAAATGTGATGATTATGGGACATTCCGCAGAGAGTTCTTTAACGGAACTTATGAAACGGTCTTTTGCTTCCGGTACAGATGTTAAATTCCTTCCATTTCCAAACGGAGAAAAGGGAGTAAACGCACAGGTCAATGTGTTTGCGGCAGTTCGGGCAAACAGTGATTACGCTTCACAGGCAGGAGATTTCTTAGGATTTTTGTTGTCCGATGAAGTGCAGGGAAGTACAGGCTGGGAGAAATTCGGAGACGGAAAGAAATTTACGGCTATTCCTGTGAACAACAATGCTGTTGTACCGGCATACAAGTATTGGCTGAGTTCAGGAACGGAAGAATATCAGGAAGAAGCGGCTAAGAAGGCAGAGGAACTGTTTCAGATTACACAACAGGTCACAACGGCTCGCTTCTGCCAGTATGAAAATTCTCTGATTTTTGATGCGGTCTTTATGACAAGTGAAGAAAGTTCTGTGGAGAAAAAGCTGGATAATTTAAAAGATGAATTGCGCTTCTATTTCGATGAATAAGAGGGAGGCGTGCTATGAAAAACAGATATCATTTGTTGGAAAGGCGAAAAAAGTTTATAGGAATGTTGCTGGCAGCTCCGGTTTTATTGGGAACTTTTGTTTTCTTTTTGCTGCCATTTGCTATATGTGTGAAATATTCCTTTACTTTTGGCGTGGGCGGGGCTTACTTTGTAGGCTTTGAGAACTACAAAGAGGTTTTTTCTTCCTATGCGTTCCAACTGGCAGCCGTCAATACACTGCGTTTTCTGGTTATTGGCGTTACCTTAAATCTTGTGTTGAGTTTTTTTATTGCACTGCTGATAAAGAAAGGGTTAGCGGGAAGCCGTTTTTTCCGCTACATCCTTTTATTGCCGTTGGTGCTTCCCATAGCCAGTGTGGTTATGGTTATTCAAGTGTTTTTTGCGGAAACAGGGATTGTCAACAACTGGCTGATATCCATGGGAGTACCCATTGTACAATGGCTGGAAGGACCGAATGCGTTTTATGTATTGCTGGGCTTGTATATATGGAAAAGCTTTGGGTATAGTGTGATTTTGCTGTTGTCCGGTCTGAATACTATTCCGGAGGAGTTTTATCAAACAGCAGAAGTGGAAGGCGCAGGAAGCATGCAGAAGCTGGTTTCTATTACATTGCCAATGATGTCCCCACATTTTTTCTGGCAACAGTTATGGGTATTGTAAATGCCTTTAAATCTTATCGAGAGGCGTTTCTTTTGGGCGGAAAACACCCGCATGACAGCATTTATATGATACAGCATTTCCTGAACAACAATTTTGAAAATTTGAACTATCAGAAATTAAGTGTAGCGGCAATCATGCTGTTTCTGGTGTTGCTTTTTCTATTATGTGGATTGTATCTGCTCCAAAACAGATACAGGGAGGAATGAGAATGAAAAGAAAATCACAGATTTTAAGTATGATTTTTTTCCTTTTTTTAGGTGTTTTGGTGTTGTTCCCTGCAATCTATACCGTATGCAACAGCTTTATGTCTCCGGCTGAAATTGAGAAATATTATGGAGCTGTTATAAATCAGAAGGAAAATGCGGAGGCTGTTTTTCATATTATACCGAATGTTTTTTCTCTGGAAGGTTATTATATGGTGTTTTTGAGAAGCACGGATTATCTCATGAAATTCTGGTACAGCCTTTTTCTGTGCATGGTCATTTCAGCAGGACAGATTTTGGTAAGTGCGTTGGGCGGATTTGCATTTGCCAAATATCCCATTCCTTTTAAAAAGGGAATTCTTTTTCTGCTGATGGTTTTGATGATGATGCCGATACAGGTCACGCTTGTTCCCAATTATATTATTTTGGACGAATTAAAGCTTTTGGACTCATGGCTTGCTTTGATTTTACCTATGACGTTTCTGCCTTTCGGAACGGTATTCATGACACAGATTTTTAAAAGAATACCTGACGAGATTTTGGATGCGGCAAAGCTGGACGGCGCAGGAACTTTTCAAATTTTATTTCGGATTGTTATGCCCATAGGAAAAGGCGGAATTATCAGTGTATTTCTGTTGTCCTTTGTAGACTCATGGAATATGGTAGAGCAGCCTATGACTTTTTTAAGAAATACGCTGCGATATCCCCTTTCTGTATTTCTTGCCAGTGTCAATGAGGTTAATTTTGCACTGTCATTTGTATGCGGTGTTTTGGCAGCATTGCCCATGCTTTTACTGTTTTTCTTTTTTCATGAAGAACTGACGCAGGGCATTGAGCTTTCAGGAGTAAAATAAAGGGGAAAGGACAGAACCTATGAAGAATTCAAGACAATTTGCAGTACGAATGGCAACGGTGCTTTTTATGATTTTGGTTTTGTGTACGGTTGCGGCACACAGAATTGAAGCATTGCTGTTGACCGAAGTCCGTACCATAGAAGTGCCTCTTGCCGAAAAGCTGGAGGACGGGACTACGGTTGTGAAGATTTCTCCTGCCGGCGTGTTTACGGACGCAAATGGTAAAACTTGTGTGATGCTCATTCAAAGGAGAGAAGGAACATGGGGCACGGAAGAATATGTAAAGGAAACTTCAGTGGAAGTATACAGTGAAGATTATGATTTTGTTCAGTTGAAAAATGCGGACTTGGAAGGACAGAGGCTGGCAATTTATCCAAGTCGGAGCTTGTCTAATGGTGAGACTGTGAGGTGTGTGGGAGAATGAGAAAAAGAAAACTTCGATTTTTTATATGTGGCATTATCCAGCTTTCTGTTTCAGTGTTTTTCTTCTTTATAGCAGCTTTTGTCAGCGGAGCGATGAAAAATCATACACCTTATGCAGTTGAGATATATGATACGGAGGGGCTGAATATTTCCACGGCACAGGTTTCTTCTTTTGCAGCACCAGGGGAATTTACGGCAGCAGGAACAGGAGAAAAAGTGTTGGTTGCAGATATAGGAGAAAACAAAACCGTTTCTGCCTATTATCAGGAAACAACGCCCAATTATGGGGAATATGTAAAACTGAATTTTCGTGAGGGCGAATATTTTTCTGCGGATATGTCTGAAAAAAATGTGGTAGCCATACCGGAAAGCCTTTCAAAAGAGTTGCTTCAGAAGAAAAATGAAGGACAGAAGCGGTTATATATCAATGGAGAAGAATTTACAGTTTGCGGAGTTTATGAGGACGGAGACGTTCTGACGCAGTTAGGTTCTGCTGATATTCCTGTTATTTACGGCAAGATACCGGAGGGATCAGAAACATTGGCAGAACATATACTGATAAAAGCAGATGAAGGAAAAACAGCAGGACAGCAGCAGCAGGAAACAGCAATCCTCATGAAAACACCTTTAGAAGGCGAGATAAACGATTTGGGGCATTTACATCAGCTAGGAGACAGCATACTGCTTCTTGGCTTCTTTCTGGCAGGCTTATGGTTTGTTCTATATCTGTGTATTTTTTCTTATAAAAGGCTGATGTCCGTATATGAGGGTAAGGAAAATACAGCACAGCGTAGATTGAATATCATTTTTGCAGTGGGAATTTTCCTTTTTGCTGTAATTGGATTTGCACTGCTTTTACAGCTTGTGCAGATACCGGCTATCTACTTGCCGGAAAATAATATTTTTGACATATCTTATTATGGGAAAGAAATTTTAAACGGAATACAGCAAATAAACACAGATGGGCGTATCAAAGATTTTTCCAGAATTTGCGCCGTTTATTTGGGTACAGAGACAATGCTGATTGTAGTAGCAGTGCCACTTTTCTGGGCAGGATGCCAGAAATTGCGGAGGGGATTGAAAATATCGTAAATTAGAATATAAAACTAGAAAAAGTCTTAAAATCCTTTGAAAACAGATTACATAGGCTTTATAATTTCCGATTTTTTTTGTTTCTATTCAGCTTTCTGTTTTTTCTAACCGTTATTCTAACCAGAAATTGACAAGAATGGTTAGAATATTTACAAGAGGCGATGAGATGATTTTTCAGGAAAGCGAAATTGTAGAATTGAAGTCGATAGTAGTGGATGACATTAAGACAAATGATAGAAAGAAAGCAAACCATGCAGGAAGGAAGAGGTAGAAATACTCATTATCGTATTTTGGAGTAAATTTGGATTTGAGAGAAACGAGGACTTGATGTAGCCCTCGTTTTTTCTATGAGATTTTAAGGAAAATGGTAATCATTATCACAAAAAAATGGAGGGAATACTGTTTTTGATGGACAGGTACGGTTCTGCACTGACATTTTGAAACGGAAAATCAAAGAATACAAAGGGATGCTCCGAAACGGCTGAAAATATTTAAGAAAGAGGCACCTTTACAGCATACGATATCACAACAGTAACCTTGCCGGTATGTTGGCAAAACATACTATTTTTCCGTACGATATGTGCTTTTCCGAGGAAGCGGTTTATCTAATGGACAAATGGAATGAAAAGATTGCAGAGAGAGGCACAGCAACTAAACGGATTGAAGTAAAATATTTTGGACTGCAGGCAGAGTTGGAAACAGAAAAAAATATGGTCATTGTAGTAGGGTTTGATTGATGATAGTTATCAAATATCAATCGTGAAATGCTGGTTTCAATACTCGTATCAGAAGAAATATATGACAATTTTATTTTGTGTTTTTAAGTAAACGGTTTCTTCAAAAATATGTTCAAATTGACGGATTTTTATTGCTTAACAAGATATATTATGTTAAATAATATATAAACATCTGATATATATCTGATAAATACAAATAAAATGTTTTCGAGAATAGGAGGTAAATTATGAAAAAAAAGATTGCAATGCTTTTAAGTGCTACTTTGATAGTAGGTATTTTTTCAGGATGTGCAAATAAGAGCACAAATGCTGATAAAAGCAATTCTGGGGATTCATCTGATCAAAAACAAATCAGTATTTGGCATGATGGAGACGAAGCCATTATGCAGGTTATCGAAGATCAGGTCAACGGAAAATTAAGTAAAGATAATATTACTGTTCATTTTGAGAAAAAGACTGGACTTACCGATCAAATTAAATTATATGGAAGTGATGAAAAAAATGGACCGGATATGTATATGTATGCACATGATTCACTTGGAACATTTGTAGAAATGGGAGTTTTAGCTCCTATCACAGATGTTGTAGAAAAAAGTGCTTATTCAGATATGCTTCCTATGACTTTGAAAGCGGGACAGTATAAGGGAGAACAATATTTATTGCCGGTTTATTATGAAACATTACTGTTTATGTATAATAAAGCACTTTGGGAAGGTGAAATTCCATCTACAACAGAAGAACTTTATGAATACATGACAACTCATACGGATTCTGCTGCTGGAACATATGCACTTGTAAACCAACATTCAACAGCTTATAATGTTGCACCAATCATAAATGGATTTGGTGGTTATATTATTGATGAAGAGGCTATGCCTGGACTTAATAATGAAAAAACACAGGAAGCAATTGAGTATAACAAAAAGTTTGCGGAGATAGAAGCAGATGGAGACTATAATACAATTACTACTTTATTTAATGAAGGAAAAGCTGCAGCAATTGTTGGTGGTCCATGGTTAGTCTCAGGGATTAAGGATGCAGGAATTGATTTAGGGATTAAATCTTTAGCCGAGTTTACACTTCCAAATGGGAACACTTTAGTTCCGTACTCAGGTGTGCAGGGAATAGGTGTTATGAAACATGCTGCAGATACAAAAAAAGAAATGTTAGGTAAAGTGCTGACAGCATTAGCTGATCCTCAGATTGGCACAGCATTAGCTGAACAGTCGAGTTGTGCTCCGGCTAATCAAAAGTCTTACGAAGTGGAAGCAGTATCGAATAACGAAATGATAACTGCGATGAAGAAAACAGCTGAAGTAGCAATTCCAATGCCAAATATTCCGGAAATGAGTGTTATGTGGGGACCAGCAGAAGCACTTCTCGCAGCGGTTAATAAATCAGGTGAAGATGTTAAAGCTGTATCAGAGCAATATCAGAAAGAAGCTGAAACTGCAATTGCAGATATGCAATAGGACATAGAGTCATAAGAAGGCTGTAGGGCGTAAAACTGCTGCCCTGCAGCCTTTATTATTATATTTATATATGCCAGAGGTGATAAGATGAAAAAGAAAAGTAGATTACTGCCTTGGAAATATAGCATTCCTGCATTGCTTTTAATCGGAATTATTGTGGTATTTCCAATTTTATATACTGGATATATTTCGTTGACCAATATGAATATGTATCATTGGGATAATTATCAGATTATTGGGCTTGCAAACTTTAAAAGAGCATTGGTAAAAGTAGATTCTGGTTTTCTATCGGCTCTTTTGACTACAATTATTTGGACAGCTATAAATATGATTTTACAACTGGTTATTGCATTTTTTATAGCTTTAGGACTTAATGTTCAAGGATTAAAACTGTCTAGAGTATATAAAACCTTACTAATGTTCCCATGGGCGATGCCAGCTTATGTTTCGATTTTATTATGGCGTGTAGGAATGTTTAATACAGAATTTGGATTTTTAAATAAAATGCTGTCTCTCATGGGATTAGAAAAAATGAATTTTCTTTCAGAAAATATACCGGCTTTTATATCGTGTTTGGTGTTGAACCTATGGATGGCATTACCATTTATGATTATGATGATGGACAGTTCATTGCAGAGTGTAGATAGAAGTTATTATGAAAGTGCAAAACTTGACGGGGCAGGATTTTGGAAACAGAATTGGTATATTACAATACCAGCAATCAAATCGGTGTTAGCACCAGCTGTGATAATGACTACATTTACTACGTTCAAACAGTTTGATATTATTTATTTATTAACAATGCAGAAGGGCTCATTGTCAGGAGCATCCTTGCAGACGATTATTACATACGCACACCAAAATGCTTTTGTTTCTAATAATTATGGATTATCATCTGCGGTATCTATCATTATATTCTTGTTTATTATTGTATTTTCTATTTTTACCAATAAGGGGGTGAAAGAAGTATGATAAATAAGAAAAAAACGTATCACGCCATAGGACTTGGCTTTTTAAATTTAGTATTCATAATTATTTGTATTATATCATTAATTCCCATATTGTATGCTGTATCCTTATCGATAAGTGGCTCAGGGGGAGCATTAAGTTCTAATATTTCGTTTATTCCTGAACATCCTACACTTGCAAATTATCGAGATATCCTGGTTGAAGAGCCGTTTCTTTTGTGGTTGAAGAATTCTGTGGTTTTAAGTATTGGTACGATGGTGGTTGCAATGGGAACTGCACTTACTGCGGCATATGCATTTTCCAGGTATCGCTTTCGAGGAAGAATGGCTGTATTGCAGATGCTTTTAATCTTGAATGCATTTCCGCAAATCTTATCCATGTTTGCGATTTTCCGGCTTTTCAGAACTTTTCACTTGTTGAATTCCTATATTGGTCTGATTATCGTGTATGCGGGGAGTATGTGTATTTTTAGTATTTGGAATATGAAGGGGTATTTTGATACTATTCCAATAGAAATAGAGGAAGCAGCACAAATTGATGGTGCTAGTGGACAACAGATTTTGACAAAGATTGTTCTACCCTTAGCCCGACCGGCAATTATCGTTACAGCTGTAATGGTTCTAATCTTTGTGTGGAATGAGTATCTTTTTGCAACAACATTTATGATGAATGAGAGCAGTTATACGTTAGCCGGAGGACTATATCAATTGCAATCAAATGATTATAGCCGTAGCTGGCCACTTTTCTCGGCAGCTGCAATTTTAGTATCTATTCCAATTTTAATTGTTTTCTTCTGTATTCAAAAATATATGGTTTCAGGTCTTACAGCAGGAGGTGTTAAAGGATGATTTCCGCTAATAAAAAAATAGATAAGTCAGCTATTCTCCATATTCCTTTATCACAATATGCTTACGCAACAACTGAAAATAGCCTTGCCATCCGCATACGATCAAAAAAGAATGACCTATCAAAATGTATTCTGCATATAGCAGATCGCGTGTGTAAGGTTACACCAATTTGTTTTGAAGAGATTGTTATGCGGAAATTTGCTAAAGATGATTTATTTGATTATTATGAAGCAATAATTACTGTTCCATATAATAGAATATGTTACTATTTTGAACTCCAAAAAGGGGATGAATGGACATATTATTATGCAGATCGATTTACTACGAATTTACCAGATCGGTATATTGGAGATAAGGTTATCGATGGAAGAAGTGAGTATTACCAGTATCCGTTTATATTAAGAACTGAAATACCAGATGTGCCAGACTGGTTTAAAAATGCTTGCGTATATAATATTTTTCCAGATAGTTTTGCGAATGGAAGAAGATCGATTGTAAAAAGAAAAAAAATAGAGATGCTGGAAAATGGCGTGGCTGTGCAAAATCGTTTGGGTGGAACAATAAATGGAATTAGGGAAAATCTGGATTATATTAAAGATCTAGGTTTTGATTGTATTTACTTAAATCCCATTTTTACAGCAGGTGAATATCATAAATATGATGTTATAGACTATTATCATATTGACCCATGTTTAGGAACTGAAGATGATTTTATAAAATTGGTAGAAGCTGTTCATAACAAAGGAATGCATATAATCATAGATGGAGTCTTTAATCATTGTAGTTGGAAATTTTTTGCTTTCGATGATGTAGTAAAAAATGGAGAAAGCTCAAGATATAAGGATTGGTTTTATGATTTGATATTTCCAGTTGTCCGTCCAGAAGATCCGCAAGAAATTCCAGGATATACATGTTTTGCATATGAAAGAAAGATGCCAAAACTAAATACTGCAAATCGTGAAGTTCAAATGTATTTTTCAGATGTCGGTTCTTATTGGATTAAAAAATATCATGTAGATGGCTGGCGCTTAGATGTTGCGAACGAAATCAGCCGAGAATTTTGGCAAACATTTCGGAAAGCGGTAAAATCTGAGGATTCAGAGGCAATTCTTATTGGAGAAGTTTGGGAAAACGCACAGGCTTGGATTCCGGAATTGTTTGATTCTACCATGAATTATGAGTTTCGACGTATTTGTGTAGATTACCTTTCATCAGAGAAACCTGATGCAGAAAAAGCGGCATTCGAATTTGAAAAAATGAGGATACGATATCCAGAAAATATTGTAAAGGGACAATTAAATCTCTTAGATAGTCATGATGTTCCGCGTTTTCTCTCTATGTGTAATGGTGATATTGAACTTTTAAAATTGGGGTGTATCCTATTGATACTAATGCCAGGTGTCCCTAGCCTTTTCTATGGAGACGAATATGGTGTTGAAGGCGTTTCGGAGAATGAGTATAGAAGGGAAATGCCATGGAACGAAAAAATTGTTGTTTCGGATTTTATTAGTCAACTTATAGATATTAGAAAAAAGATGATTGATAAGGATTCAACCTATTATCCGGTTTGGGATAGGATTAAAAATGGAATGTTTACTTTTGCGAGAGAGAATACAAATAGCAGAATAGAGATTATGATTAATGCAGGAAAAGAACAGATAAATATTAAAAACAAAGACAATGTTAATATTTTGCTCAAATCAGAGGAAACCTCAGGGTGTAGAATAAGTGCAAAAGGGTATTTGATACAAGAAATAAAGAAATAGATGCAAATTCTGCTCGAACGGTACGCCTATTCTGAAATTGGCGGTACATTCATTCTGATTTAGCGGTACGCGTTTTCTGCTCAAAACGGTACGT